>JBAZYX010000073.1:0-21166 GCA_041659105.1 Acidimicrobiia bacterium
GACCTGTGCCGGGTCGCGGGCCAGCGCGCCGATGCGGCGAACACCGCGCTGGTCGCGACCGGGCCGGACGCGGCCGACGTGCTCGCGCTCGTCCGCACGTTCGCCTGACGGCCGGTCGACGGCCGACTGGCGGCCGATTGGCGGCCGTGCGCGCGGTAGTTTCGGCCCATGGCCGACTCCAAGCCCCTCGTCACGATTCCCGACGCCGATCCTCCCGCCGAGCTGGTGGTCGAGGATCTCGAGGTCGGCGCCGGCGACGAGCCGGTCCCCGGCCTCGGCATCACCGTCCACTACGTGGGCGTTGCGTGGAGCACGGGGGAGCAGTTCGACGCCTCCTGGGACCGCCGCGAGCCGTTCCAGTTCGATTTCGGGGTGGGGCAGGTCATCCAGGGCTGGGACGAGGGCGTCGGCGGCATGCGGATCGGCGGCCGGCGCCGGATCACGATCCCGCCGCACCTCGGCTACGGGGACCGTGGCGCCGGCGGCGTGATCAAGGGTGGCGAGACCCTCGTGTTCGTCGTCGACCTCCTCGCCGTCGGCTGACCGCGCGTTCGTTCATCGGGACCAGCACGCAATGCGCGAGTGTGTGGAGTGCGGTCGGCGCTTCGAGTGAGTCGATCCACCATCGCGACGGCGTGCGCGCCGGGGACAGGCCGGAGAACCTCGAGCTGTGGGACCTCGCCGCCGCCGTCGGCGGCGTCGCTCATCGGAGGCCACAGCGGCGAGAGAGGCACCTACCAAGTCGGGCGGCTCGAAGTCCGGCAGTTGGACCTCCTGGGACAGTCCAAGTCGATGAGGCAATGACACGCGAAGGGTGTGACCCGTGCGGCGAGGGTCTTCGTCATGCGTTGGCATGTTGCTGCACGCGCAGCTCTTGCTTGCGGATCTCCCCGAGGACTTGAACCTGATCCGAGCTCCAGCGGGTCCCAGCGCCCGCGCGGTGAACGGTGGCGAGCGCATCGCGTTCAGATGGCCGTAAGCCGCGTACCTCGATGGAGGCCCCAGCACACCGCGTCGTTCGCGCGTGGGCGAGCTCGTCGCAGAGTCGAATCGGCTGGTGAGGGCGGACGAGCAGGTATCCGGTGACGAGCACGGGGCCTTTGAGATGGGTTCGGCGCGCCTCCGTTACGGAGATCCCGGGCCCGATGCTCGTGCTCTCCGTGCCGGTGACAGGGACGGAGGTCGTGGTCGTGGTCTGCGCATGAGCGGCCCGCGGAGGCACCTCGGCCGCGGCCATTGCGATGCACAGCACCCCGACGACCTGCACCAGCACTCTCCGGTTCGGAGCCAATCCGCCACCCGCGATGTCCAAGGCCACCCGTCGGCGCTCGCTGGGGTCAGCGGGTTGGTCGGACGGGTCTAGCTATCCGGCCCAGATCACGAACGTGATCAGCTGCTGGCCCTCTCCGAGATCTCGCTCGTACACAGCGACGGAGTGTGGATCCTCGGACCCGGCGACCAGCCGACCCCATTCGCCCGGTGTGTCAGACCCGCCGCGAGCACTCGCGGACGAGGTCGCGCTCAGCGTGGTGGAGCTGTCGAGATGCGAGTAGATGATGTCCAGCTCGTCGTAGTCGTGCGTGTTGGGATGTTCGTTGTCCGGGGGTCCCAAGGGGTTGGACGTGTAATCCATGCAGGTGCCGAGGTTGGTGTTGTTGAAGTTCGTGTCCTGGTGGTCCAAGCCGAAGGTGTGTCCGACCTCTTGACACATGACGAGGTTTCGCCATCCCGGCGTGTTGTAGGTCGCGGTGTTGAAGTAGGTGTCGTTCACCTTCACGGTGCCCTGGGTGATGTGACTACCGCCGCTCACCCAGATCTGCGCGACGCCGAGCCAGCCAGTCCCGCCGTATGCCGCATTGCAGACCTGAACTTGTCCGCTGGTCGCTTTGCATGGTCTCGGGTTCGTCGCGCCGGCCACGATCGTCGTGTTCAACACGTCCGACGCGCTCCAGTCGGAGCTCGTCGTCGCCAGGTAGGGATCCCAGGCGCTCGAGACGTTGTCGCCCAGCTTCACGGTGAACGGGTTGGCCGTGCGGGCCCAGTGATATCCACCCCACGAGTGGGTCGCACCAACCGCAGACGGAACCATGACCACCGCCATCGCTGCCATCGCGATGAGCGCCCGCACCCGCCAGGAACTCGACATAGCCAGTCCTCACCGTTCGGTGGTCGGGCGGAGGGCCCGGCCGACAGGATCGACCACCAGTTTGCGCTCACCATCGTCGCGCGAGCAAGGCAACGGTGGGGTGAAGGGAGACCAGCGGACCTCCTCCAGCGCTGTGGTGGCCAGCCCGGTCGTGGACCGGCCACCACGGTCATCGTTCGGGGCCGGCCGGGGGCGGCGTGGAGACGTGACCGTCGGCAGGTGTGCTCGACGCGGTGTCCGTTCTGTTGGAGCTTTCCGAGCCGGGCATGGAGCTCGTGGGCGGCACCGACGTCCAACCCCGACCACCCTGCGGACGCGCTGATTCGGTGTGGCGCGAACGACGTCGCGACCTGACCGCGCCCGGGAACGGGCGTGTGGGGGATCGCGATCAGTTGGGGGTTTCCTGCATCCCTTTGGCGATGGCCGCTTCGGTCGCGGCGAGCAGCTCGGCGGGGCTGAACATGATGAACTCCGCGCCGGCGTCGGCTGCCGGCGTGTGCCCGGGGGGCATGTAGAACGCGTCCTCCGCTTCGAGCACCTCCTGGCGGTCGGGGTAGGTGACGGTCATCTGTCCCTTGGTCATGACGCCCCAGTGCGGGCAGTGGCACAAGCCGCCGGGAAGGCCGGCGAGCATGGGTGCGAGGTCGTGCGTCTGGCGGATCGTCACGAAGTTGACGGTGTAGTCGTCGAGGTCGCAGGAGCGATCCTCGGCGATCTCGAAGTCCATCGTGATCGGTGTGGTCTCCTTCGATGCTTTCCAACCCGCTCCACCCCGCCGCGGGGCTGAGCACGGCCCGCGCGATGCTCTCCGAGAGGCCAAGCCGGAGATCGTGAGGCGTCCGTCGCTCGACGAGAGCTTTAGGCTCGGCCGATGCTGCGGTTCATCGTCATCGCCGTGCTGGCGTTGGTGAGTTCGTGGGCGTTGCTCATCGTCCTGGCGGTGCGGCTGCCCGAAGGTGTCCTGCGGGAACTCGCGGCGTTTCTGCCCAGCTGTGTGACCGCGGTCCGTCGATTGCGGCGTGATCCGAGGGTGCCGCGACGAGCAAGGGTCGCCGTTGGCCTCGCCGGGCTCTGGGTTCTCTCGCCGATCGACTTGATCCCCGAATTCCTGCCCGTGATCGGACTTCTCGACGATGCTGTGGTCGTCGCGCTCGCACTGCGTTACGCAGCCCGTCAGGTTCCCCGCCCGGTTCTCCTCGAAGCGTGGCCGGGCAAACCCGCCGTGCTCGAGCGCCTCCTCGGCCCGCCCCGCATCGGAGTTCGCGGTGGCAGCTGACGCGGTGCAGCCCGACCTGCATGTCTTGCGAAACCGCAGTGTTCTGGGCATCGGGCTGGGCAGCCTGCTTTCCGACAGCGGCCCTCGGTGCGATCGTGCGTGTCTGGCGACGTCCGAACCCCTTGGCGAACGCGTGAGCGCAGAGCACGCGTACCGGATGGGCCATCTGACCGACGCCAGAACGGCATACGTCGCGCTCCCGCAAGGTGCCCGCCGGGTTTGAACGTCTCCCATCGCATGGTCGAGCGAACGGACGCGCATGATGATCGTGTGACCAGCGGAAACGCTGTGAATCTGACAGCGGTGGAGGTGCCGGGAGTCGAACCCGGGTCTTCCGTGTCTTTGTCGGGGCTTCTCCGAGCGCAGCCGTTGATTGGGTCTCGGGTCACCGCCACTCAACGGCGGCAGGCGGCGACCCCAGCCTCACTGAGGTGTCCCGATGAGCCGCGAGGCCAATCTCATCGGTGAGCCGTTCGAAATGACGCCCGGTTCCGACCCGAACGGCAGGGGCCGGATGGACGCAGGCTGTGTTTAGGCAGCCAGACCCATCTCTGCTTCAGAGTTGGCAGTTGTTGGTTGTGCCGACTTTTTCACGACGATTCGACAACGTCGGCTCGCTTCCCCCGATCCCGCGCACGGAATCGAATCCACGCACCCCCATGTCAAGTTCCGCCTCGTACGTGGTGAGGCAGGACACCAAGGCTACCGGCTGTCCGGTGCGGCGGCGTTCGGGCTCGCGTCGGGGGGCGGGCCGTCGGGAGCCGCGGGAGCCGGTCCCACTCCGGCAAGGACGCGGAGCTCGGCGATGCGGTCGTCGAGCGTGGCGTCGGCGCCGTCGACCGCGGCCGGGACCTCCATCCACAGCGGCGCGGTAGCCGGGCTCACCCGCTGGACCTCGGCCGGGTCCCGGCGCAGCGCCTCGAGCGCGCGCAGGAGGCCGACGGGGTTGCGGGTGAAGCGGACGGCGGCGCGGTCGCGGTCGAGCGCGGTGTCGCGCAGGGCCCACCGGCGCAGCCGGACCGATGCCCGGAAGGGGAGCCGTCCGACGAACTGGGAGAGGTCGTCGTCGAGCGCGCCGATCGCCGCGCCCGTCAGCGCGACCGTCCAGCTCGACAGCGCGACGTCCCAGCTGCCGATGCGGCTCACCTCGTACGCCAGGACCGCCTCGAGCTCGTCGCGGGCGAGGCCCTCGATCGCACCCTGGGTCACCGCGACGATCGCCGTCGCCGGGCGGGTCCCCACCGCGAAGGAGTTCGGGGCCGGATCGTCGACCACGGCGAAGCGGGGCGGCGGGAGGTCGGCGGCAATGGCGAGCGCGTCGAGGATGTTGCGCACGCGGCGGTGCGACTCGTCACCGGTGATCACCTGCGCGCCCGTCTCGGTGAGCACTTGCTGCTCCAGCCGCCTGCGCTGGCGGGGGAGCCGCACGAGCGCGACGACGGAACCGATCACCGCCGACACCACGATCACGCCCCCGAGGCCGATCCCGAGGAGCTTCAGATCGTCCCCGCTGCTCGGGAAGTCGCCGCCCTCGAGGAGCACCCGCAGCGCGAGCACGAGGCCGATCGTCACGGCGGCGATGCACACCGCGAGCCAGTAGAGGACGGTGGCGATCAGGAGCGTCGCGACCAGGCGCAGGCGGTTGCGATGGCGGTGGACCGCGAGCGTGGACGCATCGAGGGCGGCCCCGGGCTCGGTCACGCGCGCCGCCCGGCGGTCACGCCGACTCCTCGAGTCCGCAGATCTGGGAGAACCGGCCGACGAGGCACATCACGGCCAGGAGCCCCATCTCGACGATCTGGGTCGGGGTGAAGTGGGCGAGCATGGCGTCGCGGTCGGCCTGGGTGACGGAGAGGTGGTCGTTCGCGAGCTTGCGGGTGAACCGGATCGCGGCCGCTTCGGTCTCGGTGAAGCCGGTCAGGTCGGCGGAGCCGAGCCGGGCGATGAGGTCCTCGGTCAGCCCGGCGTCGGTCGCCGCGGGCACCCGTCCGGCCACGCACACCTGGCAGCGCGTCGTCTGCGCGACGTTGAGTCGCACGATCTCGGTGAGCCGGGGGCCGAGGTGGTTGTCGAACCGCAGCGGCCGGTACGCCTCGTTGTAGCGACGGAAGTGATCGGGCGCGTGGCCCATCACCCGGATGAAGTCGCGCAGCCCCGGACGCGTGGTCGCGTCCCACTGCTCGCGCAGGTCGGACGGGAGGTCGTCGGGGTCGACGAGCGGGACGAAGTCGTGCACGGCTGGTCCTCTCGGGCTCAATGGGGCGTGGCGCGCAAGGCGGCGGCGTCGGCGTGGGCCGCGGGGTCGAGCGGGTCCTTGTAGAGGTGGATCCGGCACGGTGCCGCGTCGAGCCCGCGGGGGCAGGCGACCACCGGCCACGGCACGCCGATGCGGGCCTCGGGCACGAGGAAGTGCATCACCGCGACGTGGGTGCGGTACACGGGCACGTCGCCGCGCTCGAAGGTGATCGGGTGCACCTCGCGGACCGTCGCGAGGTCGAGCGGTCCCGGGTGACGGCCAGCGGCGAGCTGGCGTCCGCACGAGCCACACGGATCCTGGGTGACGGTGAACTTCGCGTCGTCCTCGCTCACGCTGACCGACGCGAAGTTGCCCTGGAGCATGGCGGTCCAGGTGCGCACCCGCGCCACGGGGTCGCGGCCGATGTCGTCGGGCATCCAGGCGAGGAGCGTCTGGTCGCCCGCGTACTCGATCGCGTCCCGGAGCACGTCGACGCCGTGGATGCGGTACACGTGGGTCAGTGCGACGCACACCGCGTCGAGCCACCGGTCGTGCTCGTCGCGGGCCACGCGCGCGTCGGCCCGCAAGGCGTCGAGCAGGGCGATGCCGGTGGTCTCGGGAGTCGGCTCGGCGCTGCTCCACGGCGTCCACGTCGCCACCGCCGCGATGACCTCCCCGAGTGCGAGCCCGGCTTCCGTCGCGCCGAAGCGGTCGGTGAGGAACGCCAGCGTGTGCACGATCCACGCGCGGAACCCGTCGATGCCGCGGGCCCAGCCCCGCCGGGCCCGCGCCGCGAGGTCGGCGGCGGCCGCTGCGTCGCCCCGTTCGACCGCGTCACGCACCCGCTCGACCGGATCCCGCCCGAGCTCGGCGAGGGTGGCGTCGTCGAGGAGTCGCACGGCGATCGCTCGCGGTCAGCCCGCGGGGACCGGGACCGGCAGCCGCGTCCGCGGCGTGCGCCCGTTCACCAGGTGACGTCCTCGCATCCTTCGTGATCCTCCGGTTCCACCTGCAGGGTCGCGTGCTCGATGCCGTATCGGGACCGCAGGAGCGTACGCGCGTCGTCGAGGACGGTGTGATGGTCGGTGGCGGTGCCCACCATGAGGTGCGCGGTGGCGACGTCCATCGCGGAGGTCAGGGTCCAGACGTGCACGTCGTGCACGTCGACCACCCCCGGGATGGTGCCGAGGTCGGCGGTCAGCGCGTCGACGTCCACGTGGGCCGGCGCGATCTGGCTGAGCACGCGGAGCGCGTCCCAGGCCAGCCGCAGGGCTCGGGGGACCATGAACAGCCCGATGGCCACACCGATGATCGCGTCGATCGGCTCCCACGAGAACACGATGAGCACGACGGCGGCGACGATCACGCCGAGCGACCCGAGGCTGTCGGCGAACACCTCGAGGTACGCGCCGCGCACGTTCATGCTCTCGCGGGAGCCCTCGCGGAGCAGGAGCAGCACCCCGAGGTTCACCGCGAGGCCGACACACCCCATGACGAGCACGGGCGTGCCGGGGACGTCGGGATGCTCCCCGATGCGCAGGATCGCCTCGACGATCACGTAGACCGCCACCGCCACGAGCAGGAACGCGTTCGCGAGCGCGGCGAGCACTTCGAGCCGGTAGAGGCCGTACGTGCGCCCGCGGTCGCGGCCCGCGCGCCCGGCCACGACGATCGCGACCAGCGCCAGGCCGAGCCCCACGGTGTCGGTGAGCATGTGGCCGGCGTCGGAGAGCAGCGCGAGCGACCCGGTGGTGACCGCCACCACCAGCTGGGCCACGAAGAAGAGCGCGATGACCACGAACGCGACCTGGAGCCGCCCGCGGTAGCGCGCACCCGCGCCGTGCGCGGACGGACCCCCGTGGGTGTGCCCGTGGTCGTGGCTCATGCCCGATCGCTCACAGACCGAAGCAGCGGCGCGCGTTCGAGTCGAGGATCTTGTGGAGGTCGCCCGGGGCGACGTCGGTGCGCTCGGCGAGGGCCCGGACCGCACCGGGGAAGATGGCGTCGGGGTGCGGGTAGTCGGACGCGAACACGATCGCGTCGGCCCCGATCATCGAGATCACCGCGGGAAGGGTCTTCTCGTTGGGCTCGGTCGAGATGAAGCACTGGCGGGCGAAGTACTCGGACGGCTCGAGCGGCGGGACCGTCGTGGCGTGGTCCCACTCCTCCATGTGCTCGTCGAGGCGCTCCAGCCACCAGGCGATCCAGCCGCAGCCGGACTCGAGGAACACCACGCGCAGGCTCGGGTGGCGCTCGAGGATCCCGCCGCAGGTGAAGCTCATGCACGCCATCTGCTGCTCGTGGGGGTGTGAGCAGGCGTGGCGGTACGCGAAGTCGTCGAAGCGGTCACCCGACTGCACCATGTTCTGCGTCGTGCCCTCGTGGATCGCGATGGGCACGTCCAGCTCGGCGGCCAGGGCCCAGAGGGGCTCGTGGACGGGGTCGTGGAGGGTTCGGCCGTCGACCGGGTTCGGCCGCAGCATGATCCCCCGGAAGCCGAGATCGCCCACCGCTCGGCGCGCTTCGACGAGCGCGGCGTCGACGTCGTGCTGGGGCACCATCGCCACCCCCACGAGGCGCGCGGGGTCGGTGCTGCAGTAGTCGGCGAGCCACGAGTTGTACGCGTGGCAGAGCGCGGTCTCGAGCGCGGGGTCCGACAGCCCGGCGAAGAACAGCCCGGTGGTGGGGAAGCACACCGCCTGGGCGATGCCCTCGGCGTCGAGGTCGGCGAGGCGGACCTGCGGGTCGCGACCGCCGGTGGTGCGGCCGGGGGCCGTCCACTCGGGCTTGCGCGGGATCGCCGGGAGCATCACGCCGTCGAGGACGTTGCGGAGGTTGCCGTCGTCGTCGCGAACGGTGTGCGGCGCCCGGTCGCGGAGCTCGGCGGGGAGGTACTCCAGCCACATGCGCTCGGGCTCGTTCACGTGGCCGTCGGCATCGACCACCCGCAGCGTGTCGGTCGTGGTCATCGGCGCGTCTCCTTGAGGGCCCGTTCGGTCTCACGCTTCGCGTCGCGCGCCGCGATCGCCTGGCGCTTGTCGTACGACTTCTTGCCCCGGCCCACGCCGATCTCCACCTTGACCCTGCGGTCCTTGAAGTAGAGCTTCAGCGGGACGAGGGCGACGCCCTGCTGCTGGGTGGCCTGCGTGAGCTCCACGATCTCGCGGTGGTTGAGCAGGAGCTTCCGCCGCCGCTCGGGGTCGAGCTCGCCGCGCGCGAACGCGTACGGCGACACGTGCATCGCGTACAGCCACACCTCGCCGTCCTCGACCCGGGCGTAGGCGTCGCGGAGCACGACCTTGCCGTCCCGGATCGACTTCACCTCACCGCCCGCCAGCACGATCCCGCACTCGAAGGTGTCGCCGATGGTGTAGTCGTGACGGGCGCGTCGGTTCACGATCGTGGGGGTCGGCGCGGCCATGGGTCCACCGTAATGCCGCGCGATGGACGAATCGCCGCCGCTTCCATAGGGTGCGGACGCGGACTCACCCTGGCGCGGAGGTGCATTGTGGGCGGACTGATCGTGAGCGCAGTGGTCGTGGCGCTGATCCTCGTTGTCCTGCTGAAGTCGTTCCACTCGATCGGGTCGCTCGAGATCGGGCTCGTCTCGAAGCGGTTCGGCTTCCGCAAGCTGACCGAGGACGACCCCGTCGCGTTCCGGGGCGAGGCGGGCTACCAGGCCCGGCTGCTCATGCCCGGCCTCCGGTTCAAGATCTGGCCGATGTTCGGCGTGCGCAAGTACCCCTGGGTCCAGGTGCCCGCCGGTGAGATCGGCGTGGTGATCGCCCAGGTCGGCGCACCCCTGCCGATCGGAGCCAAGAGCGCCTTCTACAAGCCCGAGTTCGGCAACTTCTCCTCCCTCGAGGGGTTCCTCGCCCAGGGCGGGCAGAAGGGCGTCCAGCGCCCGGTGCTCCCGCCGGGGACGCTCCTGCCGATCCATCCCGTCGGCTTCCTCGTGCTGACACCCCAGACCGTCTACGGGCTGCCGGTGTCCCCCGACCTGTTCGACCAGGCCGGCGCCGACACCCTCTCGCCCGAGTCGTTCGGTCTCACGCCGGACATGCTCCGGGTGGTGGTGATCGCCCCCGACGGCGCGATCGACCTCGTGGGCGTGGTCACCACGCTCGAAGGCGAGCCGCTTCCCTCGGGTGACATCGCCGCGCGGCTCGGCGGGTTCGCGGACATCGCCGCGTTGGAAGCGAGCGAGGCCGAGGGCACGGCACGGGTGACCGACGCCGACCGCATCGAGCAGCTGCTCGGCAGCAAGAACGACCTGCACAACAACTATCAGGACTATCAGGAGTTCCTGAACGCCGGTGGGCGCATCGGGCTCCAGCACGACCCGCTGCTCTACGGCGCATACCTGCTGAACCCGTTCCTGGTCCGGGTCGACCTCGTGCCGATGCTCGTGGTGAACCAGGGCGAGGTCGCGGTGATCAAGGCGTACGTCGGGCTCCCGACGCTCGACACGTCGGGCGCGGAGTTCAAGTTCGGGTCGATCGTGCGGCCGGGCCATCGGGGCATCTGGCAGGAGCCGCTGCGCACCGGCAAGTACCCGCTCAACCCGCGCATCTACGCCGCGGAGATCGTCCCGACGTTCATCCTCACCCTGAACTGGGCCGAGGCGACCTCGGAAGCCCACGACCTCGACGCGCAGCTGTCGTCGATCATCGGCAAGAGCCGCGAGGGCTTCGTGTTCCAGATCGACCTGCAGGTGCAGATCCACGTGCCCGACACGCGCGCGCCGAAGGTCATCTCGATGGTCGGCACCATGCGCAACCTGGTGAGCGAGGTGCTCCAGTCGGCGGTCGGCAACCACTTCCGCAACACGCTCCAGGCCCTGGAGGCGGTGCGGTTCATCGAGACCCGTCAGGAGGTGCAGGCCGCCGCGTTCGAGGCGATCACCGGTTACCTCGGCCAGTACGAGGTCGAGACGAAGGGCGTGTACATCCAGGACGTCGTGTTCCCGCAGGAGCTCGTGCTCGTGCTCACCCAGCGCGAGATCGCCAACCAGGAGAAGGCCACCTACGAGGAGATGCAGCGCGCTCAGACGTCGCGCATCGAGATGGAGAAGGCCAAGGGAACGGCCGACATGCAGGGCGAGCTCGCCAGCGCGCAGGTGGGCGTGCAGATCAAGCAGAACCAGGCGGAAGCGCGGCGGGCCGAGGGCGAGGGCGAAGCGGCCTACGTCGAGCTCACCGGCCGGGCCGAAGCCACCAAGGTGCAGGCCATCGGCCTCGCGGAGGCGAAGGCCGTCGAGGCGCTCGGCGTGGCCCGGGCCACCGGCTTCGAGGAGCAGGTCCACGCGATCGGCGAGGGTGCGACCGCGATCGTCGCCGTCGCCAACGCGGTGGCCGAGGGGCACATCACGGTGGTGCCCGAGGTGCTCGTCACCGGCGGCGGGGGCTCGCTCGACGGCCTTGCCGCGACGCTCATGCGCCAGCTCACGCGCGGGTCGGGCGGGTTGTTCGCCGGCGCCGACGGCGGGGCCACAGCCGGTGGGGAACGCGCCCCCGAGGGCACGGCCGACGCCGACGCCGCCGCGCCGCGCCGCCCGGACCGGATGGACGCCGACGTCCCCGCCGACGTCGTCCCCACCTCGGCCGAGATCGTCACGCCGGGTGCGGCGGACCTGCCCGACCTCCCCGATCTGCCGGAGCCGCCGACGCTGCCGGGCCAAGCGGCCCGGTGACCGACGCGGCGCGCTACGCGGGGGCGGTGTCCGCCTCGTCGGGGCCCCACATCTGCTCGGCCGTGGGGAACCCGGCGAAGGTCTCGCCCTCGATGACCGCCTGCTCGTGGCGCAGCCGCATGCGCCACCGGGCCGCGCCCGTGCGCACATAGGTCACGGCGTACACGCCGACGACCTGGCGGCGGGCCTCCGTCTTGCGGTCGCGGTCGAAGTACTGGAAGTGCACCCACCCGCGCGCGTCGTCGCCGGCGAAGGTGAGGCTGGGCGCGGCGAGGAGGTGGATGCCCTCGTAGCGGCCGCTCGCGCGGCGGCAGAACTCGGTGAGGCCGTCGGTGCCCGCGAAGCGCAGCGCGGGCTTGTCGCCGACGGCGCCGAGCACGAACGCGCCGTCGGTGGTGAAGCACGCCGCCCACCCGGCGGCGTCGCGGAGGTCCCACGTGCGGGCGTACTCGGCCTCGAGCTGGAGGATGGCGAGGCGGTCCGCGACCTCGTCGGGAACGGCGTCCGCCGGTGCGCCGCTGCGGGGATCTCCGGCCATGAGTGCGGACACTACGTGGGGATAGGCTGCGCCCGCTCGAAGGCCCCCCGGCTCCGGCCGGGGCGGTCGGCCCCGCCCGGTCGGGGTGATCCGAAACTCCAGGGAGCTCCATGGCCACGTCCGGTTCGATCCTCGGCAACCCGGTCATCCGACTCGAGGACCCGCGCATCCTGCGGGGGGACACCCACTACCTCGACGACCTCCCGTTCCCCGGCGCCGCGCACGTGGTGTTCGTGCGGTCCACGATCGCCCACGCCCGCATCGAGTCGATCGACACGACCGAGGCCAAGGCCATGCCGGGCGTGGTCGACGTGTACACCAGCGCCGACCTCGACGTGCCCGACGTCCAGGGCTTCATCATGTTGCCGCCCGCGTTCAACCGCCCGTCGCTGGCGAAGGGCCGGGTGCGCTTCGTCGGCGACATCGTCGCCGCGGTCGTGGCCGAGACCCGGGCCCAAGCCGTCGACGCCGCCGAGGCGGTGATCGTCGACTACGACCCGCTCCCGGTGGTGGTCGACCCCGAGGCCGCGATGGCCGACGACGCGCCGGTGCTCTTCGAGGAGCACGGCTCCAACGTCGCGTTCACCATGGACTTCGGCGACGACCCCACGGTCCTCGAGGGCGCCGACCACGTGGTGTCGCTGCGCTCCGTCAGCCAGCGGCTCGCGGCGGTGCCGATGGAGGGCAACGCGATCGTCGCCGAGCCCACCGCCGAAGGCATGACCGTCCACGTCCCGACCCAGGGACCCAACAGCGTGCGGGACTCCCTCGCCCCGCTGCTCGGCTACGAGCAGCACCAGCTCCGAGTCGTCGCCCCGGCGGTGGGCGGTGGCTTCGGCGCGAAGCAGGGCGTGTACCCCGAGTTCGTGGTCGTCGGTCACGCCGCGAAGAAGCTGAACCGGCCGGTGAAGTGGGTCGAGACCCGCTCCGAGAACATGGTCGCGATGGCGCAGGGTCGTGGCCAGCTCGAGTACCTCGAGCTCGGGCTCACGAAGGAAGGCCGGATCGTCGGCATGAAGGGCCGCGTCATCGGCGACGCCGGTGCGTATCCCG
This sequence comes from Acidimicrobiia bacterium, assembly GCA_041659105.1. Taxonomy (GTDB): domain Bacteria; phylum Actinomycetota; class Acidimicrobiia; order IMCC26256; family PALSA-555; genus CAIUKV01. The sequence continues at coordinate 12,942 of JBAZYX010000073.1, forward strand.
CGATCGGCGCGTTCCTCGTGTTCTTCACCCGGCAGATGGCCCCCGGCGTCTACGACATCCCCAAGGTCGACGTGAAGTGCTTCGGGGTGGCCACCAACACCACGCCGATGGCCGCCTACCGCGGTGCGGGCCGGCCCGAGGCCGCGCAGTTCCTGGAGCGGGCCCTCGACATCGCCGCGGACGAGCTCGGCATCGACCCGGTCGAGATCCGCAAGCGCAACTTCATTCCCCCCGACGCGTTCCCGGTCACCACGGTCACCGGGTCCAACTACGACTCGGGCAACTACGTGCTGCCGCTGGACGAGGCGTGCCGGATCGCCGGGTACGACGACCTCCGGGCCGAGCAGCGGGCGCGCCGCGAGCGGGGCGACCGCACGCTCATCGGGATCGGCGTCTCCACCTACGTCGAGATCACCGCTCCGGGCATCTTCTCGGAGTACGGGAAGGTGGAGGTCACTGCCGACGGCGGCGTCGACGTCACGGTCGGTACGTCCTCGCACGGCCAGGGTCACCGCACCGCGTTCGCGATGATCGTCCAGGACCTCCTCGGTGTCCCGATGGAGAAGGTCCGCCTCATCCAGAACGACACCGACTTCGTGCCGCGTGGCAGCGGGACCATGGGCTCGCGCTCCATCCAGATCGCGGGCAGCGCCGTGCACGAGGCGAGCACGCAGGTGCTGGAGAAGGCGAAGCAGCTCGCGGCGCACCTGCTCGAGGCCGACGTCGACGACATCACCGTCTACGAAGGCGTGGGCCTCGGCGTGGCCGGCGTGCCCGCGAACGCGCTCACGTGGCAGGAGCTCTCGCTCGCCGCCACCGAGGCCGACCGGCGCCCGCCGGGCTGGGAGGGTCACCTCGAGGTCGAGCTCGACTTCAACCAGGGCGAGTCGACCTACCCCTTCGGCGCGCACATCGCGGTGGTGGAGATCGACCGCGACACCGGGCGCGTCGAGCTCCTGCGCATCATCGCAGTCGACGACTGCGGTCGGATCATCAACCCGATCCTCGTGCGCGGCCAACAGCACGGTGGCATCGCGCAGGGCGTGGCCCAAGCCCTCTACGAGCAGGTCGTGTACGACGCCGACGGCAACCCGCTCACCGCGAACCTCATGGACTACGCGATGCCGAGCGCGGCCGAGTTCCCGAGCTTCGAGGCGTCGAACACCGAGACGCCCACGACGCGCAACCCGCTCGGCGCGAAGGGCATCGGCGAGTCGGCGACGATCGGCTCCACGCCTGCGGTGCAGAACGCGGTGATCGACGCGCTCAGCCACCTCGGGGTCATCCATCTGGACATGCCGTTCACCGCCGAGCGGGTGTGGCAGGCGATCCAGGGGGCGCAGCCCACTGCCTGAGTCGCCCCTCGCCTCGCCGGCGCTCCGGCTCACCCGTGACCAGTACCGGGTGATCGTGGCCCACTGCCTCGACGGGCTCCCCGACGAGGCCTGCGGGATGCTCGCCGGGCCGATGGAGGCCGGCGAGCCCACCGGTGCGATCTCCGCCGCCTCCCCGTGTCGCAACGCCGACGCGTCGGCCCGCACCTACACCGTCGAGCCGCGCGATCTGCTGCGCGCGATGCGGGATGCCGAGGCGCGGGGGGACGAGATCGTGGGGGTGTGGCACTCCCACACCCACACCGACGCCTACCCGTCGCAGACCGACGTACGCCAGGCGGTGGACCCCGCGTGGATCTATGTGCTCGTCAGCTTCCGCCACGGCGAGCCGGCCCTGCGGGCCTACCGGATCCGCGACGCCGTGATCGCCGAGGTGGACGTCGTCGTCGACTGACCGCGACGATGGGGTTCGGGCCGCCCCGGCTCGCGGGGGCTCCGCGGCCAGTGGGTACCATGCCGGACATGGCGGTCACGGTTCTCCTCCCCACGTTGTTGCGCGCCCACGCGGACGGCGCGTCCTCGGTCCCGGCCGACGGTGCGACGGTGGGCGAGGTCTTCGCATCGCTCGTCGAGCGCTACCCGGGGCTGTCCGGCAACCTCCTCGGCGACGACGGATCGCTGCACAAGTTCGTGAACGTGTACCGCAACGACGACGACATCCGGTACCTCGAGCAGCTCGACACCCCGGTCTCCGACGGCGACGAGATCGCGATCCTGCCGGCGGTGGCGGGCGGAGCCGGGTGAGGCACGAGTCCATTCTCGGGCTCATCGGCGACACGCCGCTCGTCGGCATCCACGCGCTCTCCCCCAATCCCGACGTCAAGATCTACGCCAAGCTCGAGGGGCAGAACCCCGGCGGCTCGGCCAAGGACCGCATCGCGCTGAAGATGGTCGAGCTCGCCGAGCGCGACGGCGTGCTGCACCCCGGCGACACGATCCTCGAGCCGTCGTCGGGGAACACCGGCATCGGGCTCGCGCTCGTGGCGAAGCTGCGGGGGTACCGCCTGCGCGTCGTCATGCCCGACAACGTCTCGATCGAGCGGCGCCAGCTCCTCGAGATCTTCGGCGCCGAGATCGTGCTCTCGCCCGGCGAGGAGGGCAGCAACGGCGGCATCCGGCTGGCCGAGAAGCTCGCGGCCGAGGACCCGGAGCTGAGGATGCTCTTCCAGTACGGGAACCCGGCCAACCCCCTCGCGCACTACGAGGGCACCGGCCCGGAGATCTGGCGCGACTGCCCCGAGGTCGACGTATTCGTGGCCGGGCTCGGCACGAGCGGCACGCTCATGGGCGTGGGTCGCTACCTCAAGGAGCGGAACCCGGCGGTGCAGGTGGTCGCGGTCGAGCCGCCGGCCGGCGAGCTCGTGCAGGGGCTCCGGTCCCTCGCCGACGGCTTCGTCCCGCCGATCTTCCAGGCCGACATCCTCGACCGGAAGCTGATCGTGCGGCCGCGGCAGTCGATCGAGTGGGTGCGCCGGCTCCTCGAGGACGCCGGGGTGTTCGCGGGGATCTCGTCGGGTGCGGCCGTCGCGGGTGCGGTGAAGATGGCCGCGACGATGGAGTCGGGCACGATCGTCACGCTGCTCCCCGACGGCGGGTGGAAGTACCTCTCGTCGGGCGCCTGGACCGACGACCTCGACGTCGTCGAGGAACGCGCCACCCGCATCAACTACTGGTGAGCGCCACGGCCGACGAGATCGGCGCGGCGGCGGAGGTGCTCCGCCGCGGCGGCCTGGTCGCGTTCCCGACCGAGACGGTGTACGGCCTCGGGGCCGACGCGGCGAACGCCGACGCGCTCCGGCGGCTGTACGCCGTGAAGGGCCGGCCGGCCGACCACCCGGTGATCGTGCACGTCGCGGACGCGCGTGCGCTCGACGACTGGGCCGCCGAGGTGCCCGACGCCGCCCGTGCGCTCGCCGCCGCGTTCTGGCCGGGACCGCTCACGGTGATCGTGCGCCGCGCCGCGCGGGTCCCCGACGAGGTCACCGGCGGCCGCGACACCGTGGGCCTGCGCGTCCCGGACCAGCCCGTCGCGCTCGCGTTGCTGCGCGCCTTCGGGGGCGGGGTCGCGGCGCCGTCCGCGAACCGGTTCGGCCGGGTGAGCCCCACCACGGCGGACGACGTGCGCGCCGACCTCGGGGCCGACGTCGACGTCGTCCTCGACGGGGGGCCGTGCCGGGTCGGGGTCGAGTCCACCATCGTCGACTGCACCACGGACCCGCCGGTGATCGCGCGCGTCGGGGGCGTGGCGCAGGAGGCCGTCGAGCGCGTGCTGGGCCGGCCGGTCGTGGTCGCCGATCGCGGCTCCGTGGCCGCGCCCGGCACGCTGCCCGCGCACTACGCGCCCCGGGCCCGGGTGCACGTGGTCGACGGCGCCGAGGCGGGGGAGCGGGCGGCGGCACTCCTGGTGGCGGGTCGCTCGGTGGGCCTGCTCGCGCTCGAGGTGCCCGCGGGGCTGTTGCCCGCGGTCGAGATCCTCGACGCGCCGGCCGACGTGGACGAATATGCGCGGGTGCTGTACGCACGGCTGCGAGCGGCCGACCTCCGCGGGCTCGACGACCTGCTGGTGGTCCCGCCCCCGGCCGACGGTCTCGGCGCCGCCGTGATCGACCGCGTCCGGAGGGCCGCGGCCGCGGAGCCACGCCCGTGAGCCGGCCGGAACGCGCGCGACCCATCGGCGTGTTCGACTCCGGGATCGGTGGCCTCACCGTGCTGCGGTCGCTCATCGACCTGCTGCCGGGCGAGCCGATGCTCTACTTCGGCGACACCGGTCGGTTCCCGTACGGACCCAAGCCCCACGACGAGGTGCTGAAGTACGCGCTCGAGATCGCGGACGTGCTCGTGGCCCGTGACGCGAAGCTCCTCGTCGTCGCGTGCAACAGCGCCACCTCGGTCGCCCTCGACGTGCTGCGCGAGCGGCTCGACATCCCGGTGGTCGGAGTGATCGAGCCCGGCATGCGCGCCGCCGCCCGGGCCACGCGCACCGGGCGCGTCGGCGTGATCGGGACCGTGGGCACGATCGCGTCGGGCGCGTACCAGCGGGCCGCCGCCGCACAGTCGGGGGTGGTCGACCTCGCCTGCGCCGCCTGCCCGGGGTTCGTCGAGTTCGTGGAGACCGGCGACGTCCACAGCGACCAGGTCCACGTCCTCGCCGAGCGACTCCTGGCCCCGGTGAAGGCCGCGCGGGTCGACACGCTGGTGCTCGGCTGTACGCACTACCCGCTCCTCGCTCGTACGATTGGCGACGTCATGGGGCAGGACGTGGTGCTGATCTCGAGTGCCGACGAGACGGCGTTCACCGTCCGGGCACTGGTGGACGAGCACTGCCTCGCCGCGCCCGCGGATGCCGAGGCGGGGCACACGTTCGTCACGAGCGGGGATATCGGGACATTCCGCCATCTGGGCGTACGCTTCCTCGGCCCGGAGGTGGAGACGGTGGAGGCGTGGTCGTGGAGCTGACGGTGCTCGGGTGCTCGGGGTCGTTCAGCGCGCCCCCGGCCGGGGCGTGCAGTGGGTACCTGGTCCGCCACGGTTCCTCCGCGATCTGGATGGACTGCGGCAACGGGACCTTCGCGCACCTCCAGGAGCACGTCGCCGTGGAGGATCTCGACGCGGTCGTGATCACCCACGAGCACCCCGACCACTGCGTCGACGTGTACGGGCTCCACATCCTGCTGCGCTACGGCCTCGACCGGGTGGGCTTCCCGATCTACGGGCCCGAGGGCCTCGAAGGGCACCTCGGCCAGCTCGTCGACGGCGACTGGGGCGACGCCTTCGCCTGGAACACGATCGACGACTCGTCGCACACGTCGGTCGGCGAGATCGCGTTGCGCTTCTCGCGCACCGACCACCCGCCGCCCACCTACGCCGTCGAGGCGTCGGCGGGGGGCAAGCGACTGGTGTACACCTCCGATACCGGCCCGGGTTGGGCCGTCGACGCGTTCGGAAAGGGCGCCGACCTCGTGCTCTCCGAAGCGACCTACCTCTCCGACGGCTCCAAGCCCGACTACCCGCACCTCACCGCGGCCGAGGCGGGCATCGCCGCCCGGGAAGCCGGGGCCCACCGGTTGGTGCTGACCCACCTCTGGCCGGGCGTCGACCGCCGGATGGCCGTGGCCGAAGGGTCCGAGGCGTTCGGCGAAGCCGTGATCCTCGCCGCCCCGCACCTCACGTGCCGGGTCTGAGGGGGCGACGATGGGCATCCGACGCGACGGACGCGAGCCGGGCGACCTCCGCGAGATCGCGTTCACGCGCGACTACACGGAGTTCGCGGCCGGATCGGTGCTGGTGGAGTTCGGGCGGACCCGCGTGCTGTGCACGGCGTCGGTCGAGACCCGGGTCCCGCCGTGGCTGCGGGGCTCGGGCCGGGGCTGGGTCACCGCCGAGTACTCGATGCTCCCGGGCTCCACGCAGGAGCGGGTCGAGCGCGAAGCCCAGAAGGGCCGCCCCTCGGGGCGGACCCAGGAGATCCAGCGGCTGATCGGGCGCTCGTTGCGGGCGGTCACCGCGCTCGACACGATGGGCGAGGTGCAGATCACCGTCGACTGCGACGTGCTCCAGGCCGACGGCGGCACGCGCACGGCCTCGATCTGCGGTGGCTACGTCGCGCTCCACGACGCCTGCTCACGACTCGTGACGGCGCGCATCCTGTCTTCGCACCCGCTCACCGACCAGTGCGGCGCGATCTCGGTGGGTGTGGTCGACGCCCTCCCGTACCTCGACCTGGAGTACTCCGAGGACGTGCGGGCCGAGGTCGACATGAACGTCGTCATGACCGGCGCCGGCCGCTTCGTCGAGGTGCAGGGCACCGCCGAGGGGCTGCCGTTCTCGCGGTCGGAGCTCGACGCGCTGCTCGAGCTCGCCGAGGCGGGCATCGCCGACATCTTCGCCCTCCAACGCGAGGTGCTGGGCGAGCCGCCCAGCGCGCGGCCCGTGGGCAAGTCCTGAACCCGTGACGACGCGCTTCGTCCTCGCCACCGCGAACCCCGACAAGGCGGACGAGATCGCGCGGATCCTGGTGGACGCGGGGGCGTCGGTGGAGCTCGTCCCCCGTCCGGCCGACCTGCCCGACGTCGACGAGACGGGCGCGACGCTGGAGGAGAACGCCCGGCTCAAGGCCGTCGCGCTCATCGAGGCCACCGACCTCCCCGCGATCGCCGACGACACCGGGCTCGAGGTCGACGCCCTCGGCGGCGCGCCCGGCGTGCACTCCGCCCGCTTCGCCGGGCCCGACGCCACCTACGCCGACAACTGCGCGCTGCTCGTGGCTCGCCTGGCCGGGGAGCCGCCCGAGCGCCGCACGGCCCGGTTCGTCACGGTCGCGATCGCGCGCTGGCCCGACGGCCGCGAGGTGGCCGCGTTCGGGTCCGTGGAAGGGGTGATCACCGAGGCGCCCCGCGGCGACGGCGGCTTCGGCTACGACCCCGTGTTCGAGCCGCTGGAGTCCGAGGGGGCGACGGGCCGCAGCCTCCCCCCGAGCACGACCGAGCCCGGACGGACGACCATCGGGGCCGTGTGCGGGGGCCGGACCTTCGCGGAGCTGACCGCGGCGGAGAAGCACGCGATCTCGCATCGCGGCCGTGCATTCCGTACGCTCGCCGAGGGGTTGTCCGTACTCGCCGAGGTAGGGGACTGCTGAGTGGCCGTCATCGATGTCGCCGGCTTCGTGGCCGACCTGAAGGATCATGCCGTCGAGCACGGCTTCCACGTCCACGACGAGCGGCACTTCGTGGAGAGCTACTCGCTGCGCCAGACCTGGGAGGTCGACGCCCACCCCGAGGAGGGCTGCGAGGGTCCGGTCGACCTCTACCTCTCCCTCGAGATCGATCCCCGGGTGCTCCTCGGGTTCGAGGACGCCGTGATCGAGCTCGCCGACGACGAGGACCCACCCGACCGGTTCTTCTTCCCCCTGAACTTCACCTGGGGGCTGCCCCCGCTGACCCGCCCGCCCGACCTCCTGGTCCTCGCGACCGACCTCGCCGGGGTCGGGGGCCCCGACCTCCCGCTCGAGGTGTCGGCGATCGACTCGATCCCCGAGGCCACCGAGGCGCCCGAGCGCGCGCTGCGCGTCGTCGCGCGCCAGCAGCTGTCGCTGCTGCGCATCCGCGACGGCGACGCCGTCACCTGCGAGCTGCTCGACCGCTGCCTCGCGGTCAGTCGCTACCTGCTCGAGCAGTCGGACGCCTGGCTCGACGACTTCGGACGCTGATCTCGGTTCAGGCCTGCTCGCCGAAGAGCACGGCGCGGCCGCGGCCTTGTTCCTTCGCGAGGTAGAGCGCGGCGTCCGCGTCGCGGATCAGGGTGTCGACGGTGACCCGACCGCCACCTCCGATCGCGATGCCGATGCTCGCGCCGACCTGCGCGGTGGTGGCCAGGACGGGAACCGGCTGGGAGAGGGCGTCGATGAGCCGGCGGGCGAGCTCCTGCATCTCGCTCTGCCCGGCCGGGTGCTCGCACAGGACCACGAACTCGTCGCCGCCGAAGCGCGCGACGACGTCGCCCCGGCGGACCGACGACCGCAAGCGCGACGCGACTTGCATCAGGAGCTCGTCGCCGGCCGCGTGCCCGAGGGAGTCGTTGACCGGCTTGAACCGGTCGAGATCGAGGAACAGCACCGCCACCGTGGTGCCGTAGCGGTTCGAGCGAGCGAGCGCCTGGTCGCCGAGCTCCTGGAAGAGGGCGCGGTTGGGGAGCGCGGTGAGCGCGTCGTGGGTGGCCTGGTGCTCGAGCTGGGCCTGGGTGTGCTTGAGCTCGCTGATGTCGTGCGCGATGAACGACACGAACCCAATCGCCCCGGTGTCCGTCGGATGGTGCTGGATCGTCACCGCGACCGGG
>JBAZYX010000074.1:0-20804 GCA_041659105.1 Acidimicrobiia bacterium
TCTTCGACGAGGTAGGGTGGAACTTCGAGCCCGCGGAGATCTCGGCCGCCTTCGGCGTCGTGCAGATGCGCAAGCTGCCGTTGAACCTGGCGCGGCGCCAGCGCAACTTCGACCTGCTCACCGAGTTCTTCGCGGAGTACCCGGACGTGTTCGTGCTCCCGCGGCTGACGCCGGGGATCGAGACCGGCTGGCACATGTTCCCGGTGCTCATCCAGCCCGGGTCGGGCGTGCGTCGCGCCGACTTCCAACAGCACATGGAGGCCCAGGGGATCGACACGCGAATGGTGTGGACGGGGAACGTCACCCGCCAGCCGGCCTTCGCCCACACCGCGTTCCGGGTCGCCCCGGGAGGTCTCGGCAACGCCGATCGGGTCATGGAGGCCGGGCTGATCCTCCCGTGCAACCACGCCATCGACGACGAGGGCATCGAGTACATCTGCCACCACGCCCGCGCGTTCCTGGACGGACGGTGAAGCGCTTCGACGGCCGGATCGACGTGCTGGTCAACAACGCCGCCGCCGCGATCTACCAGTCTGACCAACGCGCTCGCGGTCGAGTGCCACGCGCTCGGGATCCGGGGTGAACTCGATCGAGCCCGGGCCGCGGTCATGAACGAGGGTGCGGAGGCGCTGGTGGGTGGCCTCGTCACCGACGACCAGATCGAGCCGATGGGGAGGCCATGGTCGAGGCCGCGATCGCGCTGTGCGACTGCCCGCTCGACCGTACGGGTGAGATCCTCGTGAGCCTCGACCTGCTGGCCGAGCTGGGCGCCACCGTGATGACGCTCGACGGCACCGCGCCCCTCCTCTCGAGGTGAGGTGAGCGGCTACTCGATCGCTTCGAGGAGCCGGCGTACGGTCGAGGACCAGGCCCCGGGCTTGGGCAGGTCGAGGTCGGCGGCTTCGAGGATCCCGAGTCCGACCTCCATCGCCCAGAGCATGGTCACGAGGGTGTCCATGTCGACGCCCTCGAACGCGCCGTCGTCCTGCAGCGTGCGGTAGATCGCCCGCCACTCGGCGAGCTTCGCCTCGAGCACGTCGCCGATGGTGCGTTGCGCTTCCTCGTCGATGTGCGCGGCGTGCGCACCTTCCACGAGAAGTGCCCGCAACCCGGCCCGGGAGCGGTAGGCGCGGGCCTGGCGTGCGAGGTAGTCGGGGAGGCCGATCTGTCCGTAGTGCGGCCCCTCGAGGTCGGTCTCGATCCGGTCGGCGATCGCGGTGGCGAGGAGGTCGGCCTTGTTGCGGAAGTGCCCGTAGATCGCGCCGGTGGTCACGTCGTTGCCCCGGGCGACGTCGCGGATCGAGACGGCGCCGTACCCGGACTCCTCGAAGAGCTCGCCCGCCGATCGCACGAGCGCGGCGCGGGTCGCGCGGGCCTTCGCCGTGGGCGGGACGGCGGTCATCGGTCGCGGAAATCCACGGACTCGCGGGTGTCGAGCACCACCTCGAGCGCGGCGATTCGGACCGCGTCACCGACGCGGCACATGGTGCCGTTGACGATGGCCGACGAGAGGTTGGTCACGCCGGCAGTCGTGTTGTGGGTGACGAAGATGTAGGAGCTGAACTCGGTCTCGTCAACCGTCTGCGACACCACGTGCACATTGGTGCTGTTGTGGCGCAGGGGATAGGGGCTGTTGACGCGGTGGTCGGTCTGCCAGGCCATGACTGTGTCCCGGCCGCGCAGGTCGGCGCGGACGAACTCCTCGTAGTCGGTCGTGCCGGTGTCGGTCCGCACGGAGAAGTGCACGTCGTCGGTGAGCAGCGACTCGAGGACATCGAAGTGGCCCTCGTCGTAGTTCCACCACCACCGGCCGACGACGTCCTGGACCTCGGCGGTCTCGATCATCGTGAACCTCCGATCACTTGAACATCCCGCCGGAGACCGAGAGGTCGTCCCCGGTCACGAACGAGGACGCGTCGCTGATCAGGTAGCAGACCGGTCCGACGATCTCGCCGGGCTCCGCGATGCGCTTCATGAAGGTGCCGCTCGACACGAGGTCCAAGAAGCCGGGCGCGGTGCGCTCGCCGCCCTCCATCATCTCGCTCATGAACGGGCCCGGGGAGCAGATGTTGACGCGAATGCCGTACTGGGCCCATTCGGTGGCCTGGCTCTTGGCGAGGTTGAGGAGGCCGGCCTTCGACGCGCCGTACGCGCACACGGCGCCTCCGCCCGAGTAGGCGGCCATCGTCCCGATGTGCACGATGCTGCCCCCACCTTGCTCGCGCATGATCGGGAACACGCACTGGCTCATGCGCAGCGGGCCCTCCAGGTTCACCGAGAAGACCTTGCGCCAGTAGTCGAGCGTCATGTCCTCGGGCTCGATCCGGGCGGGGTTGATCCCGGCGTTGTTGACGAGGCCGTCGATCCGGCCGAAGCGCTCGTGGACCGCGGCGACGAACTCGGGGATCGCGTCCCAGTCGCCGACGTGACAGGCCCGCGCGAAGGTGTCGGCGCCGGTGACCTCGGCGATCTCGGCCGCCACCTCGTCGCAGAGGGCCTGCTTGCGGCTGCTCACCACGACCGACGCGCCGGCCGAGGCGAGGCCCTCGGCCATGGCCCGGCCGATGCCCTTGGTGGATCCGGTGACGATCACCACCCGGCCACTCAGGTCGAACAGCTCTGCGGTCTTGCGCACGTCCCTCTCCTCGGCTCGGCTCACAGCGGCCCCCATTCCGGTTCGCGGCCCTCGCGGAACGCCTCGAAGGCGGCGGTGAGCTCACCCGTCGCAGTGCACATGATCTGGGTCCGGTTCTCGATGTCGAGCGCGTGGCGCAGGCTCGGCGCGTCCACGGTCTGCCACATCGTCTCCTTCGTCATCCACACGGCGAGTGGTCCGTTGGCCGCGATCTGGCGCGCGGTGACGAGCGCCCGGTCCACCACCCAGCCGTCGTCGACGACGTCGAGGACGAGCCCGACCCGCTCGGCCTCCGCGGCGTCGAAGACCCGTCCGGTGAGCAGGAGCTCCGCCGAGCGTGACGCGCCGACGAGGCGCGGGAGGTGATAGCTCGTGCCCATGTCGCACGCGGAGACGCCGCGCTTGATGAACACCGCGCCGAAGGTCGCCGAGCGCGCGGCGAAGCGGATGTCGCACGCCAGCGCGAGGGCGAAGCCACCCCCGTGCGCCGCGCCGTTCACCGCGGCGATCACCGGTTGGCGCAGGCGATGGATCTTCTCGAACAGCCCGGCCATGAGCTCCTGGCTCATGAACGTGCGGGCGATGGTCCCCTGGGCCCGGCCGAGCAGCTCGCCGAGCGGGGTGGTTCCCGCGTCGGCCATGTCCTCGGGGCCGGCCTTCATGTCGGCGCCGGCGCAGAAGCCCACACCGGCACCCGTGATCACGACCACCCGGATGTCGGGATCGGCCGCGATCTCGTCGAACGTGCCGTGGAGTGCCGCGAGCGTGTTGACGCTCAGCGCGTTGCACCGCTCGGGTCGATCGATCGTGACGACCGCGATGCGGTCGTCGGTGGTGACGACCTCGACCTCACGCGGGCTCACGAGACGGCCGCCTCGAGCCAATCGGTCGTGGGGGCGATCGAGTAGGTGCTGATCAGGGCCCGGACGAAGTCGTCGTCGTGCAGGGGGTCGGACGGCTCCTCGACCGGCGTCCCCTTCGCCCGAACGTCTCGCAGCAGCCGGCCCACGACCTCGTCGAGCGTCAGATCGTCGGTGTGGTCCATGACCTTCTTCACCTCGTCCATGTCCGCGTACACCTCGGCGCTCCAGTGGACGAGGAGCCGCATCTGCTCGAGTCGATAGGTGCGTACGACCTCGCCGTCGGTGGTGACGTCCCAGCGGTCGCGCTCGGCGTCGTAGCCGATGAGCGACCGGTGCTTGAGCCCCGGGATGTCGCGCGCCTCGGGCGGTCCGACCGGATCGCCGCGGTGGAACATGCGCTCGTTCTCGACGATCACGCCCTTGTTCCACAGCGGGTGCTCGAGCACCTGCGGCGCGCCGGTCGGACCGTCGGGCCAATAGGTGAAGGTCCCGTTCTCGCCCCGGTACCACCAGGTGATGACCTGCCCCTTCTTCACCAGGTGGTCGTCGAACAGTCCGGACTTGGCCATCGTGTTCGTCAGCCAGACCGGAGCGTTCTCGTAGCGGATCCCGCGGAACGTGGCCCCATCGAGGTGGGCCGAGAGGCCGCTGCGGTGGGGCCCACACAGGTTGAACAGCATCATCTGGGGCTTGGCGTATTGCGCCCCCCAGTAGTCCTTCACCTGTTCGACGAAGGTCGGGTTGTAGAAGCAGTCGAAGATCTCGGGGTGGTAGCAAACCGAGTTCTGACCGAAGAAGCCGCGGAAGTGCGCGGTGGCGACATCGTCGAGGGTGAGGTTCAGCCCTTCGGGCACGACGCCCGTGGAGGTGGCGACGAGCTCCTCGACCGTCTCGAAGTGGTGTGAGGTGATCGTCGGCCAGGGACCTCGCTCCTTGACGATCCCGAGGAGTCGTTCGTGCTGGTCGTCCGAGTAGACCCCCTCGACGACCCGTGGTGGCGCCACCGGCCGGAGTGCCTGCGCCATCCGGTCTTCGTACGTGCTCACGGCAGTCCTCCCCCGATGTGTCCCCAGAATATAACAACGTTATGATCATGGCTCCGTTTCGGCAAGGGGGAGACCGGTGATGAGACTCCGTTTGGTGACCGCGTGCGCGGTCGTCGCCGTGATGGCGGTCGTGAGTGCCGGCGTGGCCGGTGCTCAGAGCAGCTCCGGAAGCGCCGCGAAGGAGCCGCGCACCGCGACCGACGTGGGCATCTCGCCGACCGAGATCCGCATCGGCGTCATCGCCGACACCGGGAGCTCGCTCGCGCCGGGCCTGTTCCAGGGATCCGTCGACGCCGTCCAGGCCTGGGCCAAGTACATGAACGCGAAGGAAGGCGGGCTCGCCGGCCGCAAGATCGTGGTCGACACCTACGACTCGGGCCTCGATCCCAACAAGTCGCGCAACGCGATCATCGAGGCCTGCTCCAAGGACTTCGCCCTCGTGGCTACCACGGCGATCTTCGTGTTCAACACCGACGACCTGACCTCCTGCAAGGACGCCAAGGGCGCGACCACCGGGTTGCCCGACTTCCCCGTCCTCACCACGGAGGTCGCGCACCAGTGCTCTCCCGTGTCGTTCCCGATCAACCCGCCGATCCTCGACTGCGCGACCAAGGACCAGACGCCGCAGACCTACCGCGGCGGGCTCGGGGCCACGAACTACTACCTCAGGAAGCTCGGCAAGAACGCGCTGCACGGCCTGTACGTGTATCCGTCGGACCTGAAGGCCTCGAAGGACTCCTGGATCCCGCAGTACACGGCCCGCCAGCAGGCGGGCATCAAGGAGGACGCGTCGTTCGACGTGTCCTCGCGGGCACCGCAGTCGGCGTTCACGCCGTTCGTCCAGTCGATCAAGAGCAACAGCTCGACGTACGCGACCCAAGGCGGACCTGCGTCCATGATGATCTCGCTCATGAAGGAGGCCAAGCTCCAGGGAGCGACCACGGTGAAGGTGTGGGACTGCGCGCTCCAGTGCTACGACAAGTCCATCCCCGAAGCGCCGGAGACCGAGGGCCTCTACGTCGCGACGCTGTTCCTCCCGTTCAACGAGACGAAGAGCAACCCGATGCTCGCCAACTTCATCAAGTACACGGGGATCGACAAGGCCGATGGGTTCGGCGCGCAGGCGTGGGCCTCGGGAATCCTGTTCCGCGACGCGGTCAACAAGGTGGTCGCGGACGGCGGGAACAACGCGCTGACCCGTGCGGCCACGCTCGCAGCCGTGAAGGGCATCACGAAGTTCGACGCCGACGGGATGATCGGCACCATCGACCCGGGTGAGAAGGTCCCGAGCGACTGCTACGCGCTGACGCAGGTGAAGGGCGGCACGTTCGTGCGGGTCTTCCCGCAGAAGGCCGGCACCTTCGACTGCGACCCGAAGAACACCTACAGCATCAAGCTCGACCTGAGGTGATCTGCAGCGGTCGAGGAGCAGCCGGCGCCCGGTCAGTCCTTCCCGCCTCGCTTACCGCCCTTGCGGGCCTTGCTCCGCTGCTTCTTCCCGGGGGGTCCCTCGGGACTTCCCTTCGGCGTCGTGGGATCGCCGGGCTTCTTCTGCTTGGCCATCCGGAGAGGTTAGATGCCGGCGGTCACTCCGCACTGCCGGGGGAGACGACGCCGGCCCGCCGGTGCCCGCCATCCGGGATACATTGCCCCGCCGTCCGGCACCGGCGGAACGAGGGGAAGTCGGCAGCGTGTCCGAGGGAGAGGCCTTCGCGGTCCAACCGCTGCTCGCGGAGGCGACCGCGCGCGCCGACGGGCTCACCGACCTCGGTGACGGCCCCTACGTCGAGCCGCTCGGGATCTTCGTCGACTCGCTGAACGACGAGGCCCGCCTCAACGACGTGGGCCGCTTCCTCGCGAGGGAGCGGATCCTGCTCCACACGGTCAACCGGCTCCACTACGTGGAGGACCGCAAGCGGAACCCCGGGATCGGCGACGTCCGGATCGTGAAGCCGGTGTTCATCGTGGGCCTCCCGCGCACGGGCACCACGATCCTCCACGACATCCTCAACCAGGACCCGGGCAACCGCGCGCCGCTCACCTGGGAGCTGATGTTCCCGTCGCCGCCGCCCACGACCGAGGTCGGCAACACCGACCCGCGCGTGGCGATGTGCCAGGCCACGATCCCCGAGGGCGACCCGCACTCCGAGCTGTTCAAGGCGATGCACCCGATGGGTGCGACGCTCTCGCAGGAGTGCGTGGTGATGTGGGGCGAGGCGATGTGCACGCCGCTGTTCCACAACCAGTTCCGCGTCCCGAGCTACCAGGACTGGGTCGACGACGTCGCCGACTGGGCGCCCACGTACGAGCTCCACCGCCGCCAGCTCCAGCACCTCGGCTGGCGCAAGCCGGGCGACCGCTGGGTGCTCAAGACCGGCGGGCACCTGTGGGGCCTGGAGCACCTGCTCACCACCTATCCCGACGCGCGGGTCGTGTTCACCCACCGCGACCCGGTGAAGTCCATGTCGTCGTACGCCAGCCTCACGACGCTCGTGCGCTCCCGTGGCAGTGACGACGTCGACAAGTACGAGATCGCCGACGACTGGACCCGGCGACTGAAGGCGAAGCTCGAGCACGCGATCGACGTGCGCGAGGCGCGCGACTACCCGGACGCGATCTTCTACGACATGTACTTCGGGGACTTCGTGGCCGACCAGTTCGCCGAGATCGAGAAGATCTACGACGCCCTCGGCGTGCCGATGACCCCCGAGGGCGCCGACGCGATGCGGGCGTTCATCGCCGACAACCCGAAGGGGAAGCACGGCATCCACTTCTACGAGCCGGAGGAGTACGGGATCGACCCCGTCGTGGTCCGGCGCGAGTTCTCCCGGTACATCGACCGCTTCGACCTGAAGCCCGAATAGCCCGAGGCCGATCCCGATGACGACGAGCGGCACCCCCGAGACGATGCGCGCGTGGCGCATCCACGAGTACGGCGACCCGGAGCACGTGCTGCGGCTGGAAGAGGTTCCGCTCCCGGAGCCGGGCCCGGGCGAGGTGCGGGTGCGGGCCGAGGGGATCCCGCTGAACCTCAACGACCTCGAGCGCATCACGGGCGGCAACATGGCGTTCCGGCCCGAGTTCCCGTACTCGCCCGGGATGGAGACGATGGGCGTGGTCGACGCCGCCGGCCCCGGCGCCGAGTCGTGGCTGGGCGAGCGGGTCGTGGCCAGCACGAAGATGGCCTACGGGGGGTTCGCCGAGTACGCGATCTGCGGGGCGGCGGCCACCTTCCCGATGCCCGATGACATCCCCTTTCCCGACGCCGCCGCGATCCTGTTCCCGTTCCACCTCGCGTGGCTCGGGCTGTTCGACCGGGCCGACCTCCAGGCAGGGGAGACCGCGCTGATCCACGCCGCGGCCGGCGGCTCCGGCTCGGCCGCGGTGCAGCTCGCGGTGGAGGCGGGGGCGCGGGTCATCGCGACGGTGGGGTCCGAGGAGAAGGCGCAGCTGTGCCGCGACCTCGGGGCCGAGATCGTCGTCAACTACACGACCGATGACTTCGCCGCCGTGGCGATGGAAGCAACCGAGCAGCGCGGCGTCGACGTCGTGTTCGACAACGTGGGCGCGGCCGTGATGTCGGCGTCGATGAGCTGCCTCGCCTACAACGGCCGCTACCTGATGATGGGCTTCGCGTCCGACAAGACCGTGCTCGACGAGCCGTTCCTCGTGCCGCGCCGCATCGCGACCGGCAACTTCAAGCTCTGCGGAGTGCTGCTCGCGTACGCACCGCCGGAGATGCTGCCGATGATGAAAGGGGCGATCGGCGCCAACTTCGTGTCGAGCGAGCTCGGGGCGCAGCTGCACGGCAAGATCCTCGAGCGGGTGTGGTCGGGCCGCGTGACGCCGATCGTGGGCAAGACGCTGCCGTTCGAGGCGCTCCCCGCCGCGATCACCGCGATGGCCAACCGCGAGACCATCGGCCGCGTCATCATCACCGTCTGAGCGCCACCCCTTGTTTGGACGTTCTGTCGTGCCCTGGCACGACAAACCGTCCAAACAAGGGGTCAGGCGTTGACGACGCCGGGGACCGCGGTGGGGTTGCCGGGCAGCACGTCGCTCGGGTGCACCCCGAGGAACGACGCGAGCACCGCGTAGTACTCGCCCATCCCCACGGGGGAGATGAGGTTCCCGTCGCGGTCGAGAGCGGTCCAGCTCGGTCGTTGGCCGTACACGCCGGGGTTCACCGCACCGCTCAGCAGCATGGCCGACGTCGTGCCGTGATCGAGGCCGTCGGTGTTCTGGTCCGCGCGCCGGCCGAACTCGCTGAACGTTGCGCACAGCACCTGGTCGGTCAAGCCGAGCGTGCCGAGCTCGCCGAGGAACGCGTCCACCGCGTCGTCGAGCTCGGTCATGATCTCGTCGTGGTTCTGGCGGTGGCTCTCGTGCGAGTCGAACCCGCCGTTCATCGGGACGAAGATCACCCGCGTGCCGATGTCGGCGCGGATGAGCCGGACCGCGGTGGCGAGCTGGGCGCCGAGGAACGAGTCGGGGTACGGGAAGGTGGTCTCGGGCAGCGCCGACACCACGTCGCTGAACCGCAGCGCGTTGTACGTGCCGTAGCGCGCCGCGTACATCGTGGTCGCCTCGGCGCGGTCGGGGTTGCCCATCGCCCGCTGCGCGGCCATCCACGTGGCCCGCAGGTTCGCGTCCCACGGGCCGGGGAACTGCGCGTCGCTGTAGGGCGACATCGCGACCGTGACGGCCTGGCGGGAGCTGAGCGCGGGCGTGGTGCCCCAACCGAGCGCGACGCCCGTTGCCGGCGCGGCGGGGTCGCCGACCGCGTCGCAGAGCCGGCCGAAGAAGCCGCTGCCCTGGGGGGAGCGGCCGTCGACGTCGCCCTGCCACCAACGCCGCAGCATCTCGAAGTGGGAGCCGTTCGGGTTCGCCCCGCCCACGCCCTCCACCACCGCCATCGGGCGCCTCGCGAGCTTGTCGAGCGCGGGGTGCCATCCGAGCGAGCCGGTGATGGGGATGACCTGGTTCGCGGGCACCGAGACGGTGGGCCGGAGCCGGTAGTACGCGCTGTCGGTGTAGGGGATCACCGCGGAGTAGCCGTCGTGGCCGCCGGCCATCTCGATCACCACGAGCACCCGGTGCGAGTAGTCGATCGGCGGCGGGCTCGGCGGCGGGGGCGGCGGGGGCGGCGGTGGTGGCGGTGCGCCCGCGGGCGGCTCGGGCGTGCACGCGGCAACCGCACCCACCGCGAGCGCGCCGGCACCCACCTGGAGGATGCGCCGCCGGGGAACGGGCCGCATGCTCATGCCGCCTCTCCCCGCTCTCGGCCGCTCATGCCGTATCCCCGCTCTCGGCCGCTCATGCCAGGGCCATGTCGGGGGAGGACACCGCGAGCCCGAGGAGGACCGCAGCGCGGTCGCTCGCGTCCGTGATCGCCGTGCGCGCGGTGTCGAGCGCATCGCGCGTGTGGACGCTCACCTCGTAGAGCCCGCAACGTTCGAGCGCGGCCTGCACGGGGTCGGAGGCCGACACGATCGCGGGGATGGGGGGCGCCTCGTTGCCGATGTGGGCCCGCAGCACGGCCACGTTGGCCGCGAGCCACTTGTTGCCCAGCGGCCACCCGGCCACGTTGGGCGGGAAGAACGGGAGCTGACCCATCTGGTCGCAGAGGTCGGTGGCCCAGCGGACGTCGTCGCTCGCGATCACCGCGAGCGCGGCCGTCACGTACTCCACGGGTGTGCGGGCCCGGTTGTACCGCTTGGCCGCGTCGAAGAACGACGGCTCCCGGAGGATCGCCTCGACGAGCGGCCGGATCTCGTACCCGCCGTCGCGGAACAGGTTGCCGAGCTCGGTGGCCCGCGTGGGCGACGGGTCGGCGCCGTGGAAGGAGCGGTAGAGCTTCGTGGCGATGAACGGGGCGCACGCGGGGTGGTCCACCGCGGCGTTCACCACGTCGTCGTAGCGGAGGCACGAGCGGCCGAGGAACGTCACCGGCGTGGTGATCGCGGCCTCGGGATAGAACGTCGCGAGCCCCGTCTCCCAGCTGACGTCCCAGCCGGCGAGCGCCTTCGCCCCGGCCTTGACGTTCTCCTCGAGCACGTTCTCCACGCCGATGGTGAACAGCTCCTGCAGCTCACGCGCGTAGTTCTCGTTGGGGTCGATCGCCTCTGACGGGTCGCCGTCGAGGTAGATCAGCATCGCGGGGTCGATGGTGATCTCGGTGAGCATGGTGCGGTAGTTGCCGAGGGCGTGGCTCCGCAGGAGGCTGTGCTGGTTCCACATCTGGCGCCAGCTGCCGACCTTGAAGTACTCGGAGGTCAGGAGCCCGTGCCAGAACCACGTCATCTTCTCGGCCAGGCCGGCTGCGGGATCGCGCATCCGGCGCAGCCACCACTCGGGGGGCCGCTCGCCGTCGCCGTCGTCGAGGGCGGGCGTCGGCGGCAGGGCCGCGGGCGTCGCGCCGAGCACGGCGTCGAGCGCGGCCGCGAGGCCACCGGGGTTCAAGGCCTCCACCTGCCCGGGGAAGGGTCCGAACCCGGTCCGTCGCAGCAGATGTGCGATGGCCGCCCGATCGTCTGCCATGTGCGAGGGGTATCGGCACAACGGGCGCGAAAAGTTGAATCAGGAACGGGATTTCCTGGTGCGGTCTTGGGAGGATGACGAGATGGCGGACGACGACCCCAGGTCCGTGGCGGCGCCGACCCCGGAGCCCCCGCGCCTCGCGGCGCGGTTCGTCGCCGCATGCGAGCGCTACGCGGACGCGCCCGCGGTCGACGACGGCACGCGCGTCATGACCTACCGGCAGCTCCTCGAGACGACCTCCGCGATCGCGGCCACGGTGGACGAGCACGTGCCGCGCGGCGGGGCCGTCGGCGTGGTGGCGGCAAAGACGGCCTGGTCGATCGCGGCGCAGTTCGCGGTTCCCCTCGCCGGGCGTTCCGCGCTGTTCCTCGATCCAGACGAGCCGGAGTCGTGGTGGGACGAGCGCGCGGGTCGCGTCGGTGCGCCGATCCTGCTCGTCGACGACGGCGTCGCGGCGGCCGAGTCCACTTCCCCTCCGACCGACGGAGCAGTGCGGCCGCGTCTGGGGCCGGCAGACTGCCCATCCCGGCCGTGGTCGGGCGCCGACGGGCCCGATGTGGATCCGTGGATCGGCTGCACCTCGGGCTCCACGGGCGAGCCGAAGTTCGTGTGGACCTCGAACGCGTACGCCGTGGCGTCGTGGGACCGACACGCGGCGGACGTCGAGCGCTACGGGATGCGGGGCGACCACGTGCTGGCGCTCCCGCCCCTGTCGTACGTCGCGGGACGCCTCCCGGTGTTCCACGCGTTCGGGAGCGGCGCGTGCCTGCGGCTGGTCGACACCACGCGGATCCCTCCGGGGGCGATCGTCGACATGATCCGCACCCTCGCGGTGCGTTCGCTGTTCGCCCCACCGGCCCTCCTGCGGTCGATCACCCGTGCCGCGGACGCACGATCGGTCGTGCTCGGCGCGGTCGTGCGAGTCGAGTGCGGGGGCGGAGCGCTCGACGACAGTGACCTGGTGGTGTGTCAGCGCTGCTTTCCCGACGCCGTCGTGACGGTGCACTACGGGTCGACGGAGATCGGGATCGTCAGCACGTTCGACGTGCGCCCCGAGGACGACCCGACCGCGCCGCACGCGGGCGTGGTAGCGCCGGGCTATCGGGTTCGCATCGTGGACGACGACGGGACTGATGTCGCCACCGGGACCGTGGGCGACCTCCTCGTCGTCGTCGGGGGTCCCATGGGCGAGTACCAGGACGCTCCCGAGCTCTGGGCCGCGCTGACCAGCACCGACGACGACGGAACGCTGTGGTTCCGCACCGGCGACCGTGCGTGTGTGCTCGCCGACCGGCGCCTCGAGCTCCACGGCCGCGAGGACGACCGCGTCAAGGTGAACGGGGTGCCCGTCGACCTCAACGTGGTCGCGGCGGCGGTGCGGGACCTGCCCGGGGTGACGGACGCCGAGGTGTCGGCCGCGAACCTCGGTGGCGAGGCGCGCCTGGTGGCCTGGATCGTGACGCACGACAACGCGCGGCCCACCGTGCGCGAGCTGCGCGAACAGCTCGGGCACGCCCTGCCGCGCGCGATGCAGCCGCACCTGTTCCGTGCCCTGGGCGAGATCCCGCGCACCACCCGGGGCAAGGTCGACCGGGTCGCGCTCCAGGCGGCGGCGGCGCGGGAGCTGCCCGTCGGGGTGCCGCGGGTGGCGCCCCGCACCGCCATCGAGCAGAGCCTCGCGGACCGGTTCGCAGCGGCGCTCGGCGTGGACGACGTCGGCGTGCACGAGTCGTTCTTCGAGCTGGGGGGCGACTCCCTCGACGCGCTCGAGCTCCTCACGGAGATCGTCGACGACTTCGCGCTGTCGTCCGAGCGCGAGGCGGTGCTCGAGGCGGCGCTCGTGGCCGACGGGAGCGTCGCCGCGCTCGCCGAGGCCATCGGTGGCGACCTCGCGGCGGGGGACCGCGACGCGGCCGTGATCCGCCCCGACGGCGTGGTGACGTTGGTGCTGCGCGACGACGGGCCCGCGACGGCGGCACCGGTGGTGCTGGTCCCCGGCGGGGGGCAGACCCCCGTCGCGCTGCGGCCGCTGGTGGAGCGCATCCCGGGCTGCCGGGTCTGGGCGCTCCTGCCGCCCGGGTTCCGCACCGGTGCGCTGCCCGACCGGACCGTGGAGGAGCTCGCCGAACGGTTCGCGGACGCGCTGCTCTCGGCCGACCCCCGGGGCGAGTTCGTGCTGGCCGGCTACTCGTTCGGCGGGGTCGTGGTGCAGCAGCTCGCCGCGGTGATCGCCGCACGCGGCGGCCGCGTCCGGCTGCTCGCGCTCCTCGACGTCGACTGCCCGCGGGCGGTGGCTGCCCCACCGCCGGCCTTCGCGACGCGGGCGCGGCGGGGTTGGCGCCGCGCGCCGCGGGGGCTGTGGCGGCGCGCCCGGCGAGGGTTCGGACGGACCCCGATCGTGCCGGCCCACACCGAGGCCGCGCCGTTGAGCGCGTCGATGGAGTGGGCCGTGTCCCTGCTCGCGACCTTTCGCGGCGAGGTGGTCGACGCGCCGACGGTCGTGGTCCGGAGCGCGAAGGCCGTGGCGGAAGGCGTCCCGCCCGACCGCGGCTGGTCGCTCCTGTGCCGGGGCCGGCTCGAGACCCTCGACGTCGCCGGCAACCATCGGGACGTGCTGCGTGAGCCCGCCGTCTCGCGGATCGGCGAGGTTCTCGCCGCGGCGGCCGTACCCTCGGTGGTGACGTCCGAGGGGGATTGAAGGAGAACGATGTTCATCGACGGGTTCGTCCACCAGCTCCCCGACATCGACCAGGCCGAGACGGCCGAGTGGCTCGACTCCCTCGACGCGGTGGTCGAGGGCCGCGGACGGGCCCGGGCCCGTTACCTGCTGGCCCGGCTCATGGAGCGGGCGCGCGAGCAGGGCGTGGGCGTCCCCGCGATGGTCACCACCGACTACATCAACACGATCCCACCCGAGATGGAGCCGTGGTTCCCGGGCGACGAGGAGATGGAGAAGCGGATCCGGGCCGCGATCCGCTGGAACGCGGTGGCGATGGTCGACCGTGCGAACGACCGGTACGACGGCCTCGGGGGGCACCTCTCGACGTTCGCGTCCGCGGCCGCGCTCTACGACGTCGGCTTCAACCACTTCTGGCGGGGCAAGAGCGACGGCGGCTGGGGTGACCAGATCTATGTGCAAGGGCACGCGTCGCCGGGTGTGTACGCCCGGGCGTTCCTCGAGGGCCGGCTGGGCGAGGAGCAGCTCGACCACTTCCGCCGCGAGGTCGGCGGCGGCGGGCTGCCGAGCTATCCGCACCCGCGCCGGCTGCCCGACTTCTGGGAGTTCCCGACCGTGTCGATGGGGCTCGGCCCCCTGAACGCGGTGTACCAGGCGCGATTCAACCGCTACCTCCTCCACCACGAGGTCGCCGACACGAGCAACGCGAAGGTCTGGTGCTTCGTGGGCGACGGCGAGATGGACGAGCCCGAGGCGTCGGCCGGACTCTCGATCGCGGCGCGCGAGCAGCTCGACAACCTGGTGATGGTCGTCAACTGCAACCTCCAGCGCCTCGACGGCCCGGTGCGCGGCAACGGCAAGATCATCCAGGAGCTCGAGGCCAAGTTCCGCGGCGCGGGCTGGAACGTCATCAAGGTCGTGTGGGGCCGCGGCTGGGACGACCTGCTCCTGCGCGACGTCGACGGCGTGCTCGTCAACAAGATGAACACCACGGTCGACGGTGAGTTCCAGAAGTACACCGTGGAGTCCGGCGCGTACATCCGTGACCACTTCTTCGGTCCCGACCCGCGACTGCAGCAGATGGTGTCGCACCTCTCCGACGAGGACCTGATGCGTCTGCCGCGCGGCGGGCACGACTACCGGAAGATCTACGCGGCGTACAAGCTCGCGAACGAGCACCACGGGTCACCCACGGCGATCCTCGTGAAGACCGTGAAGGGCTGGTCGCTCGGTGCCGAGATCGAGGCCCGCAACGCGACGCACCAGATCAAGAAGATGGGCGCGGCCGAGCTCAAGGCGTTCCGCGACCGGCTGAAGCTGCCGATCGCCGACGCCGAGCTCGAGGACGGGATCGCGCCCTACTACCGGCTGACCCCGGAGTCGCGCGAGTACGAGTACCTCATGGCGTGCCGGCGCAAGCTCGGCGGTGATCTGCCCAAGCGGGTGGTGAGGCCCGTGCCGGTGGCGCTCCCGGGACGCGAGATCTACGCCGACATGCTCGCCGGGACGGGCGAGAAGGTGCAGGCCAGCACCACCACCGCGTTCGCGCGGCTGTTGCGCAACTTCCTGCGCGACCCCGAGCTCGGCCGGCGCGTGGTGCCGATCATCCCCGACGAGGCGCGCACGTTCGGCCTCGACGCGCTGTTCCGCGAGGTGAAGATCTACTCGCCGTTCGGGCAGACCTACGAGCCCGTCGACGCCGCGCTGCTGCTCAGCTACCAGGAGGCCAAGACCGGCCGTCTGCTGATGGAGGGGATCACCGAGGCCGGGTCGATGGCGTCGCTCACGGCCGCGGGCACCGCGTACGCCACGTGGGGCCAGCCGATGATCCCGTTCTTCATCTTCTACTCGATGTTCGGGTTCCAGCGGATCGGCGACCTCGTGTGGAGCTTCGGCGACCAGCGCGGGCGGGGGTTCATGCTCGGCGCGACCGCGGGCCGCACCACGCTCCAGGGGGAGGGTCTCCAGCACGCCGACGGACACAGCCCCGTGCTCGCGTCCGTGGTCCCGAACTGTCGCGTGTACGACCCGGCGTTCGCGTACGAGCTCGCGGTGATCATCCGCGACGGACTCGAGCGGATGTACGGAGCGGAGCCCGAGGACTGCTTCTACTACATCACCCTCTACAACGAGAACCTCTCGATGCCGGCCATGCCCGAGGGCGTGGAGGAGGGCATCGTGCGGGGGCTCTACCGCTTCCGTGCGGCACCGTCGCAGGGTGCGCACCGGGCGCAGATCCTGGGGAGCGGCACCGCGATGCTCGCCGCGCTCGAGGCGCAGCAGCTGCTCGCCGACGACTTCGACGTCGCGGCCGACGTGTGGAGTGCGACGAGCTACAAGACGTTGCGCGAGGACGCGCTGTCGGTCGAGCGGTGGAACCGCTTGCACCCCGACATGGCGCCGCGCGTGTCGTACGTGGTCGAGCAGCTCGGCGCGACGCAGGGCCCGGTGGTCGCGGTCACCGACTACATGAAGTCGGTGCCCGACCAGGTCGGACGCTTCGTCCCCGGTCCGTTCATCCCCCTCGGCACCGACGGCTACGGCTTCTCCGACACGCGGCCCGCGCTGCGCCGGCACTTCGAGGTCGACGCGCGTCAGATCGCGCTCGGGGTGCTCCACGGGCTCGCGGAGCAGGGTGCGGTCGGGCGCGATCTCGTCGTGGACGCGATCAAGCGGTACGAGATCGAGACGGACGGCATCGACCCACGCGACGCGTAACCGTCAGGAGGCCTGCCGGCCGCCTTCGTCGATGAGGAGCGGGTCTTCCTCGTCCCACTTGGACTCGTCGTCGTCGAGGTCGTCGTCGTCCCAGGCGTCGGTGTCCTCGTCGCTGACGTCGGCCAGCGTGCGATCACCTTCGCTGAAGAGCCCGTCATCGAACCCTTGCTTCAGCTCGCGCGCCTCCCGAAAGCGACGGGCTCGTCCCTTCCTCGCCACGGCTCACCTACCTCGGTCTCGGACTCCAGCGACCCGTTCCCCCCGGGTACGCCGAACCTACATTCTCTCACGTCCTGGGGCGGCCGGCCGCCCTCAGCCCGGAAAACGTTCCGGCGGCGCCGGGGGCGGCTCCGCGACCTGGCGGTACCGGGGGGCCTGGGGCGTGGATCCGACCGCCGAGTAGCGGTAGCGGACGACCCGGCCGTCGTCGCCCACGGCGGTGATCTCCTCGGGGAGCCGGGCGCTCACCGTGGCCCAGAGCGGGGCGGTGGGGTCGTCGGTCTCGAGCGGGACCTCGAGGCTCACCACCGGGCCGAGGCCCTTCGCCCACGGCGGGCCTCCCGGGCCGCCGCGGGCCCACGGCGGCTCGCCCTTGCCCCGGCGGGGCCCGCCCGGACCCCAGCCCGGCCCGAACCCGGGTGGGAACGGCGGCGGGAACCCGGGCGACGGCGTCGGGTGCTCGAGCTGCTTCGTCAGCCGCTTGACCCGCTTGGCCATGCGGCGGTGCTCGCGGGTGAGGTCCTCGAGCCGGCGTTCGAGCCGCCGCAGCGACTTCCCGGTGCGCGTGCGCTCGGCGCGTGCCTTCGCTTCGCGCTTGTCCCGCTGCTCGCGCTTCGATCGTTGCTTCGCCATGGCCCCAGGGTCGCAGATCCGCGCCCGGCGGGGGAGGACTTCTCGTCGGGGCGCAGCGGGCCGAGCCGGGTATTCTCTGCGCCCTCGGGCGATTGGCTCAGTTGGTTAGAGCGCCGCCTTCACACGGCGGAGGTCACAGGTTCGAGTCCTGTATCGCCCACCCGAGACTGGTCCGACTCCGCGTTTGCGGGGCCGGCGGACCGCGGTGAGGATCGGGTGGTGAGGGTTCCCCGATGACCAGCCGATGACCAGCCGATGACCAGCCGACCCCGCCCGGTCCCCGATGCGGTGACCGCGTTCTACTGGGATGGCGCCGCCCGCGGCGAGCTCGCCGTCCTCCAGTGCGACGCCTGCGGCCGCGCGCACAGTCCGCCCGACGTGGGCTGTCCTCACTGCGGCGAGGCCGCCCTGGCGCCGCAGGTGGTCGGCGGAACGGGAACGGTGTTCGCCTCCTGCGTCGTGCGTCAGGCCTTCGACGCCGCGTTCACCGACGCCGTGCCCTACGTCCTCGTGCTCGTGGAGCTCGACGACCGCCCTGGGGTGCGGGTCCTGACCAACTTGGCGGGAGTCGGGGGCGATCCCGCGAACGTCCCGGAGCCCGTGCCGGTGGGCACGCCGGTGGAGGTGGTCTTCGAGCCCCACGACGACTGGGTGCTGCCGCAGTTCCGGGTGGTGCCGACGTGAGTGGCCTGAGCCGCGACGTCGCCGTGGTGGGTGTCGGCTACTCGCCGGTCGCCCGCAGCGGCGACTTCGACGTCCGCACGCTGACCCACGCCGCGTGCCGGGCCGCGCTCGACGACGCCGGGCTCGCGGCGACCGACGTCGACGGCATCGTCGAGTACCAGTTCGGCCAGGGCGACGCACCGACCGCCATCGCCACGCAGCGCATGCTCGGCATCCCGAACCTCCAGATGTTCAACGACATCATGGGGACGGCGCCGTCGGGCCTCGCGAGCGCGATGGACGGTGCGATGGCGGTCGCCTCGGGCGTGTGCGAGACGGTGCTGGTGTACCGCTGCATCACGCGCTCGTCGGGGCACACGGGTGCGGTGAAGTCCGGCCCCGCGGTCGCGCCGGGCCCGCTCCAGTTCACCGCGCCCTACGGCTACGGGGGCGGGATCATCCCGGCGATGGGCATGCGCAAGCAGCGCCGCGTCGCGGAGCTCGGCGGGTCGTACGAGGACTACGGGCGCATCGCCGTGAACGCGCGCCGATGGGCGGCGCTCAACGAGCGTGCGGTGCTGCGCGACCCGATCACCATGGACGACTACATGGACTCCCGTCCGGTCGCCGACCCACTGCTGGTGCTCGACTGCGACTACCCCGTGAACGGGGCCTGCGCCGCGATCATCACGACGCGCGAGCGGGCCGCCGACCTCCGTCGGGTGCCCGTGGTCGTCGACTCGATGGCGTACGCCACGGGCACGCAGCCGGATTGGCTCTACGGGGAGGACTTCTTGTTCGGCGGCACGCGGTTCTGCGCCGGGCGGCTCTGGGACCGCGCGTCGGTCGGCCCGACCGACGTCGATGTCGCCGAGCTCTACGACGGGTTCACCCACATCACGATCTCGTGGATCGAGGCGCTCGGACTCTGCGGCGTGGGCGAGTTCCACGACTGGGTCGGCGACGGCTCCCGCATCGCGCCCGGCGGTGACCTGCCCCTCAACACCAGTGGTGGGCAGCTGGCCGAGGGCCGCCTCCACGGGCTGGCCTTCCTCGCCGAGGCCGTCCAGCAGCTCCGGGGTGAGCTCGACGCCCGCCAGGTGCCCGATGCCGTTGTGGCCGTTGTGGCCAACGCGCACGGGCCCCAGTGCGGGGCGATGGTTCTCGTGCGCGACTGAGCGCCGGCCCCGCCCCGGCGGCGCCCGGAGCCTCGGGCGCACCACCGCCTTCACGGATCTCTCAGCAAACGATCATCGTCCCCTCACTCAAGTCACAGGATGCTGACGTACGATCACTCCCGAGTGATGAGGACGCGGGGACGACGATTCGCGAGCGCAGCCGTGCTCTGCGCGCTGCTGGGCGTGCTCGCAGCGGCCTGCGTCCCCGAGCCGCCGCCGCCCAGCGTCCTCCAGGTCTCCGTCGAACCGGCGCTCTATCCGGCGTTCTCTGCCGACGTGAGCGACTACGTGGTGCGCTGCACCGACGATCCCGTGCAGGTGACGATCGACACCGCCGACGGCACGTCGGTCGCGGTGGCGGGCCAGCCGCCCCAGACCGGGCACTTCGTGGCGAGCGTGACCCGCTCCACCGGCCAGTCGTTCACGATCGTGGACCAGCCGGCCACCGCGTCGGAGCACACGTTCCACGTCAGGTGCCTCCCCCTCGACTTCTTCGGCTGGACGGCGTCGCGGACGGGGGAGACCCAGGCGGAGTACTACCTGATGACGCCCTACGTCGGCCCGTTCTCGTACGCCGCGATCTACGACCACAACGGCGTTCCCATCTGGTGGGCGCCGCCCACCGACACGATCTTCGCCAAGCTGTTCGCAAATGGCGACGTTGCCTGGACGAAGATGGACGGAACGGCGGGCGAGGAGCGCACGCTCGGCGGCACACTCGTGACCGCGATCGAGTCGGACGACGGCGTACCTGAGCTGCACGACATCCTGCGCCTTGACAACGGCAACTACGTCATCGTGGTGAACCAGACGATCCCCGGCGTCGACTTCAGCGCCTGGGGTGCCGACGCGCCCGCCGACGGGACCGCGCCGCTGGCCAACCAGATCCTGCAGGAGGTGAAGCCCGACGGTGAGGTGGTGTGGGAGTGGAACGTCCACGACCACATCCCCGTGTCGGAGACCGACCCGCAGTGGTACTGGAGCGCCCAGCAACCGAACCCCGGGATCCCGGTTGGGGACGTCGACGCCTACCACTGGAACTCGGTTGACCCGACCCCCACCGGCTACCTGCTTTCGTTCCGGCACCTGGACGCCGTGATCCACGTCAACCGCGCGACGGGCGAGATCGACTGGAAGCTCGGGGGTACACCCGTCCCCGGCAAGAGCCTCGACGTCATCGGTGACCCCGTGTTCGACGTGGGGAGCCACTTCGGCGGCCAGCACGACGCCCGTCTCCTCCCTGACGGAACGGTCACGGTCTACGACAACGGCTCGAACCTCGGTCGCACCGGCCGAGCCGTCCGCTACCAGGTCAGCTTCTTCGGGACCGCCACGATGCTCGAGCAGCGGACGGACCCGAACGTCGCGTTGTCGCTCTGGGGAGGAAGCGCGCGTCGCCTCTCGGGCGGCAACTGGGTCATCGCCTTCGGTGGCACCGACACCGTGGCCGAGTACGACGGCAACGGCAACCGGGTCTTCGAGTGGAAGACGTCCGCCGGTCTCTACCGCGCCGTGCCCGTCGAGCCCGGGGTGCTGAGTCGTGAGGCGCTCAGGGCGGGGATGGATGCGCAATACCCGGTTCCATGACCCGACCGCGCCCGGGTGCGGTTGTTGCGATTCGGGCAGATGATC
>JBAZYX010000075.1:0-20791 GCA_041659105.1 Acidimicrobiia bacterium
CGGACCCGGATGGAGCGGCCGACGTCGTCGAGCTCCTCCTCGGTCAGGCCGGCGAACACCGGCATCGTCCGGAGGGTCGTCGTGAGCGAGTCGCGTCCATGGGCCATGCTGCATTCTGTCCTACCCGTCCCGAGGAGGTGCAGTGGAGCCTGAGCGCATTCACATCGAGTTCGGGGCCGACGCCGTCGCCGACCTGCGGGAGCGCCTCGCCCGAACCCGCTGGCCGGGCGACTTCGGGAACGACGACTGGCGCTACGGCGCCAACCAGGCGTGGATGGAGGAGACGCTCGCGTATTGGCGCGACGGCTTCGACTTCGCGGCCTTCGAGGCCGCGCTGAACCGGTGGGAGCACTACCGGGTCGTGCTCGAGGACGTGCCGGTCCACTTCATCCACGCGCGCGGCAACGGGCCGGCGCCGATGCCGCTGGTGCTCACGCACGGCTGGCCGTGGACGTTCTGGGACTTCCAGCACGTCATCGGACCGCTCAGCGATCCCGGTGCCCACGGTGGCGACCCGGCCGACGCGTTCGACGTGATCGTTCCCGGGCTGCCGGGCTATCCCTTCTCGGGTCCGCTCACCAAGACCGGGGTGAACGTGCGCGCGACCGCGGCGCTGTGGGTGGCGCTGGTGCAGGACGTCCTCGGCTACGGCCGCTTCGGGGTTCACGGCGGCGACTGGGGCGCGTCGGTCTCCGCGCAGCTCGCGCACGAGTACGCCGACCGGCTGATCGGCGCGCACCTGAGCCTGCCGGTGCTGCTGAGCGTGTCGTACTACTCGGGGCTCTCACCCGAGATGTACGGGCCGGGCGAGCAGGGGTGGTACGAGAAGATGCAGGCGCGCATGGCAACGGCGAACGCGCACGTCGCGGTGCACACGACCGATCCGCAGACGCTCGCGTACGCGTTCAACGACTCGCCCGCCGGCCTCGCCGCGTGGATCCTGGAGCGGCGCCGGCTGTGGAGCGACCACGACGGCGACGTGTTCGCCGCGATCTCGCGCGACGACCTGCTCGCGGGCGTGTCGCTCTACTGGTTCGGCGGATCGATCGGCACGAGCATGCGGTACTACTGGGAGCAGTGGAAGAACCCGGTGCGGATCATGCACGACCGCCAGCCGGAGCTCGAGGCGCCGACCGCGATCGCGGTGTTCCCCAACGACCTGATCTTCGTGCCCCGTGCGGTGGCCGAGCGCCACACCAATCTCCACCGCTGGACCGAGATGCCCCGCGGCGGCCACTTCGCCGCGGCCGAGGAGCCCGACCTCCTGGTGGAGGACCTCCGCGCGTTCTTCCGCCCGTTGCGATGACCCGTCCTTGTTTGGACCGTTTGTAGGCCCATGGGCCTACAAACGGTCCAAACGGGGGGTTCAGTCGGTGACGTCGAACTGGTGGGACCAGTAGAAGTCGAAGTCGGCGGCCCGGGCGAAGTGCTGGTCGACGTCGGTGTCGCCGATGTGCACGTAGCGCTCGGCGGGGAATCGCTCGCGCACCTCGGGCAGGTGGTGCTTGCCTCCCACGAACTGCACGTCGAGCCCGTGGGCCTCCCACAGGTTGGCCTGGTCGGAGCGGGTCCGGTCGGAGCCCGAACCGATCACGTGGCCGAGCTCGGCCATCGCCCGGGCGAGCGCCACGGGGATCGGACCGGGCGGGTCGCCGAACTCCATCGTGCCGTCGATGTCGAAGCTGACGACCGTGAGCCGGCCGTCGCCGAGGAAGCCATGGGGAGCGCGGTGCAGCGGCACGGGACCGCAAGGTAGCGGGCCGTTTAGGATCCCCTGGGCCCGGACGGGCGCTGAAGGGGGCTCGATGGAACTGGACCTGCACGGCCGCCGCGCCGTCGTGACCGGCGCGAGCGTCGGCATCGGCGCCGAGACCGTCCGGGTGCTGGCCGAGCACGGCGCCACCGTGGCGTTCTGCGCCCGCACGGCTGCGGCGGTGGAGGCGCTGGCCGCGTCCCTCGCCCGCTCGCCCGGAACCGTCCGGGGCTACGAGGCCGACATGGGCGACGCCGCCGCCGTGGCCCGGTTCTGCGACACCGTCGAGGCCGACATCGGCGCGCCCGACATCCTGGTCAACAACGTCGGGGCGTCGCCGTCGCGCAACTTCCTCCACATGTCCGACGACGACTGGTTCGAGCTCTTCGAGCTCAACGTGATGGCGGCGATGCGCCTCACCCGCCGGTTCCTCCCCGCGATGCGGGCCCAGCGGTGGGGCCGTGTCGTCATGATGAACACCGCGGCGGCGAAGTACCCGGGGGCGGCCATCGTCGACTACGCGGCGACGAAGGGCGCGTTGTCGGTCGCCACCAAGGCGATCGCGCGCAAGTACGCGGCCGACGGGGTGCTCATCAACTCGATCGCGCCGGGCCGGATCCGCACCGAGATGTGGGAGCGCACCGCACGCGAGGTGGCGGATCGCGGCAACGGCGACATCGAGGCCGTGTTCACCGAGCGGTCGAAGGACATCCCCATTGGCCGGTTCGGTCGCGCCGACGAGATCGCAAACGTCGTGCTGTTCCTGTGCTCCGACCTCGCGTCGTACATGGTGGGTGCGACGATCGACGTCGACGGCGGCCTCGGCTCGTACGTCTACTAGCCCGTCACCCAGCAGGACGAGGAGGCAGCGATGGTGCTCGAAGCCCTCGGACGAGCCGCCGGCGAGGACGCGCCGGTCGGCACGGCGATCACCGCCGCGGGCAGCGCGGTCGGCTCCCCCACACGGGTGCCCGTCGACCGGTACACGTCTCGGGCGTTCGCGGCACGCGAGCTCGAGCGGATGTGGCCCCGCGTGTGGCAGATCGCGTGCACGGTCGACCACGTGTCGGATCCCGGCGACTACTACGAGTACCGCGTCGGCCCGTACTCCGTCGTGATCCTGCGGGCCGACGATGGCGCGCTGCGCGCCTACCAGAACGTCTGCCGCCACCGGGGCAACCAGCTGTGCACCGGGTCGGGGAGCGGACTCACCGAGCTGCGCTGCGGCTACCACCGCTGGACCTGGGACCTCCAGGGCCGCCTGCGCGAGGTTCCGTCGCGCAAGGGCTTCGGCGCGCTCCGCAACGACGACTTCGGGCTGTTCGCCGCGTCGGTCGACACGTGGGGCCCGCTGGTGTTCGTGAACCTCGACCCGGACGCGATGCCGCTCGCGGAGTACCTCGAGGGCGTGCCCGCCGACCTCGCGTGGATCGGGTTCGACGACTTCCGCGCCGAGGTGCTCGTCACGATGCCCGTCGCCGCGAACTGGAAGGTCGTGGCCGACGGCTTCAGCGAGACGTACCACGTCCAGGGCCTGCACCGCGAGATGATCGCCTCGATGGACGACATCGACGCGCCGCAGCGCGTGTGGGGCCACACGAGCAAGTCGTCGCAGCGCTACGGCGTGCCCAGCCCGCGATTCCGCGACGGGCTCGACGACCAGACGGTGTGGGACTCGTTCGTCCTCACGCAGGGCGCGCGCATGGGTGTGACCGAGGTGTGCCCAGCTCCCGCGCTCGCCGCCGGCGAGACGCTCGGTGACGCGATCGCGGCCGGCATCCGCTCGACGCAGGCCGACAAGGGCGTCGACCTGTCACGGTTCGACACCGACCAGATGCTCACCCTGCACCAGTACAACCTGTTTCCCAACGCCACGGTGCTCGCGACGCCCGACCTGCTGTCCGTGCTGTGCGCGAAGCCCGGTGCCGACCCCGATCACGCCGAGATGGTCGCGATCAACTTCCGGCGCGCCCCGTCGGCCGACGCGCCCCGGTCGCAGCCGTTCGACGTCGTGCTCGGCGCGGGGGAGGCCGACCTCGGCTTCGTCCTGAACGCCGACGTCTCGGTCGCGCCCGCGGTGCAGCGCGGCATGCACCAGCCCGGCCTCACCCACCTCGCGCTCTCGAGCGAGGAGTGTCGCCTGATCAACACCCACCGCAACCTCGAGCGCTATCTGGGCATCGAGCCGTCGGAGCTCACCGGCGGCCCCGCTTAACGGCCAGTTTCGGCGTCGTTCGACCCACCGCAACGGTTGTCCAGCGACGCCGAAACGAGCGATGACACGAGAAGGAGCCTGTCCATGGGACGCAAGTACCGGGTGATCTCGGCCGACGGCCATGTGGAGACGCCGCCGTTGTGGACGAAGTACGTGCCGGACCAATGGCAGCCGCGCGCCCCCCGGCTCGTCCCCCTCCCCGACGGCGGTGAGGGCTGGCTGATCGAGGGCCAGCCGCTCCTGCGCAACGGGCAGAACATCACCGGGCGGGGACCGATCCGGTTCGACGTCGGCTCGTACTACCGCCCCGACGGGTCGCCCAACGACGGTGCCGGGCCGCCCGAGCAGCGCCTGCGCGAGCAGGACGAGGACGGCATCGACGCCGAGGTGCTGTTCCCGCCCGTGTTCGCGTCGCGGTTCCTCGAGGGCATCAAGGACCGCGAGGTGTACGTCGCCATGATCCGCGCGTACAACACGTGGCTCGCGCAGGACTACTGCTCGGTGGCTCCCGACCGGCTCATCGGCAACTCGGTCACGCCGATCTCCACGCTCGAGGACGCGGTCGCGGCGCTGCGCGACGCGCACGCCCTCGGCCTGCGCTCGGTCGCGTTCTACCAGTTCCCCAACGGCACCGGCTTCGCGCAGCCCGAGGACGACGAGTTCTGGGCCGCGTGCCTGGAGCTGGGCATGGCGATCTCGCCGCACTTCGGGTTCGGCGAGATGCGCGCGCCGATGGCCGGCGCGGGGCAGGGCACCGCCGGCCAGGCGTACGCGTCGGCGCTCACCCAGCGGGCGGGTTCGCACTCGCCCGTCTACTGCATGGCGCAGCTGATGGCGTCGGGCGTGTTCGACCGCTTCCCGGAGATCCGCTTCTACTTCGCGGAGACGAACGCGAGCTGGCTGCCGTTCACGCTGTTCTTCATGGACGACAACCACGAGATCTTCTCCACCGCGTTCGGCGGGCGGAAGATGGCGCTCACCCCGAGCGAGTACGTGGCGAAGCACTGCTTCTTCTCGATCATCCGCGACCCGCTCGCCGTGCAGATGGCCGACCTGCTCCCGACCGACAACCTCATGTGGGGCACCGACTTCCCCCACTCGGTCGGCTCGTTCCCCGACTCGCAGCAGTTCCTCGAGTCGGTGTTCGCCGGCCGCGACGAGCTGCGGCGCAAGGTGCTGCTCGAGAACCCGGCGCGCTACTTCGGGCTCGACCTCGACGCCGACATCACCGAGACCCCCACCCCCTGACCCGTTTGGGCGATCGCCCGCCCCATGGCGCCGACGATCGACCGAACCGGAGCGCTCGTGCCGACGCTGCTGATCGTCCACCACACGCCGTCACCTGCGTGCGCCGACCTCCTCGACGCGGTGCGGGCCGGGGCGACCGACCCGGCGATCGAGGGCGTCGCCGTGGTGGTGCGGCCGGCGCTCTCGGCGACTGCGTCCGACGTGCTCGCCGCCGACGGCTACCTGCTCGGCACGCCCGCGAACCTCGGGTACATGTCTGGAGCGCTGAAGCACTTCTTCGACCAGGTGTACTACCCGTGTCTCGACGCGACCGTCGGTCGCCCGTACGGGTTGTACGTGCACGGCAACCTCGACGTCGACGGCGCGGTGCTCTCGGTCGAGAAGGTGACGACCGGTCTGCGTTGGCGGCGGGCGCAGGCGCCGGTCACCGTGCTCGGGATGCCGACGCCGGCCGACGTCGCCGCTGCGCGCGAGCTCGGCGCGGCGGTTGCCGCCGGGCTCGCGGCGGCGTGATCGGGCGACCGAACCGCTACGCACGGCATCGGCCCCACCATTCTCCGCGTCGTAGGATGCGACGAACTCCACGAACGCGACAGGCGGGGGCGCTTCGTGATCGAAGCACCGGTACCGGAACGAGAGTCGGAGCGGCTCACGGCACTGCGGGCGCTCGCGATCCTCGACACCGAGCCCGAGGTCCGCTTCGACCGGATCGCCGATCTCGCGACCAACGTCTTCGGCGTCCCCGTCGCGCTCGTGTCGCTCGTCGACGAGAAGCGGCAGTGGTTCAAGTCGTGTGTCGGCATGGACCTGGCCGAGACCGACCGCAGCATCTCGTTCTCCGGCCACGCCGTCGCCGCCGATCAGGTCCTCGTCGTGCCCGATGCCCTCGACGACGAGCGATTCACCGACAACCCCCTCGTCACGGGGCCGCCCGGGATCCGCTTCTATGCCGGGGCGCCGGTGCATGCGCCGGGATCCGGGCTCCCCATCGGCTCGTTGTGCATCATCGACCGCGTCCCGCGCCGGCTGACCGAACGCGAGCGGACGATCCTCGTCGAGCTCGCCGCGTTGGTGGAGGCGGAGTTCGCGATCACCGAGGAGCGGCGCGGGCTGTGGCTGTACGAGGCCGTGCTGCGCGCCGCGACCGGACACTGCGTGTTCGCGACCGACGCGTCCGGCTCCATCGTCATCTTCAACGCCGGGGCCGAGCGTCTCCTCGGGTGGCGGGCCGACGAGGTGGTGCGGAAGGCCACGCCGGCGCTGTTCCTGGACCGTGAGGAGCTCGGCGGCGCGCTGGACCGGGCGGTCGGGATGGACCCGGTCGACGTGGTGCGCGAGGTCGTGGGCGAGGGTGTTCCGCACCGCCTGCACTTCGTGACCCGAGACGGTGCGCGGGTGCCCGTCTCGGTGACGTTCACGGTCAACAAGGACCGGCACGGCCGGGCCGTGGGTCTGATCGGCATCGCCACCGACATCTCCGACCAGGTCGCGACCGAGGAGCGGCTGGCGAGCAACGAGCGGCTGTTCCGCACGATCCTGAAGCACATCACCGACGGCGTGGTCGTGATCGACCGGGAGGGGACGATCGGCTACGCGAGCTCGGCAGCACTCGTGCTGGTGGGCGTGAGCGCCGCGCGCGAGGCGCTCGGCCGGTCGATCTTCGACTTCCTCCACCCCGACGACATCCCTGAGGCGTTGGGGGCACTCGAGCGCCAGCGCAACCGCACCGGCGAGGGCGACCCGCTGTACGTCCGGGTGGTGCGTGCCGACGGTGGGGAGCGCGACACCGAGGCGGTCGCGTACACGCTCCTCGACGACCCCGCGGTCCAGGGCATCGTGCTCACGATCCGCGACATCACCGAGCAGCGTGCGCTCGAGCGCATGAAGAACCAGTTCATCTCGGCGGTGAGTCACGAGCTGCGCACCCCACTCACATCGATCAAGGGCTCGCTCGGACTCATCGTGGGCGGCGTGGCGGGCGAGCTCCCGGAGCAGGCGGCGCACCTCGTGGAGGTCGCGGCGCGCAACAGCGACGTGCTGATGCAGCTCGTCAACGACATCCTCGACATCGAGCGGCTCGACGCCGACGCCATGATCCTCGACGTCACCGACACGCCGGTCGACGAGATCGTGCGTCAGGCGGTGGACGCGGCGGCGGGGATGGCCATCGACCGGGACGTCGAGATCGAGACCCGCGGGATCGACGGCGCCGTGCTGCGCGTCGACGGGTTCCGCATCGGCCAGGCGCTGACCAACCTCATCGGCAACGCGGTGAAGTTCTCGCCCGCCGGCGGCGTCGTGCGGGTCGAGGAGGAGGTCCGGCCCGACGCCGTGACCATCAGCGTGTCGGACGCCGGACCGGGCATCCCGCCCGACATGCAGGAGTCGATCTTCGAGCGCTTCGAGCAGGTTCGCGGCCTCAACGACGTCATGGGCGGGGGGACCGGCCTCGGCCTGCCCATCGCGAAGGGCATCGTCGAGGCGCACGGCGGCACGATCATGGTGGAGAGCGAGCTGGGCGCGGGCAGCCGGTTCATCATCCGGTTGCCGCGGGAGGCATGAGATGCGAAAGACCGTCCTGATCGTCGACGACGCGCCGGACATCCTCGAGATCGCCACGATCGCGCTCCGCGACGTGGGTGGTCACGAGGTCCGCACGGCGACCAACGGCGAGGAGGCGCTGGCGTCCGTGCGCGCGGCGCGGCCCGACGCCGTGCTGCTCGACGTGAGCATGCCGGTGCTCGACGGCCCCGGGACGGTCCGCGCGCTGCGCGACGAGGGATACCACGACCTCGCCATCGTCTTCCTCACGGCGAGTGCGCGCCGCGCCGAGCACGCGCGACTGCGCGACCTCGGCGTGCAGGGTGTGCTCACCAAGCCCTTCGAGCCGATGACGCTGGCCGACCAGCTGGCCCGGATGCTCGCCTGGACGCCATGACCGACGCCGGCGCCCCCGGAGTGGATGCGCTCGCCGCGATCTTCGCTCGGAACCGCGACGACCTCGCCGCGAAGGCGAACATCCTGCGCGGTGGGGTGGAAGGCGACCCCGGGGTCTCCACCGCCGATGCGTACGCCTCCGCCCACCGGCTGGTGGGCTCGCTCGGCACCCTCGGATTCCTGGACGCCTCGGCCGCGGCCGGACGGCTCGAGGACGACTTCGGGGGCGACGGGGCCCCCACCCGGTCCCGGGACGAGCAGCGGGCCGACCTCGCGGTGATCGACCGGGTGTTCGAGCCGGCGCCGATCGCGTGGAAGAGCCCGACCCGGCCCGTCCCGCGCCCGCCCGATCCGGCCACCACCGACGCGACGGTCCTGGTGGTCGACGACGACCCCGTGATCCTCCAGACCTTCGGTCCCGCGCTCACCGGGGCGGGCTTCACCGTCGTCACCGCGGGGACCGGGCGCGAGGCGTTGGCGGTGCTCGAGCGGACGCCGGCCGACCTCATCGTCAGCGACGTGAACATGCCCGACATGGGCGGCTTCGAGCTCGCGCGCGAGCTGCGCGACGACCCGCGCACCATCGCGACGCCGCTCGTCTTCGCGACCACCCGGGGCTCGCGCGACGACATCGTGACGGGTCTGGGGCTGGGCGCCGACGACTACCTCGTGAAGCCGGTCGACCCGGTGGAGCTCGTCGCCCGGGTACGGGCCCGGCTGGCCCGCGCCGGGGTGGGGATCCCGGGGGCGGCCCCGGAGGCGGTGCCCGAGCGCGGCGCGGTGCGGGCCGACACGCTGGTCAACGCCTCGGCGATGCGCCGCGTGCTCGACCGCGAGATCGACCGGGCGACGCGCGGCGCCCGCAGCGGCGCCGTCGCGCGCGTGGAGCTGATCGAGATCGACGACCTGCGCCACCGCCTGGGTCCGCGCGCGATCGACGTGGTGCTCACCGAGGTGCGGGCCCTCGTGCGCGCGTTCCTGCGCCCGGCCGACGTCGGGAACGTCGAGCGCGACGGCGTGGTCACCGTGTTCTTCGCCGACCTCGTTCCCGAGCAGGCCGAGGCGCGCGCGCGTGCGCTCGGTCAGGCCGTGGTGGTCCGGCGGTTCCCGTCCGGCGGCGACACCGTGCGCCTCACGCCCGCGATCGGCTGGACCGATCTCGACGGCACTGCCGACACCTCCGAGGTCCTCGCCCGCATCGAGCTCGCTGCCGCGTTCGCCGCGGCCCGCCTCGACCTCCAGCCCGAGCGCTGGCACGTGGCGCTCGAGCCCCTCGAGGCGGAGACGTCGCCGCGCCGGAGGATCTCCGACCGCATCCGCACGCCGGTCCAGATCCTGATCACCCTCGTGCTCGGGCTCTTCATCCCGTTCGGCGTCTACTGGCTCCTCGACGACGCCGGCCACGACATCACCCCGGTGATGTACCTCATCGTCGTGTTCTCGCTCGCGTTGACCGGCGCGTTCATCCTCTTCGAGGGGTTCCTCGCCCTCCGGGCCACTTACCCCCCGGGCGATCCGCCCACGGAGTACCCCCGGGCCACCGCGATCATCGCCGCGTACCTCCCCAACGAGGCGCCCACGCTGATGGAGACCCTCGAGGCCTTCCGGGGCATCGACTACCCGGACCTCAAGGTGATCCTCGCCTACAACGGCCCCACACCGATGCCGATCGAGGCCGAGCTGCGCGAGCTCGAGCGCCACTGGCCGGACCTCCTGGTGCTGCGGGTCGAGGGCTCCACCTCGAAGGCCCAGAACGTGAACGCGGCGATGTCGCACGTCGAGGGCGAGATGATCGCGATGTTCGACGCCGACCACCATCCGGATCGGCACACGTTCCGGCGGGCGTGGCAGTGGCTGAGCAACGGCTACGACGTCGTCCAGGGGCACTGCGTCGTCCGCAACGGCGACGCGTCGCGGACGGCCCGCACCGTCGCGGTGGAGTTCGAGGCCATCTACGCGGTGTCTCACCCGGGTCGGGCCCGGATGCACGGCTTCGGGGTGTTCGGCGGATCCAATGGGTACTGGCGCGCCGATCTCCTGCGCGAGACCCGCATGCAGGGCAGCATGCTCACCGAGGACATCGACTCCGCGCTGCGGGTGGTCGAGCGCGGGTACCGGATCGCGTCGGATCGCGCCATCACGTCACGCGAGCTCGCCACCACCACGATGAGCGCGCTGTGGAGCCAGCGCATGCGCTGGGCCCAGGGCTGGTTCCAGGTGGCGCTGAAGCACGGCGGGGCGATGTTCCGGCCGAGCTCGGCCCTCAGCCTCCGCCAGCGACTCGGGTACTGGCACCTGCTCGTCTGGCGCGAGGTCTACCCGTGGATCTCGCTGCAGATGTTCCCGATCGTCGCGTTCTGGCTCGTCGTCAACCGGCCCCTCGACTGGAAGGTGCCGATCTTCGTGATGACGACGCTGTTCACGCTCAGCGTGGGCCCGGCGTCCACGTTCTTCGCGTACCGGGTCGGCGACGCGGAGGTGAGGCAGCACAAGCGGTGGTTCGTCGCCTACTTCTTCATCGCGTCGTTGCTGTACACGGAGTACAAGAACACGATCGCGCGCGTCGCCCAGATCAAGGAGGCCATGGGCGATCGGCAGTGGGTGGTGACGCCGCGCACGGCGTCGGACGGTTCGTCCGGCCCCGCGGAGCCCCCCGGGGTGTGACGCGCCGCTAGGCGGAGGCCGGAACCCGGTTCTGGTTCTTGGCCGAGCGGCCGCGGGTGTTGGCGTCGAGCACCACCTTGCGGATCCGCACGTTCTTCGGCGTCACTTCCACGCACTCGTCGGCCGCGATGAACTCCAGGGCCGCCTCGAGCGACATCGGCCGCGGTGGGGCCAGGCGCTCGAAGTCGTCGGCGGCAGCCGCACGGTGGTTGGTGAGCTGC
This sequence comes from Acidimicrobiia bacterium, assembly GCA_041659105.1. GTDB lineage: Bacteria > Actinomycetota > Acidimicrobiia > IMCC26256 > PALSA-555 > CAIUKV01. The sequence continues at coordinate 11,039 of JBAZYX010000075.1, forward strand.
TTCTCCTTCGTGGGGTTGACGTCCATGTCGCCGGCCCGTGCGCTCTCGCCCACGACCATGCCCTCGTAGGTCTCGACCCCGGGGCCGACGAGCAGCTCGCCGCGCTCCTGGAGCTTCAGGAGCGTGTAGGGGGTCGTGAGGCCGCGCCGGTCGGACACGAGGCTGCCGTTGCGGCGCGTGCGCAGGTCGCCGTGCCACGGCTCGTACTGCTCGAACACGTGGTGCAACAGGCCGGTGCCGCGGGTCTCGGTCATGAACTCGGTGCGGAAGCCCACCAGCCCGCGTGCCGGGACGAGGAACTCGAGCCGGGCCCAGCCGGTGCCGTGGTTCACGACCTGCTCCATGCGGCCCTTGCGGATCGCGAGGAGCTGGGTGACGGTGCCGAGGAACTCCTCCGGCACGTCGATGGCCACGCGGTCGACCGGCTCGTGCACCTTGGCGCCGATCATCCGCGTGACGACCTCGGGCTTGCCCACCGTGAGCTCGAAGCCCTCGCGGCGCATCGTCTCCACGAGCACCGCGAGCTGGAGCTCACCGCGGCCCTGGACCTCCCACGCGTCGGGACGCTCGCTCGCCATCACCCGCAACGACACGTTGCCCACGACCTCGGCGTCGAGCCGGTTCTTCACCAGGCGGGCGGTCATCTTGTCGCCGTCCTGCCCGGCGAGCGGCGACGTGTTGATGCCGATCGTCATCGAGAGGCTGGGGTCGTCGATGTGCATCACCGGGAGGGGACGCGGGTCGTCGACGTCGGTGAGCGTCTCGCCGATCGTCACGTCGGCGAGTCCGGCGATCACGCCGATCTCGCCCGGCCCGACCTCGGTGGCGGGGACGCGGTCGAGCCCGTCGGCCACGAACAGCTCGGAGATCCGAACCGTCTGGGTCGTGCCGTCGGCCCGGCACCACGCGATCGGGGTGTTGCGCACGAGCGTGCCGTGGTGGACGCGGCAGAGCGCGAGGCGGCCGAGGTACGGCGACGCGTCGAGGTTCGTCACCAGCGCCTGGAGCGGGTGGGCGTCGTCGTACTCCGGCGCCGGGATGTGGTCGAGCAGCACGCGGAACAGCGACGTGAGGCCGTCGGCGCTGATCGCTCCGCCCTCGCGCAGCGCGGGGTCGTCGGCGTCGAGCGACGACCGGCCGGTGCGCGCGTTGCAGTAGATGATCGGGAAGTCGATCTGGTCCTCGTCGGCGTCGAGGTCGAGGAACAGCTCCTCCACCTCGTGCACGACCTCGGCGATGCGGGCGTCGGCGCGGTCGACCTTGTTGACCACGACCACGACCGGCAGGCGCGCCTCGAGGGCCTTGCGCAGCACGAAGCGGGTCTGGGGGAGCGGTCCCTCGCTCGCGTCGACGAGCAGGAGCACGCCGTCGACCATGGTGAGCCCGCGCTCGACCTCGCCGCCGAAGTCGGCGTGGCCGGGGGTGTCGACGATGTTGATCTTCACGCCGTCGACGGTGACCGAGGCGTTCTTGGCCAGGATCGTGATCCCCTTCTCACGCTCGAGGTCCGTGGAGTCCATGACCCGGTCGACCACCTCGGCGTGGACGCGGAACACCCCGCTCTGGCGGAGCATGGCGTCGACGAGGGTCGTCTTGCCGTGGTCGACGTGGGCCACGATGGCCACATTGCGGAGGTCGGAGCGCGAAGCGATGACTGGGCCTTTCGAGTGGGGCGCCGGTGGGGCGCCGCGCACGGGGGAGCCATCCAGGCTACTTGCACCGGGCCCGTGTGCCGGTCCGGGCCGTCGGGGAGACCGACCGTTTCGTCCCGACTCACCCCAATCGGGCAGGAGGGGGCTGCCGAGGCCGAGGCGTCAGCGGCCGGGCGTGAACACCCAGCCGCTGGCGAGGCTCTCCATCAGCGCGACCTCGCCGGGAGCGTCGACCGCTCCGGCGCCGGGGTGGACCGTGAACACGGCCGCGATCGTGCGGTCGTCGCCGTCGACCTCGGCCAGCCGCGCGCGGGGGTCGACGGCCTGGGCCATCGCCTCGAGCCCGCCGCGGTCACCGCGGGCGAGCAGGCCCGGCACGCCGGGGTGCGCCGGGTCGAGCAACCCGTCGACCGTGGAGGTCAGGACCAGCTCCACGGCGTCGCCGTCGACGGACACCGAACGCGTGAACCCGGGTGGGACCATCGACTGGTGGGTGAGCACGGCGGCCACGCCTTCGGCGCCGGGCGCGGCGTCGAGCCCGAGGGCCTGGGCCAGCCGCGCGCTGGTGGTCCACGACACGCCGACGAAGCCGCTCGCCATCATCGACCGGGCGTCGTCGGCGCCGAAGCGCAGCGCGAGCGCGAGCTCGCCCGACGCCGCGAGGAGGTGGTCCTGCACCACGAACTCCTCCTGCACCGCGCCGATCATCGGGGTGGAGAGGGCGCGCAGGGTGAAGCCGGGGTCGAAGTCGCCGCGGTAGTCGCCGCGCCCGTCGGACGCGCGATCGGCCGGCGGTTCGTTGGGGACGCGCGCGAGCGGGAGGTCGCTCACCTGCTGCGTGAGCACCGCGGGGCCGACCGGCTCGTTCGCGGGGTCGATCACGATCGTCCAGTGGCAGTGGGGGTGGCGGTCGGCCGGGGTCCGCGGCGGCCGGTGGATCGGCCGGATGCGGGCGCGCGGGTTGGTGGCCAGCGCGGTGGCGTCGAACGTCGGGTCCTCGATGGTGTGGCACATCCCCACGACGCGCTCCTCGCCGAAGGGCTCGGCGTCGAGCAGTGCACCACAGTGGTTGAGCCAGAACTCGCCGTGGAGGTCGTCGTGCACGACGTACGCGACGTCCATGTACTGGTGGACGAAGCCCACGTCGAGCTGCAGCGCCTTCATGATCGCGGCGACCGTGTCGCCCTCGATGCCCATGAGCACCCGCATGCGGTGGGTGTACACGGGGCTCGCGCCCATCCACAGGTCGATCGCGACGTCGTTCATCGCGTCGAACCCGCCCGTCTTCAGCACCACCTGCGGCAGCACCGCGCGGTTCACGAGCATCCCGGCGAGCATCGCCTCGTGGGCGACGCGGAGGCGGGTGGCGCGGTCGAGCTCGGCGTGGGTCGTCATCGGTTCAGTCTCGCGGGCGGTCGCGAGCGGCGCCGACTCAGACGAGCCGGGTCTCGGGGACGCTCGTGAGCCGGCCGGCGCGCAGCTCGGCCAGGGCGGGCACGGGGTCGGGGTCGCCGAAGAGCTGGTGGTCGCCGGGGTCGGCCTCGCGGCCGGTGCCGTCGGTGACCCAGTACGAGGCCTCGAGCGCGATGCCGTTGGGGTCGGTGAAGTACACGGACCGGATGAACCCGTGGTCGACCACCTCGGTGACCTCCGAGCCCGCGGCGAGGATGCGCGTGCGCAGCTGCTCGAGCGCGGCTTCGTCGGGCAGGTTGAACGAGAGGTGGTCCATCTGGACGGCCCGGTCGATCGGCGAGCCCGCGCCCTTCTCGAACGTCTCCGCGCCCTCGATCTCGAAGAACGCCACGGTGTTCTGCGGGGCCAGCTCGAAGAAGTAGTGGCGCATCGGGCCGGCCATCGTGGTGGCGACCACCCGCATCCCGAGCACGCCGGCGTAGAACCGCACGGTGGCGTCCATGTCGGGGGTGACGAGGGCCAGGTGGTTGATGCCCCGCCAGCGGGGCGCCTCGGGGAGCTCGGCGAGGGGTTCGGCCATGGGAGTCGTCCTCCTACCCGCGCCGGGGTGGGCGCGGCGATCTACGGTACGTGACGACCCCGTGCCGGACGGAAGGACCACCGTGACGGATCCGCTGCTCGTCGAGACCGCCCGCTACGTGGCGCTGCGCCGCCTGCAGAACGCGTACGCCGACGTGGTGACCCGCCGGGCCTGGGCCGAGCTCGCCGACCTGTTCCTCCCCGACGCGGTGGTGGAGATCGACACGCGGGCCGGCGACCCGCTCCGGCTCGTGGGCCCGGGTGCGGTGGGCGACTTCATCGGGTCCGCGATCGCGGGCTTCGCGTTCTTCGAGTTCGTCATCCTCAGCTCCCGGATCGAGATCGCGCCGGGGGGCGACGAGACGCGCGCCCTGGGCCGCATGTACATGTGCGAGCTGCGGCTCGAGTCCGACAGCGGCCGGTTCACCCAGGCCTACGGCGTGTACCACGACGAGCACCGGGAGGTCGACGGCCGGTGGTGGTTCGCCGGTCGCCGGTACCACTCGTTGGCCCGCACCAACCAGGGCGAGGGGGCCGACCTCCACGTGTTCGACTTCCCGCACCACCTGCGCCTGGACGGCGGCTGACCCGCCCGGGTCCGTCCGTCCGGCCCCAGGGCGGGGGACCTTCGCCCCTCCCCATGGGCGGGGCGTTGGGGCACTGTGACAAGGGGCGTACCGGCGCCCCGTGCGATGCCGAGTGGGAGGGCGAGACGTGGCTGCAGTCAGGTTCTGTGGAGAGTGTGGGCACGCGCTGCGCGAGGGCGCACAGTTCTGCGGGGCCTGCGGGCACGCGATGCCCTTGGCGGCGGCCGCGGCCGCCGAGCCGCCCCCGGTGCCGGCCACACCGCCCGCGCCGACGCCTCCCGCACCGGTGGCTCCCACGCCGCCGGCCCCCGCGGCTCCTGCGCCGCCCACACCGGTGGCTCCCACGCCGCCGGCGGCCGGTCCCCCGGCCGGCCCGCCCTCGGGTCCGCCGCCCGCGGGGCCTCCGCCCGTCCCGGCGGCCGCGGCTGGGGCCGGCGGTGGGTCCAACCAGAAGCTGATCGTCGGGCTCGTCGCCGCGGTCGTGGTGGCGCTCTTGGCGGTCGCTGCCGCGCTGGTCCTGGGCGGCGGTGACGAGAAGGCGTCGAAGAAGGATCGCGAGGTGCTCCTCGAGTCCACCGCGAGCGCGGGCCCGTCGCCGTTCATGCCGTCCCTCCAGCCGGTCTCGGCCACCGTGCCCACCACGATCGCAGCCCCGGTCACCACCGCACCCACGCCGTCGGGCCGGGTGGCGCAGGGCCCCTTCGGTGGCACCGGTGACAACACGCTCTGTGACCGCGAGCTGCTCGTGCAGTTCCTCACCGATCCCGCGAACGCACCGATCGCCCGTGAATGGGCCCGGGTGCTCGACATCCAGGTGTCCCAGATCCCCACGTACGTGCGGGCGCTGATCCCGACCACGCTGACCTCCGACGCGCGGGTCACCAACCACACCTGGCAGAACGGGCGGGCCGTCGGATACCAGGCCGTGCTCGAACGCGGCACCGCGGTGCTCGTCGACACCAACGGCCGGCTGATCGCCCGCTGCCGGTGCGGCAACCCGCTGCTGCCCCCGCAGGAAGTGCAGAAGCCGATCTACACCGGCCCGAAGTGGGAAGGCTTCGACCCCACGGTGATCGTGATCGTGGTCCCGTCGCCGCAGCCGATCTACCCGCCCGGTGGCGTGGGCACCCTGCCCCCGACCACCCGCAAGCCCGGAACCACGACCACGACGGTGCTCGCCGAGCCCGACGAGGCGATCCGGCGCATCCGGGAGCCGTTCGAGGCCTGTGCCCAGTCCGGTGCGTTCGGCATCACCGGGTCGCTGGCGCCGGACGAGATCGCCCAGGTGCTGGCCAGTGCGCAGTACCAGCCGACGCTGACCGACCAGAAGACCGGGACCTATCGGGTGGTCGTCACGATCCCGGACCAGACCATCGCGAGTGGGGACCTGACCGGTGGCGTCGCCACCTGGGACATCAACCTCCTCACCGGCGAGATCACCCCGGTCGACGGGAACGCCCAGCTCACCGGGTCGGCCTGCCCGGACCTGGCCTGACCCCGGCGCAACCCATCCGTCCTCCCCCTCGGCTGTCGTAGCCTGCCCCCGACGCCGAGGGGGAGACCATGTCGGAGCTCGACCTGCTGATCCGCGGAGGCACCGTCGTCGACGGCACGGGGGCGACGCGCCGGACCGCCGACGTCGCCGTGCGCGACGGCGTGATCGTGGAGGTCGGCCGGGTCGACGCCGCGGCCGCCGAGGTGATCGACGCCGACGGGCTGCTCGTCACGCCCGGCTTCGTCGACGTGCACACGCACTACGACGGCCAGGTCACCTGGGACCCCCTGCTCACGCCGTCGGTGTGGCACGGGGTCACCACCGCGATCCTCGGCAACTGCGGCATCGGGTTCGCGCCCGTGCGGCCGGAGCGGCGCGGGTGGCTCGTGTCGCTGATGGAGTCGGTCGAGGACATCCCGGCCGAGGCACTGCACGCGGGCATCCATTGGCAGTGGGAGTCGTTCCCCGAGTACCTCGACGCGCTCGGTGCGCTCCCGCGTGCGATCGACGTCGGCGCGCAGGTCCCGCACGCACCGCTGCGCACCTACGTGATGGACGAGCGCGGGGCCGACAACGAGCCGGCGACCGACGCCGACATCGCGGCGATGGCCGCGCTCGTCGAGGAGTCGATCCGGGCCGGCGCGCTCGGCTTCTCGACCAACCGGCTCCCCGCGCACACCGCGCCCGACGGCCGGCCGCTGCCCGGCACCTACGCCACCGTCGAGGAGCTGCTCGGCATCGGCCGGGGCATGGCCCGCGGCGGGGGCGGGGTGGTGGAGGTGGTGTCGTCCGGCGCGATGAACGAGGTCGACGACGGCTTCCGGGCCGACGTCGACTGGGCCACGCGGCTGTCGCGCGAGAGCGGGGTGCCGGTGACGATCTGCCTGTCGCAGATCGACGGCAACGCGGACCACTGGCGCGCGGTGCTCGGCTGGATCGCCGACGCGAATCGAGGCGGCGCGCGGCTCAACGCGCAGGTCGCGGGCCGTCCCCTCGGCATCCTCATCGGACTCCCGACCAAGCAGCAGTACACCGGCCGACCCGCGTACGACGAGATCGCGCACCTGCCCGTGCGCGAGCGCGCCGAGGCCATGGCCGACCCCGAGCGCCGCCGCCGAATCCTCGACACCCCGAACGCGGGCATCGGCATTGGCCGGTTCATCGAGGCGATGGCCGACCGCGCGTTCCCGTTGGACGATCCGCCCGACTACGAACCGGCGCCCGAGGCGAGCGTCGCGGCGCGGGCCGCGCGCGAGGGCCGTTCGGTTGCCGAGGCCTTCTACGACGTGTACCGGGAGAACGGCGGTGAGCGGCTCGTGCTGTTCACGCTCGGCGGCTACGCGAACCGCAACTCCGACCACATCGTGGAGATGCTGCGCGACGAGAACGCGGTGCTCGGCCTCGCCGACGGCGGTGCGCACTGCGCCCTGATCTGCGACGCGTCGTCGTACACCACGGTGCTCAGCCAGCTCGTGCGCGACCGCACCCGCGGCGAGCGCCTCGGCCTCGAGACCGCGATCCGGGCGATGACCGGCGGCCCCGCCGACCTCTACGGCCTCGCCGACCGGGGCGTGGTCGCGCCGGGCCGCAAGGCCGACCTCAACGTCGTCGACTTCGACCGCCTCGGGGTGCGCCTGCCCGAGATCGTCCACGACCTCCCGGCCGGCGCCCGCCGGATCGTGCAGCGGGCCGACGGCTACGTGGCCACGGTGGTGGCGGGGGAGGTCATCCAGCGAGCCGGGGCCGACACCGGCGCCCGCCCCGGCCGCGTGGTCCGGCGAGGCGGCTGACGGTTGGCGCCGCCGCGCTCGTGATGCCAGGCTGCCGCCGTTCCGAAAGGGAGTCCCCGATGATGGAGCTGGCTGCATGATCAATCCCCCCGCACCGCGCGAGTACTCGGTCGTCCTGATCGACACGCCCGCCGAGGGCATTCGTCGCATCACGATGAACCGCCCCGAGAAGCGCAACGCGCTGAACCACGCGCTGCGTGGCGACGTGCTCGCCGCGCTCTACGAGGGCGACGCCGACCCCGACGTCCGCGTGCAGATCGTCCGGGGCGCGGGCCCGTCGTTCTCGGCCGGCTACGAGCTCGGCGGCGGCAACGACGGCCTCGAGCTGCCCTTCTACACGCCGGGCGGCGACGGCCACTGGCCCCGCCACGTCACCACCGGGTGGATGAGCATCTGGGACCTGGCCAAGCCGGTGATCGCGCAGGTGCACGGCTTCTGCCTTGCCGGGGGCAGTGAGCTCGCGACCGGGTGCGACCTCGTGTACATCGCCGAGGACGCGCAGATGGGCTACCCCGCGGTGCGCTTCGGCGTGCCCGACATGCACTTCCACGCGTGGTTCATGGGCATGCGCACCGCGATGGAGATGATGCTCACGGGCGACTCGCTCAGCGGGGTCGAGGCGGTCGAGAAGGGCTGGGCCAACCGCGCGTTCCCGGCCGAGGAGCTCGACGACGCGACGCTCGAGATGGCCAAGCGCATCGCGCAGGTGCCGCCCGAGCTCGTGCAGATGAACAAGCGCCTGGTGCACCACCAGATGGACATCATGGGCCTGCGGGCCGGCATCCGCGCCGGCACCGAGCTGTGCGCGCTCGGCACGCACACGAAGGCGATGGCCGAGTTCCTCCAGGCCCGGGTCGAGAAGGGCGGCCTCACCGGCGCCCTCCAGGCGCGCGACGAGAAGTTCGGCGATTACCGCACCGCGCAGGAAGGTGCCGCGGCGCGCACCGGCGGCTCCGACGAGGGCTTCGAGGGTTCGTACGGCACCAAGCCGTAGATCGACACAAGCGGAACGACAACGAGGAGCGACAGATGGGTCTGTGGGACTACGAAGGCATGCGGGTCGTCGTCAGCGGCGGCGGTGGTGCGGGCATGGGGGCCGCGGCGGTCACCGAGCTCGCCAACCTGGGCGCGGAGATCCACGTGCTCGACCTCAAGGAGCCGCCGGTCGACGTCGCGAGCTACCAGGCCGCGAACCTGCTCGACCCCGACGCGACCGCCGACGCGATCGCGAACATCCCCGGCACGATCCACGCGCTGTTCAACTGCGCGGGCCTGCCCGGGCCGCCGTTCTCCGACCTCGACACGATGTCGGTGAACTTCCTCGCCATGCGCCACCTCTCCGAGCTGTGCGCGGCGCGCATGACCGAGGGCGGCGCGATCGCGAGCATCGCGTCGACCGCGGGTGCCGGCTGGCTCATGAACATGGACAAGTGGCGGCCGCTGCTCGAGACGGCGGGCTACGCCGAGGGCCGGGCGTGGTGCGAGGCGAACCCCGAGGCGATCGCCAGCGGGTACGCCCCGTCGAAGGAAGCCATCATCATGTGGACGCAGTGGGCGGGGATCGAGTACCTCAAGCGCGACGTCCGGCTCAACTGCATCAGCCCGGGCCCGACCGACACGCCGATGATGAGCGACTTCGAGGCCAGCTCCGGTGCCGACCTGGTCAACCTGTTCGCCCAGGGCGCGGGACGGCGGTCGCGGCCGGAGGAGCAGGCCTACCCGCTGATCTTCCTCAACAGCCGGGCCGCGTCGTACGTGTCGGGTGAGAACTTCAACACCGATGGCGGCACGCTCGGCGCGTTGACGACGGGCAGCCTCGTCATCGACTTCAGCAACCTCTTGATGGGCGATCCGACCGAGGGGTAGCCCCACCCATCTGCGGCGCGCCGTGCGCGCGCCGGATCCACCACGCGAAACGGCCGGCCCTCGGGCCGGCCGTTTCTCCGCTCAGGGGGTGCGGTCAGTTGCTGTTGGCGGCGCCGCGCGAGCCGAGCTCCACCGTGATGGTGCGGGTCTCGCCGTTGCGGGTGATCGTGACCCGGGCGGTGTCGCCGGGGCTGAGGTTGCCCACCGCGCTGGCCAGCTGGGCCGGCGTGGTGACCCGGGTGCCGTCGAACGACGTGATCACGTCGCCCACCTCGATCCCGCCGTCGTCGGCCGCGCTGCCCGAGACCACCTGGGTGACCTCGAGGCCGCTGTCGGTCTGCTGCGTGGCCACCCCGAGGAACGCCGTCGAG
>JBAZYX010000076.1:0-20744 GCA_041659105.1 Acidimicrobiia bacterium
ACGTTCGACCTACGTCGCGCACTCGCTTCCGGGGATCGTCGTCGCGATCGCATGGGTGTTCCTGGGCGTCCGGCTGCTTCGGCCGATCTACCAGGAGGTCCCGCTGCTGGTGCTCGCGTACGTGGTGCTGTTCCTGCCGCTCGCGATCGGCTCGGTGCGCAACGGCGTCGAGCAGTCGCAGGTGCGCCAGGAAGAGGTCGCGCGGTCGCTCGGCAAGCGGCCACTGCAGGTGCTGTGGCGGGTGACGCTGCCCCTGGCCGCGCCCGCGCTCGCCGGCGGCGCCGCGCTCGTCTTCGTGACCACGATGAAGGAGCTCCCGGCGACGTTGCTGCTGCGGCCCACCGGCATGGAGACGCTGGCCACCCGGCTCTGGACCTACACTGCCGAGACCAACTACGCGGCGGGCGCGCCGTACGTCATGGGGCTGGTGATCTTCGCTGCCATCCCGACCGCGCTGTTGTCGCGTTTCATCGTCGATCGGAACATCACGCGGGACGATGTCTTTGTCAACTGAGAGCGCGCTCGAGTGTGTCGGCGTGCGCAAGGCCTTCGGCCGGCGCGTGGTGCTCGACGAGATCGACCTGGCAGTCCGCGCGGGGAGCATCACCGCGATCCTCGGGCCGTCGGGTGAAGGGAAGACGACGCTCCTCCGGTTGATCGCGGGGTTCGAGTCCGCCGACGCGGGCACGATCGCCATCCACGGTCAGGTGGTGGAGGGTCGAGGGCGGTCGGTCCCGCCCAACCGGCGCCGGATCGGGTACGTGCCCCAGGAGGGCGCGCTGTTCCCGCACCTCTCGGTCGGGGCGAACGTGGGCTTCGGGCTCCGGCGGGGGTCCGACCGCGCCGAGCGCGTGGCCGAGTGCCTGGAGCTGGTCGGCCTCGCCGGCTCGGAGCGTGCACGACCGCACGAGCTGTCCGGCGGGATGCAACAACGTGTGGCCCTCGCGCGCGCGCTCGCGCCGCGGCCGGCCCTCGTACTGCTCGACGAGCCGTTCTCGTCGCTCGACGCGGGCCTGCGCGTCCAGGTGCGCACCGAGGTCTGCGACGTGTTGCGCCGTGCCGGCGCCACCGCGATCCTCGTCACCCACGACCAGCAGGAAGCGTTGTCGGTGGCGGATACGGTCGGTGTGCTGCTCGGCGGGCGCATTGCCCAGCTCGACGACCCGGTGCGGCTGTACCGGATGCCCGTCGATCTCGAGGTTGCGCGGTTCGTGGGGGAGGCGGTCGTGGTGCACGGCCGCTGTGACCGGGGTGAGATCGAGTCTCCGCTCGGCCGGTTGCGCTGCTCGTCGCCCGAGATCGTGGCCAGGGATGTGACGGCGGTCGTCCGGCCGGAGCAGCTGTCGCTCTCCGACGCGCCGGGTGCCGTGCCGGCCCGGGTGGTGGGCCGGGCGTTCCTCGGACCTGACGCAGTGGTGGAGCTGGCCGTGCCGGCCCTCGAGGATCCGGTGCGGGCCCGGGTCGACTCGTGGGACCTGCCGGAGATCGGCGCCGACGTGATGGTCGGCGTGGTCGGCCCGGTGGCCGCCTTCCCGGCCTAGGGCGGGTCAGAGGCGGCCGTCGGGCTCGAAGCCCTCGGGGATCCAGGCCGGGGCGCGGTGCTCCACGAACGCGGTGAAGCCCTCCCGGGCCTCGGGGCCGCGGATCGACGCGTCGAGCGCCATGCTGTCGACGTCGCCGTAGCGGTCGTTGACGATCCGCTTCATGATCCGGCGGGCCTCGGGGGCGCCGCGCACGAGGTCGACCGCCGCGGCTCTGGCCGCGGCGAGCAGCTCGTCGTGCGGGACGATCCGGCTCACCACGCCGAGCGCGAACGCCTCCTCCGCGTCGAAGCGGCGTCCGGTGAGGATGAGGTCGCGGGCGCGGGCCACACCGATGTGGGCCGGGAGGTACGCGGCGAAGTTGGTGTCGGCGACCCCGCGCACCACCTCGGGCACGCGGAACGTGGCCCGGTCGCTCGCGATCACGACGTCGCAGACCATCGCGGTCAGCAGCCCGCCGCCCTGGCAGGTGCCGTTGATCGCGGCGACGACGGGCTTGGCCGAGCGCCGGATCAGCTCGTACGGCGTGATCTGGTTGCCGAACGCGGCGAGGGCGACCCGCAGGCCCTCGGAGTCGTTGCCGCCGCCGCTCAGGTCGCCGCCGGGACAGAACGAGTCACCCGTGCCGGTGATGATCAACGCGTGGACGTCGCTGGACGCGTTCATGATGCCCACGGCCGTGCGCACCGCCAGGTACATCGCGCCGGTCATCGCATTGCGGCGCTCCGGGCGGTCGATCGTGCAGGTGGCGATCCCGCCGTCCACGCTCCAGCGCACGTTCGGCGTCCCCAGGTCGACGGGCAGGTCTGCGGGCAGGTCGCCGGGCGGGGTGCTGGGCGGGCTGGTGGACATGGCGGCCTCCGGGCGGTGGGTGTCGGGGCTCATGCGGTGGGCACGGGCCAGTAGCGCTCCCGGAGGAGTCGCTTGTAGAGCTTGCCGTTGTCGAGCCGGGGGAGCGCGGGATCGAAGTCGATCGACCGCGGGCACTTGTACGTCGAGAGGTGGGCACGTGTGAATGCGAGCAGCTCCGCCTCGAGCTCGGCACCGGCGGTCGCCCAGTCCACCGGCTGCACCACGGCCTTCACCACTTCCCCGAGGTCGGCGTCGGGGACCCCGATCACCGCGACGTCGAGCACCGCGGGATGGGTCACGAGCAGGTTCTCGGCCTCCTGCGGGTAGATGTTCACCCCGCCGCTGATGATCAGGTTGGTCGCGCGGTCGGTGAGGTAGAGGTAGCCGTCGGCGTCGAGGTAGCCGATGTCGCCGACGGTGGCGTACCCCTGCTCGTTGTGCGCGGCGCGCGTCTTCTCGGGGTCGTCGTGGTAGTGGAACGCGTAGCCGTTCGCGAACCAGATCGTGCCCGGCTCACCCGGCGGCAGCTCTACGCCGTCCTCGTCGAGGATGTGGGGCTCGCCCACCATGGGTCGGCCGACCGAGCCCGGGTGCGCGAGCCACTCGGTGGAGTCGATGAAGGTCAGGCCGACGCCCTCGGTCGCCGAGTAGTACTCGAACACGATCGGCCCCCACCACCCGATCATGTCGCGCTTCACCGGGATCGGGCACGGGGCCGCGGCGTGGATCGCGGCCCGGTGGCTCGACAGGTCGTACGCCGACCGGGTCGCATCGGGGAGCTTGAGCATCCGGCTGAACATCGTCGGCACCCACTGGCTGTGGGTCACGCCGTGCCGCTCGATCAGCGCGAGCGCGTCCTCGGCGTCGAAGCGCTCCATCACCACGACGGTCGCGCCGAGGCGCTGCGCGGAGACCGAGTACGACAGCGGCGCGCCGTGGTACAGCGGCGCGGGGCAGAGGTACACGTCGCCGTCGTCGAGCCCGAGCGCGCGCAGCAGCAGGGTCGCGCCGGGGGTGCCCTGGCCCATCGGCGGGAACGTGAGGGTCCGCTCGATGCCTTTCGGCCGACCGGTGGTGCCGGACGAGTAGAGCACGAAGTCGCCCTCGCACTCGTCGGCGATCGGTGTGGTGGGGTACGCGGCCACCGCGTCCTCGTAGGGCTCCCAACCGGGGGCCGCGCCGTCGAGCATCAGGCGGGTGTGGACGCGGGGGACGGCCTCGGCCGTGAGCGTGGTGGCAACCGGCGCGAGGCGCGCGCTCGACACGACGACCGTCGCGCCGCAGTCGTCGACGATGTAGGCCGCTTCGTCGGGCGTCAGATGGGTGTTGACGGCCGTGTACGCGAGGCCCGACCGCTGCGCGGCCCACACCACCTCGAGGAACCGCGGATGGTTCTCGAGGAGGATCGCGAGGCGGCCGCCGCGTTCGACGCCGCGCGCCCGGAGCAGGTGCGCGAGCCGATTCGACCGGGCATCGAGCTCACCGAAGGTGACGGTGTGGCCGTCGCCGGCCATGACGACCGCCGGACGGTCGGCGGCGCGTGCCGCGATGGCACCGGGGTACACGGGCGACTCCTGTCCGGGTGGTGGGTGGTCAGAGGATCGCGCCGGAGAGCTTGAGCTCGATCAGCTCGTCCCACGAGTAGCCGAGGTCGAGCAGCACCTCGTCGGTGTGCTCGCCGTGCTCGGGCGCCGCGCGCAGCTCGTGCGCCTGCCCGTCGAACTGGGCGGGTGCGCCGACGAGGTCGTAGCTGCGACCCTCGGCGTCGGTGACCACCTGCACGTACCCGTTCGCGACCACCTGCCCGTCGCGCTTGAGCTCGGGTGCCCGCTGCACCGGCGCCCACGCGCCCGCGAGGGTGGTGAACGCCTCTCGCCACTCGTCGAGCGTGCGGGTGGTGAACGCGGCGCTGAGCTCGGCCACGCACTCGTCGGAGTTCTGGGCCCGCACCGCGGCGTCGGCGAACCGCGGATCGTCGACGAGGTCGGGCCGGCCGAGATGCGCGCACAGGTCGGGCCAAAAGCTGTCGGCCTGCATCATGTTGAGGAACACCCACCGGCCGTCGGCCGTCGGGTAGTTGCCCACCAGCGGGTTCCCGCCCCGACCGCCGGCGAAGCGCAGCACGTCGTCGAGGCCGAGCGCGCCGGTCATCGCGATGTCGCCCTGGAGCTGCCACATGCCCGTGTTGAGCAGCGAGATGTCGACGGTGCGGGCCACCCCGGTGCGCTCCCGCTCGAACAGCGCCGCGGCGATCCCGCCCGCGATGGCGAGCCCACCCATGACGTCGCCGATCGCCGGGCGGGCCCCGAGCGGGTCGTCGAACCCGACGGGCCGGAGCGTGTCGGCCAGGCCGGCCCGGGCCCAGTACGCCGTGCCGTCGAACGCGGCCCGGTCGGCCTCGGGGCCGTGCGCGCCCTGGCCGTGGCCCCGCACGTAGATCACGTTCGGGTTGTCGGCCCGGATGTCGTCGACGTCGATGTGCAGCTTCTGGCGCACGGACGGGAGCATGTTGGTGAGGAACACGTCGGCCGACGCCACGAGCTTCGCGAGGACGGCCCGGCCGTCGGTGGACGCGATGTCGAGGCCGAGGCTGCGCTTGCCCCGGTTGGGCACCTGCATCATGAAGTTCCCCGCGTTCTCGGCGCCGGGCATCACGCCCATCGCGGCCAGGCCCCGCTGCGGGTCGCCCGTCGCGGGGTGCTCGATCTTGAGGACGTCGGCCCCCCAGTCGGCCATGATCGCCCCGGCGGCGGGGACGAACGTCCACGACGCCACCTCCAGCACACGGATGCCGCGCATCGACTCGGTCATGATCAGGTCCTCTCCTGCCGGGGCTGAGCCGGGCCGACGATACTGAAGCGGGCGTCGTCGCGCCCGGAGAGCGGGAGGGGGACCCGAGGGCCATGGACGAGGCCGGGCTGCGGGCCCATCTCGCGGGGGTGCCGGCGCCCGAGCTCCCCGATCCGGCCTGGGTGGCGCCGCCGCCCCTCGCCGCGGCGACCGTGGCCGTGGTGACCACTGCCGCGGTGCACCGGGTCGGCGAGCCGGGCTTCGCGCTCGGCGACGCCACGTTCCGAACCGTGACGTCCGCCGCCCGCGACCTCGCCCTCGGCCACCGCAGCCCGAGCTTCGACCGGATCGGCTTCGCGGCCGACGTGAACGTGGTCATTCCGGTCGACCGGCTCGCGGAGCTCGCGGCCGCCGGGGGGATCGGGGCGGTCGCGCCCCGCCACGTGTCGTTCCTCGGGAGCCAGCCCGACGACCTCGCGGTGGTGCGCACCGAGACCGGGCCGGCCGCGGCCGAGCTGCTCCGGGCCGACGGCGTCGACGTGGTCGTGCTGACGCCGCTCGGGCCCATGTGCACCCGGACCGTGTGCGTGCTCGCGCACGTGCTCGAGGCCCACGGCATCGCGACGGTGGCGCTCGTGTCGGTGGAGGCGCTGGCCCGACGGATGCGCCCGCCCCGGGCCCTGGCCGTCGGGTTCCCGCTCGGGCGCCCGCTGGGCCGTCCCGACGACGCCCCGTTCCAGCACGCCGTGTTGCGGGCTGCGTTCGACCTGCTCGTCGCGCCGCGGGATGCCGCGTTCGCGGTCTGGCCCGACCCACCCGATCCGGACGGGGACGCGGATCCCGGGACCGGCGCGTGGCCGTCCGGTCCGCCCGGCGCGCCCGGCGCGCCCGGGAGCACCGCCGGTCCGGAGGCCGAGATCGGCGCGTGGCGCGCCGCGCACGACGCGTACGTGCGCGCGCGTGGCCGCACGTCCGTGGGGATCGCGGTCGACGTCGACGGGCTCGCCGCGGCCGCGGCGGCGTTCGCCCGGGTCGCGGCGGGCACCCCGTTCCGCGACGCCGGGTTGCCCGCCAACGCGGTGGCGTGCGCGCTCGACCTGCGCACCTACTTCGAGGAGGCCGCGCTCGGCGCGACGGGCGCGGCGCCGGAGCCGGGCGTGGCCGAGGCGTGGTTCCTCGGCGACACCGCGACCGGCCGCACGCTGCGCGCCGCACGCGACGCGATGCGCACGGCCGAAGCGCCGTTCCCGCTCTGGTACTACCTCACGAGCGACGGCTGACGCGGCCGGGCCGGGCGCCTACCGGGCGGTGTTGGGTGCGCTGATGTTGGCGAGGTCCATCGCGCCGGTTCCGGTGGCCTTGATGCCCTGGGCCACGACCGACACGTCCCAGCCCTCGGCCCGGGCTCGCAGCGCGCCGACCGTGCAGCTGTCCTTGCCGCCCAGCGTGGCGAACGGGTCGTACTGGAACAGGCGCATGGCGTTGAGGTGCGACATCTTGTCGATCTCGACGTCGGAGCAGCCCGCGGCTTCGACCTGCTTCATGAACTGCTCGGGCGACTGCGGCCACGTGCTGTCGGAGTGCGGGTAGTCGCACTCCCACGTGATCATGTCGATGTTCATCTTGTTCCGCATCTCCACGCCCACCGGGTCGTCGATCCAGCAGCAGATCACCTGCTCGTCGAAGACCTGGCTCGGCGAGCGGTCGCCCATGTCCTGGCCCGTCCAGTAGCGGTGGCGGTCGTACGTGTAGTCGATGCGCTCGCGGAAGTAGGGAATCCAGCCGATCCCACCCTCGCTCAGCGCGTACTTGAGGTTCGGGAAGCTCTGCGGCACCTTCGACCACACGAAGTCGGCCGCGGCCTGCACCAGGTTCACCGGCGTCAGCGTGATCAGCACGTCCATCGGCGCGTCCGCGGCGGTGATCACCATCTGCGAGCTCGACCCGATGTGCACGCACACCACCGTGCCCAGCTCCTCGCACGCCGCGAAGAACGGGTCCCAGTGGCCCGAGTGGATGCTCGGGTGGCCCAGGTGCGTCGGGTTCTCGGAGAACGTGACTGCGTGGCAGCCCATCTCGGCGACGCGCCGCACCTCGGCGGCCATGAGCTCGGGGTCCCACATGGGCGGGAGCGACAACGGGATGAACCGGCCGGGGTAGGCGCCGCACCAGCCCTCGATGTGCCAGTCGTTGTACGCCTGCAGCAGCGCGAGTGCGAGGTCGGCGTCCTCCACTGCGGTGCGCGCGAACAGCTGGCCGCAGAACTGCGGGAAGCTCGGGAAGTTCATGGAGCCGAGCACGCCGTTCGCGTCCATGTCCTTCACGCGCGAGTGGACGTCGTAGCAACCCGGCCGCATCTGGTCGAAGCTGGTCGGGTCCATCGCGTACTCCTCGGGCGGACGGCCCGCGACGGCGTTGAGCCCGATGTTGGGGAGCTCGGCCCCGCGGAACGACCACACGTCGATGCCGCTCTCCTTGCGGATGAGCTTGGGCGCCTGGTCGACGTACTTGGCCGCCAGCCGGCCGTCGAACAGATCGGGCGGCTCGACCACGTGGTCGTCGACGCTCACGAGCACCAGGTCTTCGATCCGCATGGTCGTGCCTCCCGGGGTGTGGATGGGCGGGTCACCGGAGGGCGAGTGGTCCCGCCGGCGCCGCTTCGGTGAGCGTAGTGATCATCGGGGAGGCGTGCGTGGGGGTGCCGTGAGTAGGGTTCGGCCGTGCCGTCCACCGTTGTGTGCCCGTGAAGCTCGGCATCGCGCTCGGGCGCCTCCACGGCGGGTTCCACGAGGAGATGACCGTCCTCGCCGAGGAGCTGGGCTTCGAGTCCGTGTGGCTGCCGGAGCACCTGGTGCTGCCGGTCGACATGGCCGGGTCGCCGTACGCGGGGGAGGCCCATCCGCCCCTCCCGGCGGACGCGCCGGTGGTCGACGCGCTCGGCTACTTGAGCTTCCTCGCGGGGCGCACGTCCCGCATCCGGCTGGGCACCCACGTGTACCTGCTCGGCCTCCGCCACCCGTTCGTGGCCGCCCGGGCCGTGCAGACCCTCGACCTGGTGTCGGGCGGGCGGGCCGAGCTCGGGGTGGGGGCGGGGTGGCTCGAGAGCGAGTGGCGCGCGGCCGGCTTCGACCCCCGCACCCGCGGCGCCCGGCTCGACGAGGCGATCGCGGTGTGCAAGCGACTCTGGACCGAGCCCGTGGTCGAGCAGCGGGGCACGTACTTCGACTTCGAGCCCGTCTGCTTCGAGCCCAAGCCGCTGCAGCGTCCCCACCCGCCGATCCTCGTGGGCGGCGACTCCGAGCGCGCGCTCCGGCGCGCCGCGCGGCTGGGCGACGGCTGGGTGGGCTTCACGTACACCCCCGAGTCGGTGGCCGCGCCGATCGCTCGCCTGCGCACGCTCCTGGCCGAGGCCGGCCGGGCCGACGCGCCGTTCGAGCTGTGCTGCGGTGGTGCCGTCACCACGCCCGACGACATCGCCCGCTTCACCGACGCCGGGGTGACGCGCCTGCTCGTCGCGCCGTGGGAGCGGTCGAAGGGCGCGCTCGACGGCGTCCGCCGGTTCGCCGACCGCATCCCGGTCGCGGCCGGCTGAGGGAGCGCGGCGCGTGCCCGAGATCACCCGCTTCTTCCACGGCTCGCAGATCGTGCCCGACCAGCTCGAGGTCGGCCGCTTCTACCACGACTTCTTCGGCGCCTGGGTGTACGAGGCCCAGTACCTCGACGCCGAGGATGCCCGCAACGGTGCGAACGTCATCGGCGACTTCTCGATCGAGGTGCTCGCGCCCGAGGACCCCGACGCGACCACGGGACTCACCCGGTTCCTCGCCCGCCACGGCGGGCACTTCAACAACATCGCGTTCTGGGCGCGCGACTGCCGCGGCCTCGCGCTCGCGCTCCTCGCCGCCGGGGTGCGGGTCGCGGTGCGCGGCGGGGGCTTCGCCGACACGCTGCCCGACGGTGAGTTCGACTACGTCATCACGCACCCGAAGGACACCCACGGCCTCGTGCTCGAGTTCCTCGAGGACCGCCGCATCCACGACCCGCGCGACCGGCCCTGGTGGAACGCGTCCTACTGGCGCAACCGCCACCCACTGGGGATCGAGCGGCTGTCCCACTGCACCGTCGCGCTGACCGACGTGGAGGCGGCCGCGGCCGTGTTCGCCGGGCCGGTCGGTGGGGTGCGCGCCTTCGACGAGACCGACCTCGAGCGGGGCACGACGAGCGTGTACTTCTGCGTCGCCGACACGCTGGTGGAGCTGGCCGCGCCGACGACCGACGACTCGCATCTCGCGCGGCACCTCGCCGCGCACGGCCCGATGCTCTACTCGTTCACCTTCCTCGTCCCGGACCTCGACGCCGTGGTCGCGTACGCCGACGGGTTCGGCGTGGGCACCACCCGCCACTCCGGCCACACCGTCGTGCTCGACTCCGAGCCGCACTGCGATGGGGTGTACGCCTTCACCGACCGGGCGCTGGGGCGTCCGGCCCCGAGCCCGGAAGGCCCCGCATGACCGACACCGCGACCCCGGAGCCGCCGACCTTCGAGTACGAACCGGTCGACTTCGCCACCGGCCAGCCGTACCCGCAGTGGGCACGAGCGCGGGCCCAGTGCCCGGTGATCGAGACCGAGGCCAGCATCCTCGCGGGGGGCGGCCGCGCGTACTTCGAGGTCACCCGGCGCGACGACGTCGAGCGCGTGCTGCGCGACGCCGCGACGTTCTCGTCGTCGATCAACGGCGAGCACATGGGGCCGTTCATGGGTGAGCTGATCCTGGCGATGGACGGGCAGGAGCACCGCGCCTACCGGAACCTCGTGGCCCACGCGTTCCGCGCGTCGCAGCTCGCGCACTGGGAGGAGACCCTGGTCCAGCCGTCGATCCAGATGTGCATCGAAGAGATCGCCCCCCTCGGCCGCGCCGAGCTGGTGCGCGACGTCACCCGGCGGTACCCGGCCCGCGTCATCTGCGCGATCGTCGGCGTGCCGCTCGAGGACAGCGACCGGTTCCAGGCCTGGGCCGAGGTCATCAACGGTGGGCCGATGCACCCCGAGGAGGGGATGGCGGCCTCGGGCGCCATGCAGGAGTACCTCGCGCCCTTGGTGGCGGCGCGGCGGGCCGAGCCCTGCGGCGACCTGCTGAGTGATCTCGTGCACGCGCGGATCGACGGCGCGCGGCTGAGCGAGGAGCGGCTCTACGGGTTCCTCAAGCTGCTGCTGCCGGCCGGGGCGGAGACGACCTACCGGCTCATGGGCAACGCGCTCACCGCGCTCCTCGTGCAGCCCGGGCTGATGGAGCGCGTGGTGGCCAACCGCCAGCTCGTGCCCGCGCTGATCGAGGAGACGCTGCGCTGGGAGACCTCGGTGACGCTCGTGAGCCGGGTCGCCGCGACCGACACCGAGATCGGCGGCTGCCCCGTCGCCGCCGGCAGCTCGGTCGCCGTCGTGGTGGGCTCGGCCAACCGCGACGAGGAGATCTACGGCGACCCCGAGCACTTCGACCTCGATCGGCCCGCGCAGAACCACGTCGCCTTCGGGACCGGTCCGCACCAGTGCCTCGGGATGCACCTCGCCCGCATGGAGATGCGGACCGGGCTCGACGCCATCCTCGACGGGCTGCCGAATCTGCGGCTCGACCCCGACGCGCCGGCGCCGGTGATCGAGGGCCTCGCGTTCCGGGGCCCGACGGCGCTGCCGGTCGTCTTCGACGCCGCCTGAGCGCGGCGTCGCCGGGTCACTCCGGTGGTGCCCAGGGCTGGTGCGGGGGGAGCCGTCCGTCCACGTCGACGAAGCCGTAGCGGTCGGCGAGCGCGCGCGTGGTGAACGCGCGCCCGGTGCACGCGAGGACGTCGGGGTCGGAGGCCAGGGCGACGATCGCGCGGCCCGAGAAGCGGGTCGACTCGGTGATCGTGTCGTCGATGCCGGGCATGGACAGCACGGTCTCGGTACGGACCAGGTACGGCCAGATCGACACGATCGCGACGCCGTGGGGGGCGAGGGGGCGCGCCGCGTCCCGCGTGAGCCGGTCGAGGGCCTCCTTGCCGATCCCGTAGACCAGATGGTGGAAGTACCGGATCGCGCCGGCCGAGCTGACGTTGACCACCAGGCCGCGCCGGGCGTCGACCATCATGCGGGCCGCGTGGTGGGTGCCGGTGTACGCCGAGCGGGTGCCCACGTCGATGAGCGCGTCCCAGTCGGCGATCGGGGTCTCCCAGAAGGGCACCCGCGGGTCCCGGTGGGGGGCGGGCCGGAAGGCGTTGTTGACCAGCACGTCGAGACGGCCGTGCTCGTCGCGCACCCGGGCGAAGAGACCGTCGACGTCGTCGTCGTTGGCATGGTCGCACCGCACGGCGACCGCCCGGCCGCCCCGCGCCGCGATCTCCTCGATGGTGGCCTCGAGGCTGGCGACGCGCGATGACTCGGCGGCGTGGAGGGTTCGGGCGGTGACGTACACCGTCGCCCCGGCCGCGGCCAGCTCGATCGCGCAGCCCTTGCCGATGCCGCGGCTCGCGCCGGTGACGACGGCGACGGTGCCGGCCAGCGGCGCGCGCGGGTCCGGGGTGTCGGCGTCGGTCGTGGTGCCCATCGCGCGGACGCTACCGCGGCGGCAATTGCGAGACGGTGGAGGGCGGGCCACGATGCCCGGATGCAGGTAGGCGACCTCGAGGTGCTTCCCGTCGCCGACGGGCGGCTGCTGGCCCCGTGGCCCGACACCTACCCCGAGGGTCCCGACGTCGCCGACCACCGGTTCGCGACCGACGACGGCCGGATCATCCTCTCGGTGGGCGGGTTCCTCGTGCGTTCCGGCGACCGGGTCGTCCTGATCGACGCCGGCGGCGGACCCGACGTCGGGCCGCCGTCGCGTTGGAGCGACGAGGCGCGCCTGCGCGAGCTCCTGCGGTCCGGGGGCCTCGACGACGCCGCCGTGGCGCACACGCTGACGGCGACCGGTGCGATGGCCGCGGAGCACGGGACGCTGCCCGACAGCCTGGCCGCGCTCGGCGTGGCGCCCGCCGACGTCACCGACGTGGTGTTCACCCACCTGCATTTCGACCACATCGGCTGGGCCAGCGTGGGGGGCGAGCCGTACTTCCCCAACGCGACCCACCGTTGCGCGCGGCCCGACGTCGAGTACTTCCTCGGGGCCGACGGGCTCGACGAGGCGTTCTTCGGCCTCGTGTTCGGCGCCATGTCGGCGGCCGATCGGCTCGCGCCCGTGCTCGACCGCTTCGAGCCGTGGGACGGTGACGTCACGCTCGCCCCGGGGATCGACACGCTCCTCGCCCCCGGGCACACCCCCGGCAGCGCGGTCGTCGTCGTGTCGTCGGGCGAGCACCGGGCGATGCTCCTGGGTGACGTCGTGCACTGCCCGCTCGAGCTCACCGACGATGAGTTCGTGTTCCTCGGCGACGTCGACCCCGACCTCGCGCGCCGGACCCGCGACGCGTGCCGGCGGCTCATGGAGGACGGCGACGTGGTGGCGGCCGGCGCGCACTTCACCGACCTGCAGTTCGGGCGCCTCCTGGCCGGGGTGGGGCGCCGCGGCTGGCAGGTCGAGTCGTGACGGACGCCGGTGCCCGTGCGCCGAGGTCCCGCGCCCTCGCCGGCCTGCGGGTGTGCGACTTCACCGGGGTCCTCGCGGGTGCCGGTGCGACCCGGATGCTGGCCGCGTTCGGTGCGCAGGTGATCCGGGTGGAGGACCCGGTCCGCCAGGGCCGCTGGGACATCCTCCGGGGTGCGCGGCCGTTCAAGGACGAGCGGCGCGGGGTGGACTTCGGGGGCTCGTTCAACCACCACAACGTCGAGAAGCTGGGGATCACCCTCAACCTGCGCACCGAACGCGGCCGGGAGCTCCTGCGCTCGCTGATCGCGATCTCCGACGTGGTCACGGAGAACTTCGCCGCGGGGGTGATGGCCCGGCTCGGGTTCTCGTACGACGAGCTCGTCCGGATCCGGCCCGACATCGTCTACGTGTCGAACTGCGGCTTCGGGCACAGCGGCCCGTACTCGCCGTACAAGACCTGGGGTCCGGTCGTGCAGGCGATGTGCGGGTTGACGTTCGGCGCCGCGCTGCGCGACCAGCCGCCGGCCGGGTGGGGCTACGCGTACATGGACCACCAGGGCGCGAACTTCATGGCCCTCGCGGTGCTGGCCGCGCTGGTGCACCGGAGCCGCACGGGCGAGGGCCAGTGGGTCGACATGGCCTGCACCGAGGCGGGGGCGACGCTGTGCGGCCCGGAGGTGCTCGACAGCACGGTCAACGGGCGTCCGCTGCGCCGGCCGGGCGTGCCCGAGAGCAACCGGAGCCGGTCGCCCGCGATGGCGCCGCACGGCGTGTACCCGTCGGCGGGCGACGACCGGTGGGTGGCGATCGCGTGTCGCGACGACCGCGACTGGGCCGCGCTCGCGGACCTGGTCGGGGAGCCGTGGACGCGCGACGCGCGGTACGCGTGCTGCGCCGGACGCTTGGCCGACGAGGACGCGCTCGACGGCCACGTCGGTCGGTGGACGGCCACGCGCGACGCGTTCGTGGTCGCCGACGCCGTGCGCGGAGTCGGCGTCCCGGCCGCGGCCGTGGCCCGCTCGGACGACCGCATCGATCGCGACGTGGCGACGCGCGACTGGGGCCTGTTCCCCACGGTGATGCACTCGGCCATGGGGGAGGTCCGGGTCGATGGCCTCCCGGTGCACCTCTCGCGCACCGACTGGGTGGTCGCCCGGGGTGCACCGTGCCTCGGCGAGCACAACGACGTCGTCTACGGGGACCTCCTCGGTCTCGACGCGGACGCACGCGCCGCGCTGCACGAGGAGGGCGTCATCTGAGCGCGTCCCCGCCTCCGTCCGGCCCGCTCGCGGGAATCCGGGTCGTGGAGCTGGCCAGCGAGCACGCCGCGTTCGCGGGAAAGCTCCTCGCCGACCTCGGCGCCGACGTCGTGCTGGTCGAGCCGGCCGGCGGCCACCACGCGCGGGGCTACGCACCGTTCGTCGACGACGTGGTGGACCCCGAGGGCAGCCTCTGGTGGTGGCACTACCAGACGAGCAAGCGGGGAGTGGTCGTCGACCTCGACGCGAGCGACGGCCGGTCCGCGTTCCGCCGCCTCGCCGCCACCGCCGACGTCGTCCTCGAGGGCGAACCGCCAGGACGGCTGGCCGCGCTCGGCGTCGACCACGAGGACCTGCGCGCGGACCACCCCGGTCTCGTGTGGGTGTCGGTCACCCCGTTCGGCCGCACCTCGCCGCGAAGCGACGAGCCGATGACCGACCTCACGCTCCTCGCGGGAGCCGGGCCCGTCAACCTCTGCGGCTACGACGACCACTCGCTGCCTCCGGTGCGCGGCCTGGGCAACCAGGGCTGGCACACCGCGTCGTTGTGGGCGGCGAACGCGGCGCTGGTCGCGGTGCTCGAGCGCGAGGCCAGCGGGCTCGGCCAGCACGTCGATGTGAGCATGCACGCCGCCGTCAACGTCACCACCGAAGGGGGCTCGTACGAGTACCTGGTGTCGGGTGCGGTCCTCCAGCGCCAGACCGGTCGTCACGCCCACGACGAGCCCACCACGCCCTCGCAGCACCAGGCGGCCGACGGGACGTACGTCCACATCGGCTTCACCCAGGGAACGCCCGCCCAGCTGCGGGCCATCATCGACTGGCTCGACGAGCTCGGGCTCCGCGACGACCACCCCGAGGCCTTCTGGCTCGACATCGGGCTCGAGCGCGGGGGTGTGCACTTCTCGGAGCTGGGCCAGGACGTCGAGGCCACCGCGGTGTTCGGCGCGGTGCGTGACGCGCTCGAGCTCGTGGTGGCGCGCCTGCCCGCGTGGGAGTTCTTCCTCGGTGCCGCCGAGCGCGGGCTGTCGGTCGGGGTGGTGGTGGCGGCCGACGAGGTCCTCGTCGACCCGCACTTCGTGGCCCGCGGCTTCCCCGTGCCCGTCGAGCACCCCGGGCTCGGCCGGACGGTCGTCTACCCGGGAGCCCCGTTCACGCTGAGCGCGACCCCGTGGCGCATCGCCCGCCCGGCCCCGCGGCTCGGGGAGCACGACGCCGAGGTGCTCCTAGACTGACGGCGCCGTCAGGTTGCGGGCGCCCGAGGGGGGACGTGGGACTACGACTCAGTCGCGAGGAGGCGTTCGCGGAGATCGCCGCGGCCCACACCGGGATCTTCGTCTCGTTGCGGCGCGACGGCGTGCCGATCGCGCTCCCGGTGTGGCACGTGGCGCTCGACGAGCGCATCTACGTGGGTGCGCCGGCGCACTCGAAGAAGATCGCGCGCGTCCGCCACGACCCGCGCGTCTCGTACCTCGTGGAGTCCGGGGAGCGCTGGATCGACCTGCGGGGTGTCCACGTCACGGGCCTGGCCCGCATCGTGGAGGACGCCCCGGAGCTCGTCGCCCGCGTGAACGCGGAGACGAGCCGGAAGTACGCCGGCTTCGCGGGTGAGCGCGCCGCGATGCCCGACGACACCCGGGGCTACTACGAGCGGCCGCGGGCCGTGATCGAGATCGTCCCCGACGACCGCATCCTGAGCTGGGTCAACGCCAACCTGTTCGCGGACGAGGACTGACGCCGGGATGCACCCGGGGAGGAGACCGTCGTGAAGCTGGGATGGGGGCCGGAGGAGGAGTCGTTCCGGGCCGAGCTCGTCGCGTTCGTCGAGGAGCACGCGCCGCCCGAGGCGTGGGCGTACGGCCAGGCGCGCTCGCGCGACGGCGACGACCTGCGCCCGGCGTGGGCGCAGGCGTGGCAGGCCACGCTGTTCGACCACGGCTGGATGATCCCCGCGTACCCGCCCGAGTACGGGGGCCGCAACGCCACGCCGATCCAGACGCTCGTCTACCTCGAGGAGATGGCCCACCTCGGCGTGCCGCGCTCGCTGCACTTCACGTCGTACGGGATCGCGGCGCCGAGCCTCATCGAGTTCGGTGACGAGCGCCAGCGCGCCCTCGCGGCGCCCGCGATCCGCGGCGACGCGGTGTGGTGCATCGGGATGAGCGAGCCCGACGCCGGCTCCGACCTCGCGGCGCTCCAGACGCGCGCCGAGCTCGACGGCGACCGCTTCGTGGTCAACGGGCAGAAGGTGTGGACGAGCTACGCGATGGTCTCCGACTGGACCCTGTGCTTCGTGCGCACCGATCCGACGGCCACGAAGCACCGCGGGATCAGCTGCCTCATGATCGAGCTCGACACCCCGGGCGTGGAGATACGGCCGCTGCGCCAGATCACCGGCGGGGCCGAGTTCGCCGAGGTGTACTTCACCGACGCGGAGGTGCCGGCCGAGAACCTCCTCGGCCCGCTGCACGACGGCTGGAGCATCTCCACGGGCTCGCTCGCGCACGAACGGGCCGGGATCTGGATCGAGTCGGTCGTCCGCTCGGAGCGCGCGCTCGACCAGCTCGTCGACCTCGCCCGCCGTCTCGGTCGCGACGACGACCCCACCGTGCGCCGGCGGATCGCGCAGCTGTACGAGATGACCGCGAGCCTGCGCGCGCTCGGGTACAAGGGTGCCGCCGGGTTCGGCGCGGGCCCGGCGCCCGAGCACTCGTACATGAAGCTCGCCACGTCGGAGCTCGGGCAGGCGCTGTCGCAGTTCGCGCTCGAGCTCCAGGGTCCCTACGGCGCGGTCACCGACCCCGACCGCGCGGCCGACGGCGGCCGGTGGCCGCTCGACGTGCTCGCCGGCTTCGCGGGAACGATCGCGGGCGGGACGTCGGAGATCCAGCGCAACGTCGTGGCCCAGCGGGTGCTCGGGCTGCCCCGGGCCAAGGCCTGACGGGGCCACGGGCGAGGGAGCGACGATGCGCATCGGGATCCTCGGCCGTGAGCAGAGCGGCAGCCCCACCCCGCTGGCGGACTGCATCGAGGACGCGCGCCGTGCCGCGGCCGAGGGGTTCACGACGTTCTGGCTCCCGCAGGCCTACGGCCTCGACGTGATGACCGCGCTCGCGGTCGTGGGCCGTGAGGTCGCGGGCATCGAGCTCGGCACCGCCGTCGTCCCGATCTACGCGCGGACGCCGATCTCGCTCGCGTCCGCGGTGCGCACGGTGCAGGCCGCGGTGGGCGGCCGGTTCACCCTCGGGGTCGGCCTCTCGCACGTCGGGATGGTGCAGGCTGTCTACGGAGCGTCGTTCGACCACCCCGTGCGCGACCTGCGCGAGTACCTCACCGCGCTCGTGCCGTTGCTGCGGGGCGAGCCGGTCGACGTGGCGGGGGAGTCCTACCGGGTCGCCGGGCAGGTGACCGTCCAGGGGGTCGACGGCGGGCCCGTGCTCGTGGCCGCGCTGGGGCCGCAGACCCTGCGGGTGACCGGTCGGCTCGCCGACGGCACGATCGCGTGGGTCACCGGGCCCCGCACGCTCGAGGAGCACACGATCCCCACGATCTGCGGCGCGGCCGAGGCCGCGGGTCGGCCCCGGCCCCGGATCGTGGCCGGCCTCCCCGTCTGCGTCACCGCCGACGCGCCAGGCGCCCGCGAGCGGGCCGACCGCGTGTTCCAGATCTACGGCGTGCTGCCGTCGTACCGCGCCATGCTCGACCGGGAAGGCGCCCGGGGTCCGGGGGACGTTGCCGTGGTCGGCGACGAGGATTCCGTCCGGGCCCAGCTCGAGCACCTCGCCGCGATCGGCGTCGACGACTTCGCCGCGTCGCCGTTCGGCACCCCCGACGAGCGGGCCGTGACCCGCGCGCTGCTCACCAGCGGGATCTGACCGCCCGGTCGGACTCAGCCGTTGGTGCGGGCGTACCAGGCGGCCATCATCGCGATCGACGCCGGCAAGTCCTGCGCCCGGTTGCGGGCCACGTCGCCGGCGGAGAACGGCATGAACAGCTCGAGCTCGTCGCGCTCGACCTGGCGCATCATCGCCCGGGCCAGCACCGGCGCCGGGATCACCTCGCCGCTGTTGGGCGTCTCGGCCACGGAGTCGTCGGCGTCGACACCGGGCTCGAGCCCGATCAGCGCCGGGTACACGAGGTGGAACCGCACCCCGCTCGTCCACAGCTCGGTCGCGGTGGCCTCGAACCAGGCCGACAGCGCGGCCTTGCTCGCCGAGTACGCCGACTCGCCCGGCGACGACATCTGCTTGGCCATCGACGACACCGTGACCACCCGGCCCGAGCCCCGCTCGAGCATCGCCGGGAGCAGCGCGCGGGTGAGGCGCACGGGCGACAGGTAGTTGCAGCGCATCAGGTACTCGACGTCGGGCCACGGGGTGGTGAGCGCACCGCCGTGGAAGTTGGACAGCGCCGCGTTGTTGACCAGCACGTCGACGCCGCCGAGCTCGTCGGCCGCGCGCGCGGCGAAGCCGTCGATCGCGTCGATGTCGGCGAGGTCCATCGTCCACGCGCGCGACTCGGGGGAGTCCCTCTTGCAGTCGGCGAGCACGGCGTCGAGCAGCTCGGTGCGCCGCGCGCACAGGCCGATGACCGCCCCGGCCTTCGCGAGCTCGCGCGCGAGCGCGGCGCCGATGCCCGAGGACGCCCCGGTGAGCAGGATCCGCTGCCCGGCCCAGTCGAAGGTGGTGTCGTCCGTCATGGCGTCAGGACCTCTGGTCGAACGCGACCTTGATCGCGCCGGTGTCGCCCTGGGTGGCGAGGGCCGTGAACGCGGCGCGCCACTCGTCGAGCGGGAACGTGTGCGTGAGCATCGGGGAGAGGTCGATGCGGCCCGACTCGGCGAGGTCGAGGTAGTGCTGGATGCCGTGCTTGCGCACGCCGTCGACCTCCTCGAACCCGAACGCGTTCGAGCCGACCCACGACAGCTCCTTGAAGTAGAGCGGCGTCCACTCCCACGCCATCGGGCCGTGCACGCCCGCCTTGACGATCGTGCCGCGGGCGCGCAGCACGCGGGACGCGACCTCGAGGGTCTCCTTGCGCGTGATCGTGTCGTACACGACGTCGATCCCGCCGGGGTAGGCCATCGGCATCTCGTTGTCGCCGTGGAGCACGCCGCCGGACCACGCGGCCACCTCCTCGATGAGCTGCTTCGCGGGCTCGTGCGCGAACACGCGGTGCGCGCCGAGCTCCTCGGCCAGCTTGCGCTGCGCGTCGAACCGGGCCACCACGCCGACCTCGACGTCGGGGTAGAGCGCGCGCAGGATCGCGACCGCGCAGCTGCCGAGCGCGCCGGCGCCGTACACGAGCACGTGGCTGCCGGAGGTGGGGGCGTGGCGGGTGATCGCGTGCAGCGACACGGCGAACGGGTCGGCGAACACCGCGAGCTCGTCGGGCATCGAGTCGGGCACCTTGAACAGCATCGAGTCGTGCGCCGTCATCACGTTCGCGTAGCCACCGGGCAGGTCCCGCGAGGTGCCGATGTGGATGCCGGGGGCCAGCGTGCCCTCGGTGAAGTTCCAGCACAGGCTCAGATCGCCGATCTCACAGGCCGGGCACAGCGGGCTGATGCCGCGCGGCGCGCACGAGAGCCACGGGTTCAGCACCACACGGTCACCGACCGCGAGGCCTTCGGCGTCCGGGCCGAGCTCGACGACGTCGGCCACCACCTCGTGCCCGAGCACCTGCGGGAACGACGAGAAGTCGATCATGGGGTTCATCGGCATGGACGCGTCGGCGGAGCTCTTGCCCCAGTCCATGAACACCTGCTTGGCGTCGGAGCCGCAGATCCCGGTGAGGCGGGGCTTGATCAGCACCCAGTCGGGGCGGGGGAGCGTGGGCTCGGCCACCTCCTGGAGCGCCATGGGGGTGTGGGCCAGGCCGTCGAGCAGCGGGTTGCCGGTGGGCTCGGCGGTGGTGGGCTCGGGAGCGACGCCGTAGACGAGGGCACGCATGGGGACCGTCCTTGGTGGTGGATGACGTGAGCGTCAGGTGCGGCGCGCATCGTAGGCCAGGCGGAATGGGCGTGTTCGGGGACCGCTCGCGAAGGAGTTCTCGGCGGTGGGCTTGCAGTCGAACAGGTGTTCGTGTAGGCTGGGCGCAGCGTTCCACTTCCCCGTGCGTGTTGCTCCGATGGGTCGCCGGCTCCAGCCGGCCCGAGCCTGCGAGTCAGCCGGGAGGTGGGTCATGTCGTCGGTGGGTTCGTCAGCTCATTGCCTGCGGGAGGCGGTGCAGGCCGCCGCCGTCGCCGACCGGTCGGGCTGGTCCGGTGCCGCACGGTCGGCCGAGGTCACCGAGCTGCTGGCGGCGCAGGAGCGGCTGAACGCGCTCGTCATTGCCGTTGTGGGCGCGTGGGATGCGGATCAGGCGTGGGCGCTCGATGGTGCGCTCTCGCCGGTGGCGTGGTTGGCGCATCGCTGTCCGTTGACCCGTCAGGACGCGTCGACGTTGGTGCGCACGGCGCGGCATGTCGCTGCGCACGAGCAGACCGCGAAGGCCCTGGATGCGGGTGACATCTCGGCCGCGCACGTGGAGATCGCGGCGCAGGCCGCGAAGCATCGGGAGGACCACTATCCGGAGCACGAAGACGTGATCCTCGACGCGGCGCGTGAGCTGTCGCCATCGGGGTTCCGTCAGGTGATGGAGCACTGGCGGGGCTGTTGCGATGCGGTCGCCGACCATCAAGACGCCCGCGACCAGGTCGAGGGGAACTCTCTCGACGTCACCAAGACCTTCGGTGGCGTCGG
>JBAZYX010000077.1:0-20581 GCA_041659105.1 Acidimicrobiia bacterium
TTGCCCTGCGCCACGACCTCCTCCAGAGCGGTCATGGTCTCCTCGAACGGCGTGTTGTAGTCGGGCCAGTGGATGAAGTACACGTCGACGTAGTCGGTGCCGAGGTTGGCCAGGCTCTTGTCGATCGACGCGAGCACGCGCTCGCGGCTGCTGTCGCGGTAGTTTGGCTTGTCGAGGTAGCCGGTGCCGAACTTCGTCACGACGATCGCCTCGTCGCGGCGGCGGCCCAGCGCGCGACCGAGGGCCTGCTCCGAGGTGCCCATGCCGTAGCCCTCGGCGGTGTCGAAGATGTTGATGCCGACGTCGAGCGCCCGCCCGATGGCGTGCGCGAACTCCTGCTCCTCGATCCCGCCGTACCCGCCGCCGATCTCCCAGCAGCCGAATCCGATCGCCGAGACGTCGAGTCCCGTGGTTCCGAACGGTCGGTATTCCATGGTTGGTCGTCCTCCTTGGACGTCGGCCCGGGTGGGCCTCGGTGCGGTGCCCCCTGAGCCGGCTACGCGAGCCGGCAGCGGATCGGCAGGTGCTTGATCCCGCCGTTGACGTTCGAGTTCAGGCGCTCCGCCGGGCCCGCGAGCTCGAACCACTCCATGCGCGTGAGCAGGTGGCGGTAGATCGTCTCGAGCTCCACCCGGGCGAGGTGGGCGCCCATGCAGAAGTGCTCGCCGAATCCGAACGCGAGGTGCGGGTTCGGCTTGCGGTCGACGCGGAACGCGAACGGGTCGTCGAACACGCTCTCGTCGCGGTTGCCCGACGCGAAGAAGATCGCCACGTTGTCACCGGCGGGGATCTCCACGCCGTGGATCTCGCTGTCGACGGTCGCGTAGCGGATGAAGTGGATGATCGGGCTGACCCAGCGCAGGATCTCCTCGACCGCGTCGGGAAGCACCTCCGGGTGTGCGCGCAGCTTCTCCCACTGGTCGGGGTTCTCCGCGAACGCGAGCAGACCGCCGCTGATCGCGTTGCGGGTGGTCTCGTTGCCCGCCTCGACCATGAGCTCGCAGTAGTTGAGGAGCTGCTCCGCGGTGAGCGGTCGCCCGTCGATCTCGGCGTCGATCAGGTGGGTGACCATGTCGTCGGCCGGCTCCCGCCGGCGCTCGTCGATGAGGGCCTGGAGGTACGCATGCAGCTCGCCGCGCGCGCGCCGGATGGTCTGCCCGGGGCTCTCGCCGGGGCGGCGGAACTCCGGGTCGTCCTTGCCGATCACCTCGTTGGTCCAGCGGAACAGCAGCTGCCAGTCGGCCTGGGGCACGCCCAGGATCCAGGAGATCACCGCGATCGGCAGCGGAGCGGCGATCTTCTCGACGAAGTCGAACTCGTCCGCGCTGTCGGAGGCCACGACGCCGTCGAGGATCTCGACGGTGATGCGCTCGATCTCGTCGTGGCGCGCGCGGACCGCGCGCGGGGTGAAGCGGCGGATCGCCACGCCGCGCATCGGGCCGTGCCGGGGCGGGTCGAGGGTGACGACCATCTCCGCCGGCTGGCTGGGCGCACCTTCCGGCATGATGATGAGCCCGTGCGCGTTGGAGAAGCGCTCCGGCTGCTTCGCCACGTTCTGGATGTCGGCGTGCTTGGTGACCGCCCAGAACGGCTGCCAGCCCTCGGGCTCGAACCAGCAGACGGGCGCCTCGGCCCGCAGCTGGGTCCACACGTCGTGCGGGTAGCCGCGCTGCGCGAACCGCGCCGGGTCGACGAGGTCCATGGGGTCGATGTTCGCCGGGTGCGGGAGTCGCTCCGTCACGATCCCCCTCCCGACCACGCGGCGATCGTGGGCTGGGCGTGCTCCGTGGCCATCGGCCTCCCCCTCGTGCCAGCCGGAAACGTCGTTCTCAGACAGCGTATAACACCGTTATCGATCGGTGGCGAGCGTGTCCCCCTGCCGGATCGCGTCCGCCACCAGCCCGACCGCCCAGCGGATGCCGTCGGCCGCCGCCTCGGGATCGAGCCCCCACCCGAGGACCATCTGCTCGAAGGCGGCGACGTTCCAGAGCGCGTCGAGGACCGCCGCGGCGATGCGGCGGTCGTCGTCGGACCATCCGTCGGACGCCTCCGTGACCGCCCGCAGCAGCGCCGCGCGCTGGCGGACCGCGGCGCCCACGACGGTCGGCTCGGAGGTGGTGCGCTTGCGCACCGGAACCGACGCGACGTACCGGAAGATCCGGTCCGTGACCGCGCCGAGGTCGTCGAGGGTGAGCTCTTCGATCTGGACGCCCGCTTCCGCCTCCATGCGCGCCAGCACGGCGTCGCGCAGCTCGCGCTCGTTGGTGAAGTAGCGGTAGACGGTCCGCTCGTTCACGCCGGCATGCTCGGCCACCGCCCGCACCGTCAGCGCGTGCCAGTTCCAGCTCGGCGTGCCGTGCAGCAGCTCCACGCCCGCGCCCACGATGCGCGCGCGGGTCTCGGCAACCTGCCGGCGCCGGACGGGGCTGTCGTAGCGCCGCCGCGCCGGTGCCTCCTCGCCCGCGGGCACTTCGGCGGGCGTCCGGCCGGTGGCCGTCAAGGCAGCCGCGCCGACCAGCCGCCGTCGACCGGGATGATCGCGCCGCTCACGAACGAGGCCCGGTCGGAGCAGAGGAAGGCGGCCACCTCGGCCACCTCGTCCGGACGCCCGGCTCGACCCAGCGACGCCTTCTCGTACAGGTGCGGGAAGTTCGTGCCCCCGGACGCGCCCATGATCTCGGTCTCGATGAACCCGGGGCAGAGGCAGTTGGCCCGGATGCCCTTGCGCCCGTACTCGGCCGACGCCGACTTCGTGAGCGACACCACCGCGGCCTTCGCCGCGTTGTACACCGAGGTCGGCATCCCGACCTCCGACGCGTTCAGGCCGCCGATCGACGACCAGTTCACGATCGACCCGCCACCGGCCTCGCGCAGCTTCGGGATCCCGTACTTCATCCCGAGGAAGACGCCGCGCAAGTCGACGTCCATCACCTTGTCGTAGTCCTCCATCGGGAACTTGTGGATCGGTGCGGCGACGCCGATCCCGGCCACGTTGAGGACCGCGTCGACCCGACCGAACTCGGCGACAGCCGCCTCGAACAGCGCGGCGACCTCGTCCTCCTTGGTGACGTCGCAGTGCACGGCCAGCACGCCCTCGCCGATCTCGGCCGCCGTGTCGTTCTCCGCGCCGCTGACGTCGGCTGCGACCACGCGCGCACCCTCGGCGACGAACAGCTTCGTCGATGCCTTCGCCATCCCGGAGCCCGCTCCGGTGATCACCGCAACCTTGCCGTCGAGCAGTCCCATCAGTCTCCTCCTCCGATGAACGCGGGCAGGGTGTCCCAGCCCCGGACGGTCGAGGTCGGCGCCAGGCTCGCGTTGGCGGTGTCGACCTCCCAGTCGGGGAACCGCTTCAGCACCTCCTCGAGCGCAACACGGCCCTCGAGCCGCGCCAGCGCGGCCCCCAGGCAGTAGTGGATGCCGTAGCCGAACGTGAGGTGCTGGCCGACCTCGCGCCGGATGTCGAACGTGTCGCCGTCGGCGTACCGGCGGTCGTCGCGGTTGGCCGCGCCGATGAGGAACAGGATCGCGCTCCCCTCCGGCACCGTCTGCCCCTGGAGCTGCGCGTCACGGGCGACGTAGCGCCCGACGTGGGGCGCGGGCGGCTCGTAGCGGAGCAGCTCCTCGATCGCGTTCGGGATCAGCGACGGGTCCGCGACGAGGTCGCGCCGCTGGTCGGGGTGGTCGCCGAGGGTCTTCCCCGCCCAGCCGATCAGCCGGGTGGTCGTCTCGTTGCCGGCACCGGCGATCACGGCCACGTACGTGAGCAGCTCGTCGCGCGTGAGCCGCCGGGTGACGCCGTGCTCGTCCTCGAACTCCGCGTGCGCCAGCTCGGTCATGAGGTCGTCGGACGGGTGCTCGGCCCGCCAGTCGATGTAGTCGCCGAACTCCTTGAACATCGCCGCGGGGTCGAACCCGCCCGAGAGGTCCTGGGGCTGCCCCGACTCGGTGCGGATGGCGGCGTCGGCGCGATCACGCACCGACTCCTGCGCCTCCTCGGGGATCCCGAGCAGCATCCCGATGACGCGCATGGGCATCTGGCGGCCGAGGTCGGCGATGAAGTCGAACCGGTCCGTGCCGACGAGCGGGTCGAGCGCCCGGGCGCAGAACTCGCGGATCTGCGGCTCCAGCGCCAGCATCTTCTTCGGGGTGAAGACCCGTGACAGCAGGCTCCGGTGGATCGTGTGGGCCGGCGGGTCCTCGAACAGCAGCGTCCCCGGCGGGATCTCCAGCCCCGACTTGATGAGCTCCAGGATCCCGCCGCGCGCCGAGCTGAACGTCGCCTTGTCGACCAGGCCGCGCTCGACGTCCTCGTAGCGGCTCACCGCGTAGAAGTCGTGCGGCTCGTTGTAGTACAGCGGCGCCTCCTCCCGGAGCCGCCGGAACACCGGGTAGGGATCGGCGTCGATGCCGACGTCGTACGGGTCGTAGTACAGGTCGGTGGTGCCGCTCACCCGTGCTCCCCGGTCGCTCCGTAATTGGTGCCAGCCCACTCTGGCACCAATCAACGGCCCCCCGCAACCCATGTGTTTGGACGTTTTGTCGTGCCCTGGGCCGACAAACGGTCCAAACACATGGGTTCAGCGCGGCTCGTCGAGGATGACGGTCTTGGTCTCGAGGAAGTGGCCCAGGCCCTCCTTGCCGCCCTCGCGGCCGACGCCCGACTGCTTGAACCCGCCGAACGCGATCCCGAAGTCGGTGCGGAACGAGTTCATGCCGACCGTTCCCGCGCGGAGCCGGCGGGCCACCGCATAGGCGCGGTCGGGATCGCTCGTGAACACCGACGAGTTCAGCCCGTAGATCGAGTCGTTCGCGATCCGGACCGCGTCCTGCTCGTCGGCGGCCGGGATCACGCTGAGGACCGGACCGAAGATCTCCTCCTGCGCGATGGTCGACGCGTTGTCGACGTTCCCGAACACCGTCGGCTCGACGAACCACCCGCGGTCGAGGTGCTGCGGCCGACGGCCACCGGCGGCGAGGGTCGCGCCCTCCGCGATGCCCTTGGCGATGTAGCCCTCCACGCGGTCACGCTGGCGCGCCACCGCGAGCGGACCCATCTGCGTCTGCGCGTCGAACGGATCGCCGACCCGGACCTGCCCGAAGACCGCGGCGAGCGCCTCGACCATCTCGTCGTGGCGCGCTCGGGTCACCACGACGCGGGTGAGCGACGAGCACACCTGCCCTGTCATCACGCACTCCGCCTTGGCGATGGTGGCCGCCGCCGTCTCGATGTCGGCGTCGTCGAGGATCACCGCGGCCGACTTGCCGCCGAGCTCGAGCGTCATGCGCGCGATGCGCTCGCCGAGGATCGCGCCGATCTTGCGCCCCGCCGCGGTGGAGCCCGTGAACGTGATCTTGTCGATCCGCGGGTCCCGCACAAGCAGCTCCGACACCTCACGGTCGGCGGTGACCACGTTGAGCACGCCCGGCGGCAGACCGATCTCCTCGGCCGCCTCGGCCGCGAGGTACCCCGCGCCCGGCGCCTCCGGCGACATCTTCAGGACCACGGTGCAGCCCGCCAGCAGCGCAGGGCCGACCTTGTGCGGGATGAGACCGTGAGGGCTGTTCCACGGGACGATCGCCCCGACCGTCCCCACGGGCTCGCGCACCAGCAGTCCGAACCCGCCCATCGACGGTGTGGCCGGCTCCTCGAACGCGAAGGTCTCGGCGAGCGCGGCGTACGCGTCGAAGTCCTTCTGCATCGCCGCCGCCGCGAACTTCGCGATCGCGTGCACGGTCCCCGACTCACGCGGCCAGATCTGGGCGAGCGCGTCGGCCCGCTTCTGGAGCGCCGGCCCGAACGCCCGCAGGTACTCGGCCCGCTCCGCATGGCTCAGGCCCGGCCACGGCCCCTCGTCGAACGCGGTCCGGGCCGCGCCCACCGCACGGGCCATGTCGTCGGCCCGGGCCTCCGCGACCCGGAAGAACAGCTCCTCGGTGCCCGAGTCGATCACGTCGATCATCGAGTCCGACGACGGCGCGACCCACTCACCCCCGATGAAGAACCGATCCGGGTGACTCACCGGGGCAGCCGCGTCGAGGGTGGTCATGGGGCTCTCCATTCTCGGGAACGTCGCTCTCAGCGTAGTGAAGCCGGCGAGCGCCTCGACATCGAGGGTTACCTGGCCTCCGGGAGGTGCTGCGCGACGAAGCGCGAGGCCTCGTTCATCGAGTCCGGGATCCCGAACCCGGCGAGGTCGACCGCCGCGTCGAGGTTCGCCGCGACGTCCTCGGGCGTCATCGTCGTCGGATCGGGCGAGTACCAGCCCGCGGTCGCCCCGACGAAGACCCGCGCCCCGTGGCTCGCGCCCACCGAGAAGACGGTGCGCGTCTCGGTGCAGTCGCGACTCACGAGGTAGTCGACCAGCGGCGCCACGTTCTCGACGGTCATGTGCTCGAACGCGGCGTTGCGGAGCTGGCCGGCGTTGTTGACGAGGGCGTCGACCGTGCCGAACGTGTCCACGGCGGCGCGCACGATCGCCTCGCCCCCGCCCGGCGTCGCCACCGTGCCGTGCTCCGACACCGCGGCACCCCCGCGTCGGGTGATCTCCTTCGCGGTGGTGTCGGCGGCGCTCCCCACGACGTCGTTGCAGACGACGGACGCGCCCCGGGACGCGAGCGCGAGCGCGTCCTCACGCCCGAGGCCGTGCCGCGCCGGTGACCACCGCGACCTGGCCGTCGAGCCGGATGGTGGAGGCGCCCACGGGCCGGTCCCCCGTCATCCGCCGGCGAGGAGCCGGCGCGGGTTGTCGGTGAAGATCGTCTCGATGTCGCCGTCGGCGACGCCGCGCTCGCGCAGCATGGGGACGAAGTCGGTCGTGATGTAGGTGTAGGGCCGGTCCGACACCTGCCAGTCGATCTCGGCCTTGCGGGTCACCATCGCCTCGCGGAGCTCCGGCGGCACGTAGAAGGACGGCCGGGGCGCGGTCGTCACGCAGATGTGGTCCTGCGAGAGGCACACCTGACGGGTGAGGCCTTCGTGCACGAGCGCGGCGACGTGGTCGGCACGTCGGAGGTCGGGCGCGATCACCTCGAGCCCGATGCGGTCGATCCCGACGAACGTGCCCCGCGCCGCGAGCTTGCGGATCGCGGCGACGTCCTCCTGCTCGTCCTGGTGGCCGATCAGCACGCGAGAAAGGTCGGCGCCGTGCTCGGCGAAGATGTCCTGCTGGGTGTCGCCGTGGCGCGAGCTCTCGGTGTGCGTGATGATCGCGACGCCGGTGTCGCGCTGCGCGAGCGCCGCGCCCGACAGCACGCGCCGTTCGCCGTCGGTGACGTCGACACCGGTCGCGGCCTTGATCGCACCGGCACGGATGCCGCCCGTGTGCGCGATGCCGTCGCGCAGCTCGGCCACGTAGTGCTCGGCGATCTCCTCGGGGTCGCGGGCGCGCCAGTAGGTGGGCAGGCCCCAGCCCTGGTGCTCCGTGTAGAAGCCCGTGGTGCACACCACGTGCATGCCCGACTTCTGCGAGACCTCCGCGTAGAGCTCGGGATCGCGGCCGAGCTCGATCGGGCACGGGTCCACGAAGGTGCGGAACCCGGCGTCGCGCAGCTCGGCGAGCTTGTCGACGGCCCGGGCCACGATGTCGGCGCGGGTCCAGGCGACCCTCCGCTCGTACTGCTCCCCCGCCCACGTGATGACGATGTGCTCGTGGACGAGCGTGCGCCCGAGCTCCTCGGCCTCGATCGGCCCCGTGACGGTCTGCACCTGTGCCATGCGTCCCCCTTCGCCCCTTCGCCCGTGCGTGGGAGGGATCTCAGCACGCGGCGCGGCTCGGTTCCAGGTGGCCGGCCGGCGGTCGGCAGCCGATAACGGCGTTCTCGGTCGGAGATATACGCCGTTATCGGGCAGGCGTTATGGTGGCGCGGTGGGGACGAACTCGCACGCAGCCCGTCCGGTGGTGGACTTCGACTTCGGCGCCGCGAGGAGCCGGAGCGACTCCGACGAGGCCTGGCGATCGGTGCGCGAGGCCGAGTGCCCGGTCGCCTGGACCGAGCACAGCGGCGGTCACTGGGTGGTCACCGGCTACGACGCCGTGGCCGCGGCGTTCCGCGACTGGGAGCGGTTCTCGTCCGAGCGGACCGACCCCGACCGCTGCGCGATCTCCTTCAGCAACGGCAAGGTGCCCCTGTGCCTCCCCGAGGAGTCCGACCCGCCCGCGTGGCAGGGCTACCGCCGCGCGATCGCGCCGATCCTCGCGCCCCAGGCGTCGGAGCGCCTGCGCGCCCGCGCCGAGCACTGGACCACCTACTACCTCGACCGGGTCGTCGAGCGCGGCGAGTGCGAGCTGGTGAACGACCTCACCTGTCCCGTCCCGGCCGCCGTCACCCTGGAGTGGATGGGCTTCCCGCGCGAGGAGTGGCAGTGGTTCTCCGACGCCTTCCACGGCGTCTCCGCGTACCCCAACGGGACACCCGAGCACCGGAAGGCCACCGAGGCGTACGCCGTGGTGATGACCCGCATCACCGAGGAGCTGCGCGCGCGCATCGCGTCGCCCCGCGACGACGCGCTCACCGCGATCGCGCACACCGAGATCGACGGCGTGCGGATCTCCGAGGACGTCGCGCAGTCGATCGCGTTCCTCACCGTGACCGGCGGCATCGACACGACCACGTCGTTCACCGGCGCGGCGTTGATCCACCTCTCGCAGCACCCCGACGACCGGGCCCGCCTGATCGCGGACCCCGAGCTCCT
The DNA here is from genome assembly GCA_041659105.1 of Acidimicrobiia bacterium. Classification (GTDB taxonomy): domain Bacteria; phylum Actinomycetota; class Acidimicrobiia; order IMCC26256; family PALSA-555; genus CAIUKV01. The sequence goes on from JBAZYX010000077.1 coordinate 8,696, forward strand.
GCCCGTCGCGACGGAGGAGTTCCTCCGCTACTACCCGCCGGCGCGCACGCACGCCCGCACGGTCGCGGTCGACACCGTGTTCGAGGGCGTCGAGATGCGCAAGGGCGAACGCGTGCTCCTGAGCGAGGTCGCGTCCGGCCGGGACGAGTCGGCCTTCGAGAACGCCGGCGAGTTCGTCATCGACCGGTATCCGAACCGCCATCTCGCGTTCGGGGTGGGCATCCACCGCTGCCCCGGGTCGCACCTCGCCCGGATGGAGTTCGAGGAGATGATCACGGCGGTGCTCCGGCGCATGCCCGACTACGTGATCGCCCCCGAGGCCATCGAGGAGTACCCCGACTGGGCCATGGTCGGCGGCTGGCGCCGCCTGCCCGCGACCTTCACCCCCACGGCACCGGGGCACGACTGAGGCCATCAGTGTTATAACTGATGCTCTCAGGGAGCCCGCACCCCGGGCGGACGAGACGAGGACCTCGGTGGGAACCCAGATCGGATTGGACCAGACGGCCGTGGTCGACGCGGCGGCGGCGCTCGCGGACGACCACGGGTTCCGCAACGTCACCCTGGCGATGCTCGCCTCGCAACTCGGCATGCGGAGCCAGTCGCTCTACGCACACGTCGAGGGCATCGACGGTCTCCGCCGCCAGGTCGCGCTCCGCGGCTTGGCGCTCCTCGGCGACGACCTGCGCGAGGCCGTGATGGCGCGCGCCGGCGCCGACGCGCTGCGCGCGGTCGCGGACACCTACGCAACGTTCGCCGACGCCCACCCCGGGCTCTACGAGGCGAGCCTGCGCGCACCGGGCGACGACACCGAGATGGCCGAGGCCCAGGAGCGCACCATGGAGCCGCTCGCCGCGGTGCTGCGCTCGTACGGCGTCGACGGCGACGAGCTGATCCATCGCTACCGCGTCATCTGGGCGAGCATCCACGGCTTCGTCACGCTGCGCCAGGCCGGGCTGATGTCGCGCCCGGTCGACGTGGACGAGAGCTTCGCACGACTCGTCGCGATGCTCTGCGACGACCTCGCACTCCGCCAGGCTCCGGCTGGGGTGGCGTCGTGAGCGGCCAGCTGGACCTCGACCACCCGATCGTCGACGTCGACGGGCACATCGTCGAGTCGATCCCCCTCGTCGTGGAGTACATGCGCAAGGTCGGCGGCGACGAGGTGGCCGACCGCTTCGCGTCGTCGGTGCCGAGCTTCGCCGCACGCGACAGCGAGCTGCTCGCGAAGGTGACCGACGTGCCGGACCGGGCCCCCGGGGTGTTCATCCCGCCCTGGTGGTCGGTCGCGGCCAACGCGCTCGACCGTGCGACCGCGTTCCTCCCCGCGTTGCTCCACGAGCGCCTCGACGAGATCGGCCTCGACTTCAGCGTGCTCTACTCGAGCGTGGGGCTCGTGTGCTTCGCCCACCCCGACGACGAGATCCGCCGGGCCAGCTGCCGCGGCCTCAACACCTATCTCGCCGAGGTGTGCGACGGGTTCGGCGACCGCCTCACGCCCGCGGCGGTGATCCCGTCGCACACGCCCGACGAGGCGATCGCCGAGCTCGAGTACGCGGTGCACCACCTCGGCCTCAAGGCCGCGGTGCTCAACAGCTACGTGACGCGCACCGCGCCCGACGGCCGCGCCTGGACCGACGTGCTCGCCCTCGACAGCCCGTTCGACTACGACCCGCTGTGGCAACGGTTCACCGACCTCGGTGTGGCCGTCACCGTGCACTCGCCGACGATGGGTCTGCACCTGCGCCAGTCGTCGTCGCGCTACATGTTCAACCACATCGGCAACTTCGCCGCGAGCAGCGACGCGTTCGCCAAGGCCCTCGTGTTCGGCGGCACACCACACCGGTTCCCCACGCTGAACTTCGGCTTCCTCGAGTGCGGGGTGGCGTGGGGTGTGCAGCTGCTCTTCGACCTCGTCGCCCGCTGGGAGAAGCGGGGCGGCACCAACATCGACGCCCTCGACCCCACGCGGATCGACACCGACGAGTGGCACGACCTCGTGACCCGCTACGGCGGCGCACGCTTCGCCGACGACGCCGTACGCCGGTCGATGCTCGGCCAGAGCGACAACCCCCCGGCCGAGCGCGACGACTTCCGCGCGAGCGGCGCGCGCGACGCTGCCGACCTCGCCGCGCTGTTCGACCGCTTCTACTTCGGGTGCGAGGCCGACGAGGGCACCGTCGGCTGGGCCTTCGCCGCCGACGTCAACCCGTTCGGCGCCGTGCTGCGGCCGGTGCTCGGCTCCGACATCGGCCATTGGGACGTGCCCGACATGCGCGACGTGGTGCACGAGGCGTACGAGCTCGTCGACGACGGCCGCCTCGACGCCGACCAGTTCCGCGCCTTTGCCTGCGACAACCCGATCCAGCTCCACGGGCGCATGAACCCAGCGTTCTTCGACGGAACCCCCGTCGAGGCGCACGCCCGCACGGTGCTGGGTCCCACCCGAGAGGTCTGCCAGTGACAGGTCAGCCGGTGACCACCTACGAACCGGAGCTCGTCGAGATCGCCGACGACTCCGCCGAGGCGATCTTCGACCTGCTCGAGGCGCGCGGGCTGGGCGACGGCCTGCCCCTGGTGGCGCCGACCCCGCAGCGGGTGGACGCCATGCTCGAGCACGCGGCGGGCGACCCCGACGAGGTCCTCTTCACGTTGCAGCCGCGCGCCGGCATCGTCACCCGCCGGGTGGCGGCGGTGAACGCGGTGCTCGCCGGGTGCGCACCGCCGGTGTTCGCGGTGGTCCTCACGGCGCTGCGCGCCCTCGCGCAGCCCCAGGTCAACCTGCGCGGGGTCAATGCGACCACCCATCTCGTCGCGCCGCTCGTGCTCGTGCACGGCGAGATCGCCAAGACCGCGGGCTTCCACGCGGGCGTCGGCGCGTTCGGACCGGGGAACCGCGCGAACGCGACGGTCGGGCGCGCGGTTCGGCTCGCGATGCTGCACGTGGGCGGCGCGAAGCCCGGGTTCGGCGACGCGGCCACGCACGGGCAGCCGGCGAAGTACACGTTCTGCGCGGCGGAGAACATCGACGAGTCGCCGTGGGAGGCGTACCCGCACAGCCGGGGCGTCGACGCGCCGAGTGCCGTGACCGTGCACTGTGGCGAGGGACCGCACAACGTGCACGACGCCGAGGCGTCGGGCGCACCGGACCTGATCCTCGACAAGATCGCGTCCGCGATGACGTCGCTCGGGCAGAACAACGCTCCGATCAGCCAGGGCGAGTACTTCATCGTGCTCGGGCCGGAGCACGCGCAGAGCATCGCCGTCACCGGCATGACCCGCGCCGACGTGCAGTCGTACCTCTACGAACGGGCCCGGATGCCCGCACGGCTGTTCCGCCATCACTTCCGGGAGCTGGCGTGGGCGCAGTGGATGAAGACGGTCGACGACGACCACCTGCTCCCCATGACCGGCGACGCCGACAACATCCGCGTGCTCGTGGCCGGCGGTCCGGGCAAGCACTCCCTCGTGATCCCGTCGTGGGGCATGACCCGAAGCGTCACGCTCCCCGTGGAAGGTTGAGCCGATGACCCTCGTCTATCTCCCCGACTCGATCCCCGGGCCCGAGGCGGTGAGGCTCGCGCCGTCTCCCGCGACCCTGGCCGGGCTGCGCATCGCCGTGCTCGACAACGGCAAGGCGAACGCCGACGTGGTGATGACCCGCGCGGCCGAGACGCTCGCGGCGCGCACCGGCGCGACCGTCTCGCTGGTCACCAAGAAGGGGCCCCGGGGCGAGTCGGCGAACGCGGCCATCCCCTGCGCTCCCGACATCTTCGAGCGCCTCCTCGCCGAGGCCGACCTCGTGATCACCGGCGCGGCCGACTGCGGCTCCTGCACCGCCTACTCGGTGACCGACGCCATCGAGCTGGAGAAGGCCGGCAAGCCGGCAGTGGTGGTGACCACCACCCGGTTCGAGCCGATCGCCCGCACGCTCTCGGCCAGCTTCGGTCTTCCCGAGACCCGTGCGCTGGTGCTTCCCCACCCGATCGGCGGCACCGACGAGGTCACCCTGCACGCGTGGGCCGACGCCGCGACCGACCGCCTGATCTCGCTGTTCACGAAAGGCGCCTGATCCCCCGGCGGTGCGTCCGTAGGAGTTCCGCAGGAGTGCGGAGCGGGCGACGCCGAGTCCGCGCACTGCCGCGATCACGAGACCGCGTCGACTGCGGCCTGGACGGTCGGGTACAGGTGGTCCAGGAGTGCATGCGCGCCCACGACCTGGAACAGCTCGCGCACCTGGCTCACGTCGTGGGCGATGACCAGACGGATGCCAGACGCCTCGAGGTCCTGCGCCAGGTCGGCGAGCATGGTCACCGCGCTGACGTCGACGAACGGGATCGCCGCGGCGTCGAGCACGAGGGCGTGCGCACCTGATCCGACCGCGCGGTCGCGGAGCTCGCGTCGGACCGTGTCCGCGTTGGCGAAGAACAGCCCGCCTTCGACCCGCACGACGAGCACCCCCGGGACCGCTCGGTTCTCGGGATGCGGTTCACGGTCCGCGAATTGCCGGGCCGTCCCGGGCACCTTGCCGAGCTCGGCGACGTGGGGCCGCGATGCCCGGTACAGGAGCAGCAGGAGCGAGACCGCGATCCCGATGAACAGGCCGGGAAGCGTGTCGAAGATCAAGACGCCGAGCATCGCGGCGACCGCCGCGATGAAGTCGGGGCGGGCCGCGACCCCGTAGATCTCGCCGAGCCGATTCGTGGAGAGCCGATAGAGGCGCGCCAGCGCCGAGAAGTCGACGAGCTCGACGAGCGCGGCGATCACCACGGCGGCGAGCGTGGCCTCGGGGAGATCCTCGAACAGGTCGGTGAGGAACAACAGCGTGACCAGGGTCAGGGCCGCGACGACGAGTCCCGAGACCTGCGAACGCGCGCCGGAGGACACGTTGACGGCGGTCTTGGAGAGGCTGCCGTTCACGATCATCCCCTGACACAGGCCCGAGCCGAGGTTGGCCGCCCCGAGTCCGATGAGCTCGCGGTTGGCGTCGATCTCGGAATGGTCACGCGCCGCGTAGGTCTTGGCCGCCCCGAGCCCTTCCGCGAAGCCGACGAACATCACCCCTATCGCGGCCGCGGTCGTCGCGAGGTAGTCGCTCACGTCCAGCCCGTGCGGGAGGCCGAACGCGGGCAACCCGCTCGCGATGGGGCCGACCACGTCGACGCCATGCTGCGCCAGGTCGAACACGCCGACCGCGACGATCCCGAGGATCACCGCGACCAACGATCCCGGGACGACCGGCACGAACCGGCGCAGCACCAGCACGAGCACGAGCGACGTGCCGCCGACGACGAGCGTGCGCCACTCGGTGTCGCCGAGGTGGCCGAGGAAGTCCCAGCACTGCTCGAAGAAGTTCCCGTCCCCCTTCGGGACGCCGAACAGCTTCGGGAGCTGGCCGACGATGATCGTGAGCGCCAGCCCGATGATGAAGCCCTTCAGGACCGACTCCGAGATGAAGTTGGCCACGAACCCCAACCGGAACAACCCCGCCAGCAGCGCCAGCCCCCCGGTGACGAGCGCCAGCACGGCCGTGAACGCCGCGAAGTTGGCCGGCCCCCCGGTGGTCAGGTCGGCGACCGCCGCGGCCGAGAGCGCCGCCGTCGCGGCCATCGGACCGGTCACCAGGTGCCTCGACGACCCGAACACCGCGTACAGCACGAGCGCGGGTGGCGCGGCGTAGAGACCGACGACCGGCGTGACGCCCGCGATCGTCGCGTAGGCGAGCGCCTCGGGGACGAGCACCGCCCACACGGTGAGACCGGCGATCATGTCGCCGGTGATCCACGAGCGCCGGTACCCCGCGAACGTGCTGACGCGCAATGTCGATACTCCCCCTGCATCGCGTCGCCGGGCCATGCGGACCGTACTCGCGCCCGCGTGCGCCGCGCCGCGGCACACCGTCACCCCGTACGGGACCTTTGCCCCTTGATGGCGTCCGTCCGGTTCGGTAGGCCTGTGCACACCCAGCGACGCCGACCGAAGGTTGGGAAGCCATGGAGACACCCGCCGGACCGACCGACGACCACAACGCCTACGGGGCGCCTCCGGGGACCGGCGTGTCGATGCCGCCCTACTACCTGCCGACGCCGTCGGTGAAGAACCGCAACAACTACTTCCCCCAGTCGGAACCGCTCGGTCCCGACGAGATGCGCATCATCTTCATGGGCAGCAACCCATGGCCACCGCGGATCTCGCAGGCGAGCACGTGCATGATGGTCGAGCTGGGCGGCACCAAGCGCTTGTTCTTCGACCTCGGGCCGGGATCGCTGCGCAACATCATCGCCAACCAGGTGCCGGTGCCCGAGATCAACGACATCTTCATCAGTCACCTGCACATCGACCACTACGGCGACCTGCCGTACCTGTGGCAGTTCGCACCGTTCAACGGGCGCTGGAAGCCGCTGCGCGTCATCGGACCGTCGGGTCGCACGCCGGACATGGGCACCCAGGCCATGTGCGAGGGCCTCAAGGCGATGGGCAAGTGGACGAGCTCCTGGGCGATCGGCCCGATGGCCGACGGCTACGAGATCGACGTCACCGAGTTCGACTACAAGGACGACGGCGGCGTCTGCTACGACCAGGACGGCGTGAAGGTGACGCATTGGCGGCGTTCACATGCCATCGACGGCGCCTCCGCGTATCGGCTCGACTGGAACGGGCTCTCGTTCGTCTGGACCGGCGACGGCAAGCCCGACCAGCTGACGGCCGAGTACGCCAAGGGCTGTGACGTCTTCGTCTCGGAGATGGCGGTCGACATGGTCAACCTGTGGGCGCTGAAGCAGGGCGTCTCGCCGCTGTTCGGCGCGTACGTGATCGACAACTACCACTCGCCGCACTATGCCGTCGGCTACCTGGCCAACCTCGTGCAGCCGCGTCTCGCGATGGCGACGCACGTCTCGTACGACCGCGAGCTCGTGGGCGAGATGTTGGCCGGCGTCCGGCTGCACTACAAGGGCCTGTTCGCGTTCGGCATCGACCACACGGTCGTCAACGTGACGAAGGATCGGGTCTGGATCCGCGAAGCCGCGCTCCCCGACACCACGAACCTCCAGCGTCCGTCCCCGGAATGGCTCCAGGAGCACGTGCTACAGGACATGCCGGACGAGCCGATCACGGTGAAGAACCCGGTCCTCGCCAATCAGGAGCAGTCGGTGCGCGATCTGGAGATCGACCCGGCATTGTTCACGCCGCCGGACCAGATGCGGCCGTGGGCGCGCCCGGCCGACGAGGAGTTCCAGCTGAACATGCGCAACATGCTCGCGCCGCCGTCCCAGACCGACGCGGGGAAGCCCGAGTGACGATGCCGTCGTCGGTTCCGGTGACGATCCTCACCGGCTTCCTCGGTGCGGGGAAGACGACGCTGCTCAACCGCATCCTCAACGGAGACCACGGCCTGCGCGTTGCGGTGCTCGTGAACGACTTCGGTGCGGTGAACATCGACGCGGACCTGGTCATCGGCGTCGAGAGCGACGTCGTCAGCCTCGCCAACGGCTGTGTCTGCTGCACCATCCGCGACGACTTGGTCGAGACGGCGATCGCAGCGGTCAACCGACCCGAGCGCCCGGAGTACATCGTGCTCGAGGCGAGCGGCGTGGCCGACCCGGCGAGCATCGCGCAGACGTTCAACAGTCCCAGCCTCCACGAGCTCCTCCGCCTGGAGAGCATCCTCTGCGTCGTGGACGCCGAGCAGGTGTTCGCGGTGCCGGAGCTGATGGAGCTGAAGATCTTCCAGATGGCCTGCGCCGACATGGTGATCCTCAACAAGGTGGACCTCGTCGACCGCGACGAGATCGCGCGGATCACGGCGTGGCTCGACGATCGCTTCCACCGCTACCGGCTCATCGAGACGAGCCACGCCGACGTGCCGATGCCGGTGCTCCTCTCGGTCGGCCGGTTCGACCCGGCGCGCGCGGACGCGCCTCGGGACGAGCGCGCCTGCACGCACCCCGACCACGACCACGCCCGCGTCTTCGACACGTGGAGCTACGAGACGGACCGTCCGCTCTCGCTCACGGCCCTGCGCGACGCGGCCAAGAAGCTCCCGGCCGACATCTACCGGGCCAAGGGCGTGATCCTGACCCAGGACGACCCCGGCCGACGGGCGGTGCTGCACGTGGTCGGCCGCCGGGTCGAGGTGACGATCGCCGACGAGTGGGGCGAGCGAACACCACGCACCCGGATCGTCGCCATCGGGAAGGCCGGGGCCGCGTCGACCGAGGACCTGCACGCACTCTTCGACGAGTGCGCCACCGAGCTCGTCGGCCCGCACGAGCGCCGCTGACCCTCCCTGAGGAGCCGAGTTGTCCGCTGGAACTGCACTCCCCGCCGACGACACGCACGTCGCCGGCAACTACGCGCCGTTCCCGGTCCGCCTCGTCCACGGTGACGGCGTGTGGGTCCACGACGACGCCGGCCGGCGCTTCCTCGACCTGTTCTCGGCCTACTCGGCGTTGAGCTTCGGACACCGCCACCCCCACCTCGTGGCCGCCGCCCGCGAGCAGCTCGACCGGCTGACCCTCACGAGTCGGGCGTTCGGCAACGACCAGCTCGGTCCCTTCTGCGACGCGCTCGCCGCGCTGTGCGGCAAGGAGGTCGTGCTGCCCATGAACACGGGCGCCGAAGCGGTGGAGACCGCGATCAAGGCGGCCCGCCGGTGGGGGTACCGCACGAAGGGCGTGCAGGCCGACGCGGCGAGCATCGTGGCGTTCGAGAACAACTTCCACGGTCGCACCACCACGATCGTCGGCTTCTCGACCAATCCCGCCGCTCGTTGCGACTTCGGGCCCTTCACGCCCGGGTTCCGGGTGGTGCCCTACGGCGACCTCGACGCGGTGGCGGGCGCGATCGACGAGACCACGGTCGCGGTGCTCGTCGAGCCGATCCAGGGCGAAGCGGGCATCATCGTCCCGCCCAACGGGTTCCTCGCCGGCCTCCGGCGCATGTGCACCGAACAGCAGGTCCTGCTCGTCGCCGACGAGATCCAGTCGGGGCTCGGCCGCACCGGACGCATGTTCGCGTGCGACCACGACGGCGTCGTCCCCGACCTCTACCTGCTCGGCAAGGCGCTCGGCGGCGGCATCGTGGCGCTGTCCGCGGTGGTCGGCGACTGGGACGTGCTCGGGCTGTTCGAGCCCGGATCGCACGGCAGCACCTTCGGCGGCAACCCGTTCGCCTGCGCCGTCGGCCGGGCGGTCGTCGAGCTGCTCGAAACGGGCCGCTTCGAGCAGCACTCGGCCCGGCTCGGCGAGACCCTGCACGACCGGCTCCGCGCCCTGCCGTCCGAGTGGGTGCGCGAGGTTCGCGGCCGTGGCCTGTGGGCTGGGGTCGACCTCGCGCCCACGATGCCGCCGGCCCGGCAGGTCTGCGAGATGCTCCTGGACCACGAGCTGTTGGTCGTCGCGACGCGCGCCATGACGCTGCGCATCGCCCCACCGCTGGTGATCGACGACGGGCAGCTCGGGTGGGCCCTCGGCCGCCTGACCGACGGCCTGGCGGCTGCGCACAAGGAGGCCTCGCGATGAACGGGATCGTGCACGTCCCCCCGGCCGGGAACGAACCGGCGCTCGACTACTTGCCCGGATCCCCCGAACGCACCCGCCTCGAGGCGGAGCTGCGACGACTCTCCACGGATTCCCACGACCTGCCGATGGCGATCGGGACCGAGCGCACGTTGGGAGGTGGCGAGTGGCGCACGATCGTGCAGCCGCACGACCGGCACGCGACGCTGGGCCGCCTGCGCGACGCGACGGCCGGCGACGTCGAGCGCGCGGTGGCCGCCGCGACCGAGGCCGCCCACGACTGGGGCACCCGGCCGTTCGAGGAACGCGCCGCGGTGTTCCTGAACGCGGCCGCGTTGCTCGCCGGACCGTGGCGCGACCGCCTCAATGCGGCGACGATGCTCGGCCAGAGCAAGACCGCGCACCAGGCCGAGATCGACGCCGCGTGCGAGCTCATCGACTTCTGGCGGTTCAATGTGGCCTTCGCGCGCCGGGTGCTCGACGAACAGCCACTGAGCTCGCCCGGCACGTGGAACCGGGTCGACTACCGGCCGCTCGAGGGCTTCGTGTGCGCGATCACGCCATTCAACTTCACGAGCATCGCCGGCAACCTGCCCACGGCTCCGGCCCTGATGGGCAACACCGTGGTGTGGAAGCCGAGCACCACCCAGCAGCTCGCCGCGCACGTGACGATGGAGCTGCTCGTCGCCGCGGGGTTGCCGCCCGGGGTGGTCAACATGGTGACCGGCAGCCCCGAGGCCCTGGGCCGGGTCGCGCTCACCGATCCGCGCCTCGCCGGGATCCACTTCACCGGCTCGACGACGACGTTCCGCCACCTCTGGAAGACGGTGGCCGACCACCTCGACGGGTACCGGAGCTTCCCGCGGCTCGTCGGGGAGACCGGCGGCAAGAACTTCGTGCTCGCGCACCCGTCCGCCGACCCCGCCGCGCTTCGCACCGCGCTGATCCGCGGCGCCTTCGAGTACCAGGGCCAGAAGTGCTCGGCCGCCGGCCGCGCCTATGTGCCCGCGTCCCTCTGGCGTGATCTCGAGGCCGACCTCGTGGCCGAGACCGACGCGATCCCGGTCGGCGACGTGCGCGACCTGTCCAACTTCATGGGTGCGGTGATCGACGAGACCGCGTTCACGCGGCTGGCCGGCATGTGCGCGCGCGCCGACTCGGATCCCGCGCTGCGGCGCCTCACGTCACGCGTGCCCGACGACCGCGACGGCTGGTTCGTCCCGCCCACGATCTACCGCTCCGACGACCCGGCGCACGACCTCTTCGTCACGGAGCTGTTCGGGCCGATCCTCGCGGTCTTCGTCTACGACGACGATGCGTTCGACGACGTCGTGCGTCTGGTGGACAGCACCTCGCCGTACGGGCTGACCGGATCGGTGTTCGCCGGTGAACGGGCGGTACTCGACGCAGCAGCACGCGTCCTGCGCCACGCGGCCGGGAACCTGTACTTCAACGACAAGCCGACCGGCGCGGTGGTGGGCCAGCAGCCCTTCGGGGGCAGCCGGGCCAGCGGCACGAACGACAAGGCGGGGACGCCCGGTCATCTCCTGCGCTGGGTGAGCCCCCGCACGATCAAGGAGACGTTCGCACCGCCGACCGACTACCGCTATCCGTTCATGGCGACCGAGGGCTGACCGTCGCGAGCTCAGCGGTCGCGCGTGATCGCGGCCAGGACGTCCTTGTCCGGGCCCGACTGCGCCGACACCGGCGACACGCTGGCGTGCAGCGTCACGTGCGCGCCGCTCACGGGATCGTCGATCGTCACGATCCGCGAGAGCCCGAAGTGCTTCACGTCCACGGTGGACGAAGCCCGGTCGAAGCACATGACCTCACGCGTGCTCGCGTCACCGTCGCCCCACCGGAGGAGATGGAGCGTTGACTCCGTCACGGCGAGGACCAGGCGGACGGTGACTCCCTTCGCCTCGGCCGCGGCCTCCCGAGCGGCGATCCCGCCGACGACCAGACCGGCCACCCCCCCGGCGCTCCCCCCGACCGCATCGCCGACGATCCCGCCGGCCATCTGCCCGGCCACCGTCGGTGCCAGAAGGTCCTGGAGGCTGAAGACGCCGGCCGCCAACACCGTCTCACCCTCGCCGAGCGCCGCCTGCGCGTCGGCCTTCAGTGCCGCTTCGTTCCCGATGCCGGGCATGCCCCCAACCTCCCACGACGACCATTCTCCGAGTCCCGATACCGTCGTCCGTCCGGGTCACACCCTTGAGCCAGGATCGGGGTCGACCCCTTCCGCACCATTGGCCCGGCTCCGAGGACCCTCCGAGCCGAGGCGGAGAGCACCGACTCCCCTGCTCCACACGACTTGGTCGTCACGCTGCCCGGAGGCGAAACGCTGCTCGTCGAGGTGAAGGCCGCG
>JBAZYX010000078.1:0-20485 GCA_041659105.1 Acidimicrobiia bacterium
ACAAGCCGACGAGACCGAGATGTTCCATGGTTGGCGAGGGTACCGAGTGGGCGGAGCTCAGCCCGGGGCCGAGCCACCCAGCGCGATCGCGTCGCGCGACGAGCCCGCCGTCGGGTCCACCGGACCCGCGGCCGGCACGACGAGCCGCCAGCCGACGCGCAGCGCGACCAGCCCGCCGATCGCGGCGACCGCACCCCCGAGCACCCCGAGGAGCTGGACCCCCACGACGCCGAGCGCGAACGCGCCGAGCGGCGTCACGATCATCCCGGCGGCAGGCTCGAGCGACTGGTTCAGGGACAGCACCCGTCCGTGGAACTCCATCGGCGCGTACCGCTGGAGCAGCGTCTTCGCGGGGACGTAGAAGAACGCGACGTCCGCGCCCCAGAGGAACACGCCCACCCCGGCGACGATCAACGACTGGGTCCCGACGTAGAGCGCGGCCGTCGCGCCCGACGCGACGATGGCGAACGCGACGTACCGCGGCCGCGCGACCCGGTCGCCGATGGCGGCGAGTGCGAGCCCGGCGCCCACGAGGCCGATGCCGTACACCGTCTGGAGCAGCGCGAACACGGTGTCGGACTCGCCCAGCACGTCACGCACGTACAGCGGCTCGAGCAGCCCGAACAGTGCCCACAGCAGGTAGACGCTGCCGACGACGCCGAGCGTCCAGCGCAGCCCGTCGCTGCGGCGCACGAGGGTCAACCCGGCGCGCACCTCGCGCCACGGGGACTCCGCCTCCTCCGCGCTTGCCAGTGCGGGCGGCACCCGCAGCCCCATCGCGACGAGCGCGCCGACGAGGAACGTCCCCGCGTCGACGAGGAACGCCCCGGTGAGCCCCCAGTGCGCGTTGACGACCGCGGCGAGCACCGGCCCCGCGATGATCGCGAGGTCCTGCGCGCCGCCGAGGAACGCGTTCGCGGTGACGAGGTGCTCGTCGTCCATGAGCCGGGGCGGGATCGAGTCGAGCGACGCGGCGGCGAGCGCCTCGATCAGGCCGAGCGGGAGCGCGAGCAGGATGATCGACAGGTAGCTGTGGGCCCGGGTCAACGCGATCGCGTCGACCATGCCGAGCAGGTTGGCCACCACGAGCATGCGCTTCGGGCCGAACCGGTCGATCGGCACGCCGAGCAGCGGGCCGAGCAACGCGCCCGGCACCGACAGGACCACGAAGAGCAGGGCGAGGTCGCCGGGGCCGGCGTCGAACTTGAACGCGGCGAAGCCCCAGATCGCGATGACGGCGACCCAGCTCCCCGTCGCGTTGATCGTCTCCCCGGCCAGCAGCATCGGGAACCCGCGCACACCCAGCACCCGCCGCGCCGACATCGTTCGACGGTAGACGTGTCAGACTCACGCCGATTCCGATTACCCGTGCCCGAAGGGCCGAGATGGGGGGACCACCGATGGCCCGACCGACGCTCGAGGAGCTGATCGACCGGTTCGAGATCGACGAGCTGCTGACGCGCTACGCGACCGCGATCGACAACAAGACGTTCGACCTGCTCGACGAGGTCTTCACCCCCGACGCGCACGTCGACTACACGAGCGCGGGCGGCGTGGCCGGCGACTTCGCCACGGTGAAGAAGTGGCTGTCCGACGTGCTCCCCAACTTCCCCGCGTACCAGCACATCGTGGCGAACCGCCGGGTCAGCCTCGACGGTGACGCCGCCACCTCGGTCGCGGCGTTCTTCAACCCGATGGTGATGGGCGACGGCACCACGTTCTTCTGCGGCGGCGAGTACCACGACAAGATCGTGCGCACCGCCGACGGCTGGCGCATCGCCGAGCGGGTCGAGAAGACCGTGTGGACCTACGGGCTCGTGCCGCCGGTCCCACCCACGTAGCGCGGACGCGCGGGGCTCAGGGAGCCTTGGGCATGGGGACATCGAGTCGCTGGGCCGTGGCCGCCACCGCGATGACCCCGGCCTTGCTGCTCGCGTAAGCGGCCGGGTAGAGCGTGTTGCCGGAACGCCCGTCGTTCCCGGCGGCCGCGACCACAGTGACCTTCTGCGAAGCCGCATAGTCGAGCGCGTCCGACAGGCCTGTGCCATTACCGCCACCGAGGCTCATACTGATGACGTCGGCGTTGCCCTTGGCCGGATTGGCCGCCCAATAGATGCCGGCGACTACGTCCGACATGTTTCCGGTCCCCCCGCTCAGGACCTGAACCGGAACGATCGTTGCCTTCGGCGCACCACCGATCCCCCCAAGGTTGTTGTCGCGCGCAGCGAGGATGCCGGCAACGTGGGTTCCATGGGTGCCGGAGTCGGCGCGGCCATCACCCGGTGGGGTCGGAGCCGTGGTGACGCAGTCGGCCCCAGGTGCCACGTTCCCTCCTGTCTCGGTGCGGCCCAGGTCCTCGTGGTCGGCGTAGACGCCCGAGTCGAGCACCGCCACACGAATGCCTTGACCCTGCGCGAGCGTCGAGACGTTGCCCCACGCAGCCTCGAAGCCGACCCGGTTAACCCCCCATTGCGGACCCAACGCCGCGAATGGGGGCCCCAGGAACATCGGGTCGTCGATCGAAAGTGCCACAACGACGCTGTCCATTTCGACTGACACCACGCCCAGGCCGCGACGGCGAAGCCCATCGACCTCCTCGTGCTTCTCGTCGCTGTTCTTGGCATGGAAGGTCTCGACATGTCGTTGGCCGTCGGCGTCCTCGACGACCGCGAAGTACGAATCGGCATTCGCCAAGGTGGGATCGCCGGAACCGGACGCCTCGGATCCGGACGCGCCCGACACCGGCGTCCGGCACAGGTTGCTGGTGTCCGCCAGCCCGGTCACCGGAGTGGTCTCGGTCGCGGCGGCCGGTACCTCGGACGCGGGTGGAGCCTCGGTCGTCGTGACCGCCGCGGTCGTGGTCGTCGTTGTCGGCAGAGTCGCGGCAGTCGGAGAGGTCGTTCCACTCGGGCCCGACGTCGAACTCGGAGTCGTCGCTGCGGAGCCATCGGCTTCCGCGGTCGTGGACTCGGAAGCGGCCACGCCCAGGGCCGGGGGGCACGGGGCTGCGAGAGCGTCGTCGACGTGCAGCAACCCGGCACCGAAGGACGAGTCTGTTCCGGGTGCACCGAGGTCCTCGGCCGTCGACGTGAGCACCGCTCGGATCTGAGCGGGGGTGATCTCCCCACACTTCGCGCGAAGCAACGCTATCGCCGCCGAAACGTACGGCGTGGCCATCGACGTTCCGCTCTTGTACGCGTACCCCGCCGGGCCGGCGCCGGCCACCGTCGACGCGATGACGGCGCCAGGGGCCGCGATGGTCACGTACGAGGCGACCGTCGAGAAGGACGCACGCGGGTCCACGAGCTCGGCAACCACGGTGCCGGGCGTGAAGGTCCCGCCCGCCGGAACCCGGTTCGAACCGACCCTTCCGTCCTCCGGCGAAACCAGCGTCCCGGGCGTTCCCGCGAACGAGAGGGTCGCGAGCACATCACCCCGCTTCACGATCGCGCCGACGGGTGCCACCCACGCCACGATCGTCCCGTCTGGGGACGGCGGGGGCGGGGGTGCCGGCGGCTCCGGGGTGCAGGCGACGAACAGGAGCACGGCGACGCCGACGAGGCCGAAGACCTGGAGGCGACGCCGGTTCACGCGGTGGGCTCCGTCATCGCTCGGTGGGCCTCTCGGGAGGTCGCGGGCCGCTCGGGGGGACCGGGCGGCGGTCCCAGGAGGATATCGGCGGGGGGAGGGTTCGTCTTGATCACCTCCGGACAGCGCCCGACCGACCCGCGATCGCCCCTCCTCGCCACCGCGGCTCGGCAGTCCCGGGCCCCGTCACCTAGCCTGTCGGGTCCGTACGCACCGACCGGAGCTCCCAGTGTCGAAGAAGACGAAGAAGCGCAAGCTCAACGCCCGCCGGAAGAAGGCGAACCACGGCCGTCGGCCCAACGCCGGTCGCCGGTAGCCCTCGATCCAGCCCTCGATCCAGCCCTCGATCCGTCGAGCGCGACGAGCACCAGCAGCACCCCCGCGAGCACCGGAGCGACCGCCAGGCTGGCCAGCTCGGCGACCCGGTCCCCCGTGCCCAGGCCGCTCGGATTGGCCACGTGGTACAGCAGGTGCGCCAGGCCGGTGACGAGCCAGGCCGCCAGCACCGCGATCACGAGACCGCGGGTCAGCGTGACCGCGGCCCACACCGTCGCCACCGTGAGCGCGAGGTTGAGCCAGCCCACGTCGCGCACGAGGTGCTCGTTGTACGGGCCGTCGACGGCCACCCACACCCGGCCGAGGCCGGGGAAGTCGTCGTAGAAGGAGCGGGGCGCGAGCCCGGCCCACAGGCCGACGAGCGCGCCGGAGATCGCCAGGTACGCGAGGACGATCCGGGCGGGCAATCGCAGTGCGGGGCTCATGGGCCCTCCTCCGTCGTGAGCTTCGCGATGGCTTCCCAGCCGATGCACGCGTCGGTCCACACCGGCATCCACCCGGTGACGGCGCGGAACGCGGCGTTGGTGACGCGCTGCGATGCCGCGAGCCCGCGCGCGCCGTCGCCCCCGAGCGCGCGCGTCACGCCCCCCGGGACGAGGTGCAGCCGCGGCGTGCCGAACGCGGCGGCGAAGGCCTCGGCGTACTCGCGTCGGCGCACCGGTCGGTCGTCGACCACGTTGTACGTCCCCGCGGGCACGTCGAGCGCGAGGCAGAGCGCGGTCGCGGCGTCGTCCGCGTGGATCGAGCTCACGAACGCCTCCGCCCGCCCGGGGAACGGAGCCATGTGCCGGCGGGCGAGCGTGCGGTACTCCTCCGTGGAGCGCGCGTCCGGCGCGTAGAGCGCCCCGAAGCGCAGCACCACGCCGCTCCCGCCCTCGGCCGCGTACTCGCGCACGAGCTCCTCGCCCGAGAGGGTCGCGCGCCACGCCTCGGCGGGATCGAGCGGCGCGTCCTCGTCGAGCCAGCGCTCCCCGCCGTCGAGGTACGGGTACGTGATCGACTCCTTCACGAACCGGTCGATCCCGTGGACGCGGGCGGCGGCGAGCAGGTGGCGCGTCGCGTCGACGCGCAGCCGATCGTTGGTGACCCACGCGTCGCGCTTCCGCATGCGGGCGAGGGGCGGGATGCTCGTGGCGAGGTGCATGACCGCGGTGTGACCGGCGAGGGCAGCGGCAACCGCGTCGGTGTCGAACAGGTCGACCGCGATCGGCTGCGCGCCCGCCGCGCGCAACGCGTCGGCCGCGGCGTCGGAGCGCGCGACCGCGGTGACCGACCATCCTGCGACGAGGAGCCGCGGGACCGTCGCGCGGCCGAGCACGCCGGTGGCGCCCGTGACGAACACCGCGTGGCTCACGACGCCGTGACCCCGGCCAGCCACTCGGCCCCGAGCTCGAGCCCGCGCGGCGACGACGTGGCGAGCACCGTGTGGGCGAGGTCGGCCGCCGAGGTGCGGGCGAGCTCGGCCCGCCACGCGGCGTCGGCCCGCAGCATCGCCGCGTGGATCGAGCAGGGCACGCGGTACTCGGCGGCCGGCAGTGCCGCCGGGCCCCGGCGCCGGATCTCGGTGCAGCGGAACGACGCGGTGTCACCGTCGAGCGCCTCGACCACGTCGACGATCCGGATCTCCTCGGCGCGCCGGGCGAGCCGGTAGCCGCCCCGCGCGCCGGGCACCGACTCGAGCACGCCGGCGCGCGCCAGCGCCTGGAGGTGCTTGGCCAGGTAGGGCGCGGGCACGCCGTGGTACTCGGCGATGCGGGCCGCGGACAGGCAGGCGCCGGGGGGTGTGAGCGCGAGGAGGACCACGGCGTGCAGCCCCCACTCGACTCCTTCGGGCAGGCGCATATTCCGGATATTACGTATCCGGATTCAATCCGTCAAGATCGCGCGTCCCGGGAACTGGGAGGCGCCGGCGTCCGTCAGACCTCGCACCACAGGAGGTCCGACCGTGTCCCACCGTTCCCGCCCCGCCCCCAGCTCCCGCCGCTCCCGCCGCTCCCGGCGGTCCGCCGTCCCCGCGCTCGGCGCGGCCGTGGCCACCGCGCTCGTGGCGGTGCTCGTGGCGACCACCGCCGCCCCGGCCTCGGCCCGCACCGGTCGGGCCGACCGGCGGGGCACCGTCCCCGTCGCCACGGAGCCCACCGAGGTGACCCGCACCGTGGTGGCCACCGGCATCGCCCGGGTCCAGGGCGTGCCCGACGTCCTCACGATGACGCTCGGCGTCACCAGCCGGGGCCGGACCGTGGGCGAGGCCCTCGACCGCAACACCACCGCGGCGAGCAAGGTGATGGAGGTGCTCACCGACGGGGGCGTCGACAAGAAGGACATCCAGACGTCGAGCTTCTCGATCGGCCCGACGTACGACGACCACTCCGGCGACGTGAACGGCTACCAGGTGAGCAACCAGGTGACCGTGCAGCTGCGCGAGCTCGCCAAGGCGGGCAGCCTCATCGACCAGGCCGCCGGCGCGGGCGGCGACGACGTGGTGATGCAGGGCGTGTCGTTCGGGTTCGACGACGCGAGCGACCTCGTGGCCCAGGCCCGGGCCGAAGCCGTGAAGCGGGCCCGGAGCCAGGCCGAGCAGCTGGCCCGCGCCGCGGGTGTGGAGCTGGGCGAGGTGCGCACGATCACCGAGTCGAGCATGGACGTCGGCCCGGTCATCGTCCCCGAGGCCGCGACGAAGTCCCAGGCCGATTCGGTGCCGATCGCGCCCGGCTCCGAGGAGGTCGCGGTGCAGGTGTCGATCGTCTACGCCATCCACTGAGGCGCGCCGGAGTACGGTCCGCGGCATGAGTGACACGAGCGAGCTCGTCCTCGTCGCGACCGACGGCGGTGTGTGCACCGTCACGCTGAACCGCCCGGAGGCCCGCAACGCGCTCGACACCGCGCTGCACCGCGCGTCGGCCCGCGCGCTCTGGGCCGCGGAGCTCGACGACACCGTCGCTGCGGTCGTCCTCACCGGCGCCGATCCCGCGTTCTGTGCCGGCCTCGACCTGCGCGAGCTCGGCGGCGGGGGTGAGAACCTGCGCGGCGGAGGCTCTGGCCCCGAAGGCACGCCGGACGGCGTGCCCGCTGGCACTCCCGACAATCCGATCGACGCCGTCTGGAAGATGACCACACCGGTGATCGGTGCGATCAACGGTCCCGCGGTGACCGGCGGGTTCGAGCTCGCCCTCGGCTGCGACTTCCTGATCGCGTCCGAGCGGGCCGCGTTCGGCGACACCCACGCCCGCGTCGGGGTCACTCCCGGGGGCGGCATGAGCGTGTTCCTCCCGATGGCCGTGGGCCTGCGCAAGGCCAAGGAGATGAGCCTCACCGGCAACTTCGTGGACGCGGCCGAGGCACTGCGCATCGGGCTCGTCAACCACGTGGTCCCCCACGAGGATCTGCTGCCCACGGCCCGGCGCCTCGCCGCAGACATCGCCGGCAACGATCCCCGGGCCGTTCGCCATCTCAAGGCGCTCTACGACACCAACGCGCGCCTCACCGTGGGCGACGCGCTCGCGAACGAGCGCGAGGTGTTCCGGACGTACGCGGTCGACTTCGCCGAGGTGGAACGCCGCCGCGCCGACGTCGTGGAGCGGGGACGCCGCCAGCAGCGATGAACCCGGCACGCACCTTCGGTCGTGAGCACGTCGCCGGCCCCGACGGCGTCGAGTGGACGATCGCGCGCCAATGGCTCCCCCGTCCTCCGCGCTGGGTCGGCCTCGCGTTCGGGAACCTCCGCCGCAGCGAACGCGGCGAGGACGCCGAGCTCTGGGCACCGCGGGTGGACGGGGAGCCCGCAGACGACCGCGGCTGGTGGGAGGGGCTCGGGCACCTCGGTGATCTCGCTGTGCCCGACGCCGACGGCCCCATCGGCGCGATCCTCGCCGTCGTCCTCCTCGCCGTGCTCGCGGTGATCGTCCTCGCGGTCCTGTGGATCGTCGTCCTCCCCGCCCTCGTCTTCGCGGCCGACCTGGTCCTGGTGCTGGTCCTCGCCGGGATCGCGGTCGTGAGCCGGATCCTCTTCCGGCGGCCGTGGACGATTCGCGCGACCGCCGACGAGGACACCCACGCGTGGGCGGTGGTGGGCTGGCGCGCCAGCGCGCGGGCGATCCGGCGCATCAGCGTCGGCCTGAAGCGAGGCGAGCCCCCGGAACGGATCCCCGTTCCACTGTTGTGAGACACACAGCCGTGCCCCGGCAGGCAACGCGGCGAAGTGCCGTGGTTGACCCCGATCGCGGTGGGATGATGACCGCCCCTGCCGGATCCGATCGGGCGAACGGATGCTGTTCCCCACTGTCACCTTCGCACTCTTCTTCTTCGTCGTCCTGCCGACGAGCTGGATCCTCATGCCCACCCGCCAGCGGTGGAAGATCTTCATGCTCGCCGCGAGCTACTTCTTCTACGGCTACTGGGACTGGCACTTCGTCTTCCTGCTGGCCGTCTCGACGGTGGTCAACCAGTTCTTCGCCCGCTCGATCCACCGCACCGACATCGAGAGCCGCCGCCGCGCGATCCTGTTCGGCGCGGTCGCGTTCAACGTCGCGATCCTCGGCTACTTCAAGTACGCGGACTTCTTCATCCAGTCGTCGCGCGACGTGCTGGGGACGGTGGGCGTCGGCTCCGGCAACACGCTCGTCAACGTCGCGCTGCCGGTGGGCATCTCGTTCTTCACGTTCCAGGCCCTCAGCTATGTGATCGACGTGTACCGGCGCGACTTCGAGCCGGGACCGCTGATCAACTTCGCGACCTACCTCTCGTTCTTCCCCCACGTGGTCGCCGGGCCGATCGTGCGCGGCAGCGAGTTCATGCCGCAGATCGAGGAGCCGAAGGACCCGCGCCGCATCGACGCCAGCCGGGCGTTCTTCCTCATCTTCATCGGGCTGTTCAAGAAGGTCGTGATCGCGAACTACCTCGCGACCCACATCGTCGACCAGGTGTTCGCGTCGCCGGGCCGGCACTCGTCGCTCGAGCTGCTCGTCGGCGTGTACGGGTACGCGGTCCAGATCTACGCGGACTTCAGCGGCTACACCGACATGGCGATCGGGCTCGCGCTGCTGCTCGGCTTCCGGTTCCCGCTCAACTTCGACAGCCCGTACACCGCCACCTCGTTGCAGGACTTCTGGCGGCGTTGGCAC
Source organism: Acidimicrobiia bacterium (assembly GCA_041659105.1). GTDB lineage: Bacteria > Actinomycetota > Acidimicrobiia > IMCC26256 > PALSA-555 > CAIUKV01. Next base: position 9,045 of record JBAZYX010000078.1, read on the forward strand.
ATGACGCTGTCGCGGTGGCTGCGCGACTACCTCTACATCCCGCTCGGCGGGAACCGGGGCACCAACAAGACGACCTACCGCAACCTCATGCTCACCTTCGTGATCGGCGGCCTCTGGCACGGCGCGGCGTGGACGTTCGTGGTGTGGGGCGCGATCCACGGGGCCGTGCTGTCGATCGAGCACTGGCGCCGCTCCGTGCGCACCGCCCGCGGCCTTCCCGACCTGCCCGACACCGCCGGACGGCGTTGGCGGCAGCGGATCGTCACCTTCAACGTGGTCTGCCTGGCCTGGATCTTCTTCCGGGCCGAGTCGCTGACCCGGGCCATCGACTACCTGCTGCGGATGATCAACCCGGCCAACTGGCTCGACGCGTCGCCGCAGGTGACCTTCGGGGTGATCCTCGCGATCGTGATCGGCGTCGGCGGCCAGTTCGTGCCCAAGGGCTTCACGGCCCGCCTGATGTCGGGATTCTCCCGCCTGTCCCCGGTGGCCATGGGCGTCGTGCTCGGCGTGGCGCTCATGGGCATCAACACCCTCGGCCCGCGCGGCGTGGCCCCGTTCATCTACTTCCGGTTCTGAGATGAGCACCGCCACCCGACCTCCGGGCAACGCGCACCCGTCCAACCGGGTCGCCCGCCGCCGACCGCTGCCGGCCGGCCACGTCATCGTGGTGATGATCGTCGCGGCGCTCGTGGGCGGGCTGCTCAACGCGGCCGGCATCCGCAAGACCGCGAACGGTCAGGCGGTCGGGTTCCGGCGCGACGCCGCGCGGTTCTTCGCGGAACCGCTCTACGACGTCAGCCACGCGTTGCGGATCGACGAGCTCCGCAAGGGGCTGCAGGCGATCTCGGGCCGCAGCGGCGACGACGACATCGACGCGTCGCTGCCCGACCCGACCACCACGGACCCCGTCGACACCACGACCGCCACCACCCTGCCGCCGAAGAAGAAGGCGTTCTCGCCCACCGACCGGCTCGACGTGTGGGTCGGCGGCGACTCGCTGTCGATCGTGCCGGGCCAGTCGTTCGTGAACCTCGCGCCGAGCGCCGAGGTGGTCGACGTGGTGGGCAGCAACGTCGACGGCCAGGTCGCCACCGGGCTCGCGCGCCCCGAGGTGTTCAACTGGCCCGCCCACATGCAGGACGTCATCGCGCAGGACAACCCCGACGCCGTGGTGATCACCATGGGCTCGAACGACGACCAGACGCTCACCGGCGACGGCGGCGTGGGACCGTTCGGGAGCCCGGAGTGGATCGACGAGTACCACCGCCGCGTCGGCGGGATGATGGACGTCATCACGGGCACCGGCGGCCGCGTGCTCTTCTGGATGGGTGCTCCGATGATGCGCAACGAGGAGCGGTCCGAGACGCGCTACCGCATCGTCAACGACATCTACAGGGAAGAGGCGGCCAAGCGGCCGGGACGCGTCTACTACATCGACATCTACGACCGGTTCCGCGACGAGAACGGCAGCTACGCCGACTTCCTCAACGGTGTTCAGGTCCGAACGCCCGACGGCATCCACTTCACCCGGGCCGGCGGCGACCAGATCGCACAGGTCGTGCTCGACACGATGAACCAGGCGTACGACCTCACCTCGTGGCGCTCGAAGCTGCCGGCCACCACGGTCCCCGACACGGTCGCGCCGGCCGGGAGCACGAACCCGCCGACCACCGCGGCGAAGGCGAAGAAGAAGGCGACCGCCACCACCACGACGACGAAGGCGCAGAAGGTGCTTCCCTAGTCGCGGGACGCGGATCGCCCCCGACCGCGGGTGACCGCCCACCCGGCCGCGGCGTACGCTGGCGCGGTGGCGCCCGAGCAGTTCGACGACTTCATGAGTGACGCCGACGCGCTCATGTGGGCGATCGAGCAGGACCCGCTCCTGCGGTCCACCATCGTCACGGCCATCTTCCTCGACACCACGCCCTCGTGGGCGACGGTGCAGGCCAAGCTCGAACGCGGCGTGCGGCTCATCCCCCGGATGCGCCAGCGGGTCGTGGAGCCGGCCTTCGGCCTCGGTACGCCGGCCTGGTCCGACGACCCGTACTTCGACCTCGGCTACCACGCCCGCCGCGTCCGCAACCCCGATCCGACCACCGACCACTCCGTGTACAACCTCGCGGGCCGGGCGGCGATGGAGGCCTTCGACCGCGACCGCCCGCTCTGGGAGTACACGCTCGTGGAGGACCTCCCCGGAGGCCGCTCCGCCTTCGTGATGAAGATCCACCACTCGATGACCGACGGTGTGGGTGGGATCAAGCTCCTGCTCATGCTGCTCGACCTCGAGCGCGACCCGCCCCCGGCGGCGCCCGACCCCGAGCCGCGTCCCCTCCCGATCTTCACGCCGCTCGCCGTGGCCCTGCACCGGCTCGCGATCCAGCGCCAGGTGGTGCAGCACGCGCTGCGACGCGCGGCGCCCACCGCGTGGGACGTCGCCGGCGAGCTTCGCCAGAACGCGCTCGGCATGATCGGCGGAGGTGCCGCGATGCTCGCGTCGGCGGCCCGCTTCCTCGCCCCCGCGCCCACCCCCGAGTCGCCGTTGTTCCGGCCGCGCAGCCTCGGCCGCCGCGTGTTCTCGCTCGACTTCCCGCTCGACGACCTCAAGCGCGCGGCCAAGGCGCTCGGGGTCAGCCTCAACGACGTGTTCGTGGGCGGCGTGATGGGCGGGCTCCAGCGCTACCACCAGCAGCACGGGGTGACCCCCGAGCACCTGCGCATGATCATGCCGATCAACGTGCGCGGCGCCGGCGGAGGGCTCGGCGGCAACCACTTCACGCCGGCGCGGGTGATGATGCCCGTCTCCCTCACCGACCCCGTCGCGCGGATCGAGGAGATCAGCGGGCGGTGCCGCCGCATGCGGGCCGAGCCCGCGGTCGCGATGACGGAGCAGCTCGCCACCGTGCTCAACCTGCTGCCCCGCAAGGCCGCCACCGCGGTGATGGGCTCGATGTTCAAAGGCGCCGACCTCGTGACCAGCAACGTGCCCGGCACACCCTTCCCGCTGTACCTCGGCGGCGCGGAGATCGAGCAGATCTACGCGTTCGGCCCGCTGTCGGGCACGGCCACCAACATCACGCTCCTCTCCCACGCGGGGACCTGCTGCATCGGGGTCAACGTCGACACCGCCGCCATCCCCGACCCCGACGACCTGCGTCGGAACCTGCGCGGCGGCTTCGCCGAGGTCCTCGCGCTGGCATGACCCTCGCACCCGACCGGAGGCGAGAGGCTCGGGAATGAGCCCGTTCGAGCCCCGACTGCGCGCCGCGCAAGACGGCGACGACGATGCCCTCGGCGAGATCTGGCGGACGTTCAACCCGCGACTGGTCCTGTTCCTTCGCGGCCGCGCCGGCGACGCGGCGGAAGACCTCGCGTCGGAGACCTGGATCCGGGCCGCCCGCACGCTCGGCCGCTTCTCGGGCAGCGAGACCGACTTCCGGGCCTGGCTGTTCACGATCGCCCGACGGACGCTCATCGACCACTACCGCGCCGCTGCGCGCCGGCCCCAGGAGCATCGTGTCGGTCTCGTGGTCGAACGCCCGGAGACGGAAGGCGACGCGGCCGACCTCACGCTCGCTGCGCTCGATACGCAACGGGCACTCGCGGTCGTGAGCCGACTCCCGACCGACCAGGCCGACGTGATCCTGCTGCGAGTCGTCGCCGGCCTCGACACCAAGCGAGTGGCGCAGATCCTCGGCAAGCGGGAAGGCGCGGTCAGGGTGCTCCAACACCGGGCACTGCGTCGGCTCGCCGTGCTCCTGAGCGAGCCGACCCGAGATCGGGATGTAACGCAATGAGCTGGGCCGACGATTTCCGGTTCGACATGGAGCCCAATCCGATGCCCCCGCTCGACGTCCTCGCGATCGACGCAAGAACGGCTGAGCGCCTCCTCGACGGGCAGCTCCCGCCCGACGATGCGCCGCCCGAGTACCGGACGGTATCGGCCCTCGTCGCGGCGCTCGCCGCAGCTGCGGCGCAGCCGATTCCCGGCGACGAGGCCGCCGTGGTGGCGGCGATGCGGAGGGCTTCGGAGGGTCGACCTCGGAGGTCAACGGTGAAGCGAACCATGCGGATGATGACAGCCGGTGCGCTCGGTGGCGTGCTGCTCCTCGGCGGCCTCGCCGGAGCCGGAGCGCTGCCCGGTGCGGCCCAGGGGGTCGCGGCCGACGCCCTCGCCGCGCTGGGTGTGACCGTTCCCGGCCCCGACGCGGCCAACGACGGGCACGCCGACGTGCGCGGCCGTTCGGCCGACGTGGAGACCACCTCGGAGGCCACCGAGACGCCCGAGACGCCCGATGCCGACTCGGGCGAGAGCGGCCACGGGGCAACGATCTCCGACGTCGCCCGGAACACCGATGCCGAGGGCGTCGCGAAGGGCGCCGAGATCTCCGGCCTCGCCAGCGGCGGCCAGAGCCAGGCCGGCGTGAACGTTCCCGGGTCGACACCCGACACCCCCGATCCCGCGAACGGCGGCACCGCCGGTGGCGGCTCGACCGGTGAGGATGCGAGCGGCGGCCACTCCTCGGCCGGTTCCGGCAACGCCGACAGCGGGCTGGCGCACCGACCCTGACCGGCCGGGCGGGGGCGTCCCGCCCCCCATCATCCACTCTCCACCATCCGGAGCGCGGTCGACTCCGAAGAGATGGTGACATGGAGCCCGTGACGCCCCCTCGGCCCGCACGACCCGCCGGCACGCCGGTGGGTCGCCGGGTCGTGCTGGGCCTCCTGGGGGTCGGCGCCATCGGCGTCTTGACCGGTGCCCGCATCCAGGACTTCCTGGAGCGGACGGTCGGGCCGGTCGTGGCCAAGGACGGGACGGGCCTCGGAGCCCTGCTCCCGTTCGGCCGGTTCCGCTTCTACACGGTGACCGGGTCGTTTCCGAGCCGCAGCGCCGACGACTACCGCCTGCGTGTGCGCGGGCTCGTCGACGCGCCCGTCGAGCTGACCTACGCCGAGCTGCGCGCCATGGAGCCGACGAACCTGACGCGCGACTTCCAGTGCGTCACGGGCTGGCGCGTGTCCGACGTGCAGTGGCGCGGCGTGCGCCTCGCCGACGTGCTCGACCGCGCCGGCGTCGCCGCGGGCGCGCGAGCCGTGCGCTTCACGTCGTTCGATGGCGCGTACACCGAGAGCCTCACGCTCGAGCAGGCCCGCCGCCGCGACGTCATCGTCGCCTACGAGCTCGAGGGCTCCCCCGTGTCGAGCGCGCACGGCGGGCCGGTCCGCCTCTACGTCGCGCCGATGTACGGGTACAAGTCGCTGAAGTGGCTCGACACCATCGAGGTGACCGACAAGGTGGTGCCGGGCTACTGGGAGAACCGCGGGTACGACGTCGACGCGTGGGTCGGCCGCTCCAACGGCCGCGACGACGAGGCGACATGACCACCGCGGCGGCGACTCCTCCGCCGGCCCAGCCGCTCGATCGGTTCGACCGCACCGAGCGCGCCGTGCACTGGTGCACCGCGGTCCTCGGGCTGACCCTGCTCGCCACCGGGGCGGCCTTGTACGCGGGACCGATCAGCACGCTGGTGGGTCGACGCGACCTGGTCCGCACCGTCCACGTGCTCGCCGGGATCATCCTGCCGGTCCCCGTGGTGATCGGACTCCTGCTCCCGCGCCGCGGCCGCGCGTTCCGCGCCGACGTGCAGGAGCTGAACCGGTTCGACGACGACGACCGGCGCTGGCTCCGGCGGCGCACCCACTCCCGGGCACGTCCCGCGAAGTTCAACGCGGGCCAGAAGCTCAACGCCGCGTTCCTCGCGGCCGCGGGCGTGGTGATGTTCGTCACAGGTCTGATGCTGCGCTTCCCCGAGCGGTTCGCCGTGGACATCCGCACCGGCGCGACCTTCGTGCACGACTGGTTCGCGATCGGTGTCGCCCTCGCGGTGACGGGCCACATCGTGTTCGCGCTGCGCGACTCCGACGCGCTCGCCGGGATGTGGCGCGGCCGGGTGCAGGCCGCCTGGGCCCGGCGCACCCACCCCCGGTGGTACGAGCGGGTCACCGGACAGCGGGCCGACCGCCTGGCCGGGAGCCCCGACGGCAACTCCTCGGGACGCGAGCGGGCCCCTCGCTAGGCTCGGTGGGTGACCCCGCCCGAGACCGTCGCCGCCCCCGGCGCCCCCGCGGCGCCGACCGAGATCCGGCTCCCCGCGGAGCTGCTCCCGAGCGACGGGCGCTTCGGGTCGGGACCGTCGAAGGTGCGGACCGAAGCCCTCGCTCGCCTCGCCGCCACCGGCACGGCCTACATGGGCACCAGCCACCGGCGCGACAGCGTGCGGTCGGTGGTGCGGCGCGTGCGCGAGGGCCTCGCCACGCTCTTCGGGCTGCCCGAGGGCTACGAGGTCCTCCTCGGCAACGGCGGCAGCACCGCGTTCTGGGACGCACTCGCCTTCGGGATGATCGAGCAGCGCAGTGCGCACCTCGTGATCGGCGAGTTCTCGTCCAAGTTCGCGGCGCTCACGAAGGGCGCGCCCTTCCTCGCCGACCCCGTGGTCGTCGACAGCCCGCCCGGCACCCGCACGACGCTCCCGGCCGATGCCTCCGTCGACCTCTACGCGCTGATCCACAACGAGACGTCCACCGGTGTCATGACCGACATCGTCCGGCCCGGCGGCGGCAGCGGCATCGTCGCAGTCGACGCCACGTCGGGCGCGGGCGGCCTGCGCATCGACCCCACCCAGTTCGACGTCTACTACTTCGCGCCCCAGAAGGCGTTCGCAGGCGAGGGCGGGCTGTGGCTCGCGTGCTGCTCACCGGCCGCGGTCGAGCGCATCGAGCGGGTGAAGAGCTCCGGCCGGTGGATCCCGCCGTCGCTCGACCTCGCGATCGCGCTCGAGAACTCCCGCCTCGACCAGACCTACAACACGCCGGCGCTCGCCACCCTCTTCCTCCTCGCCGACACGATCGAGTGGATGCTCGACCAGGGCGGGCTCGAGTGGGCGGCGACGCGCTGCGACCGCTCCGCCGAGATCGTCTACGGGTGGGCCGAGGCGCGTGACTTCACGTCGCCGTTCGTCGCCGAGCCGGCGGCGCGCAGCCACGTCAACGCCACCGTCGACTTCGGTGGCGTGGAGGGCGACGCGCTGTGCGCGGCGCTCCGGGCCAACGGCATCGTCGACGTCGAGCCGTACCGCAAGCTCGGCCGCAACCAGCTCCGCATCGCGATGTTCCCCGCGATCGAGCCCGACGACCTGGAGATCCTCACCCGGGCGATCGACTACCTCGTCGACGCGCTGCGCTGAGGCGGGAGACCGTGAGCGCCGACGCCACCGCCGACGACGACGCCGGTCTGCGCTCGCGCCGCGTCGACCTCGGTGCCGCGGAGGACGAAGCCGAGGCGATGTTCGAGCGGGGCTGGACCGACGGGCTGCCCGTCGTGCCGCCCACGCCCGAGCGGGTCGAGCGCATGCTCACCGGCACCACCAGGGCCCCCGACGACGTCGTCGCGGTCGTCCCGCCCAACCTCGTCGACTGCACGGTCGAGAAGATCGCGATCAACGCGGTGATGGCGGGCTGCCGGCCGGAGTACCTGCCGGTGGTCATCGCGGCCGTGGAGGCCGCGTGCACCGACACGTTCAACATGCACGGCCTGCTCGCCACCACCTGGTTCTCCGGGCCGGTCATCGTGGTCAACGGGCCGATCACGCGCGCGATCGGCATGAACTCCGGGGTCAACGCGCTCGGCCAGGGCAACCGGGCCAACGCCACGATCGGGCGCGCGTTGCAGCTGGTGGTGCGCAACGTCGGCGGCGGGAAGCCGGGCGAGGTCGACCGCGCCACGCTCGGGCAGCCGGGCAAGTACACGTTCTGCTTCGCCGAAGACGAGCTCGGTTCGCCGTGGGAGCCGCTCCACGTCACGCGCGGGCTCGACGCCGGGCAGTCGGCGGTCACGCTGTTCGCCGGCGAAGCGCCCCGCGGGCTCGCCGACCAGCTGGCGCGCACGGCCGACCAGCTCGCCACCACGTTCGCGGCCTGCCTCCGCACGGTGTGGCACCCGAAGGCCGTGATGGCGTTCGACGCGCTGGTGGTGGTCTCGCCCGAGCACGCCCGGGTCTTCCGCGACAGCGGCTGGTCGAAAGACCGGCTCGTCGACGAGCTCACGGCCCGGCTCCAGATCCCGGGGGCCGACCTGGTGCGGGGCGCGGGCGGGATGGCGGAGGGGCTGCCGGAGGCATTCCGCGACAGCACCGTCCCCAAGTTCCGCGACGGCGGCCTGCTGATCGCCCACGCCGGCGGCGGCGCCGGGTTCTTCTCCGCCATCGTGGGCGGCTGGGCCTCGGGCGCTCTCGGCAGCGACCCCGTCACCCACCCCGTCGCCACCTGACGGCGAGCGACGCCTCAACCCTCGAGGCGTGGATGACCGTCGGCTGGCGAAGGTGAGCAACGCCTCGAAGGACCAGGCGTGGTGGACCGTCGCGTGGGAGGATGACCGGCGATGACGCGTGTCGTGCTCGACCCCACGGCGGAGACCAGCCCCAGCACCCGGGAGCGAACGGCCCGGCCCGGATCGCTCGCGGGCCGCACGATCGGGTTGCTCGACATCAGCAAGGCCCGGGGCGACGTGTTCCTCGACCACCTCGAGTCGCGTCTCACCGCGTCCGGGCTGCGGGTCGAGCGCTTCCGCAAGCCGACCTTCACCAAGCCGGCGCCGATCGACCTGCGCCACGAGATCGCGACGAAGTGCGACGTCGTGATCGAAGCCCTCGCCGACTGAGGCTCCTGCGCGTCGTGCAGTGTGCACGACATCGTCGGGCTCGAGGGCCTCGGCATCCCCGGAGTGATGGTTGCGTCCGACCAGTTCGTGCAGGCCGCGGAGATCCAGGCGAGGGCCCTCGGCGCCGATCCCGCCCGGATCTTCGTCCCCCACCCGATCCAGGACCGCACCGACGACGAGATGCGGGCGCTGGCCGACCTGGTCTTCGACGCGGTGGTCGCCGCCGTGGTGGCGCCGGGTCCTCCGGCTGAGGCAGTCTGAGCGACCAACCACTACCGAGGGAGTGTCGCCATGCTCTGGATCCACGAAGTGCACCGCGTCCGCGGCGCGCAGGAGGACGAGTTCGAGGCGATGTACCGCGACGAGTGGATGCCCAAGCTCGCCGACACCGGTGACGCCAAGCTCCTGTACTTCGCGCATCTGACCCACGGTTCCGGGCGCGCGTACACCGTCATCACCATCACGGGGGTGGGGGACGGCGCGGCGTGGGGCAACGTCGTCCGGCGCGTCCAGCGGGGCGACCTGCACGACGCGTCGCGCGAGCTCGACCAGCTCCGCCACGAGGTCACCGGCAAGATCTTCACGACCGCGTCCTGGGCCCCGATCATCCCGGGCGACCTCGCGTCGGTCGCGGCCGACCCCAAGCTGGACCACGAGCCCACGCTGTTCATGGAGGACACCGCGTGGCCGTACGACGGCATGCTCCTCGACTACCTCGCCAAGGCCGAGGCGCAATACGCGCCGAGCATCGCCCAGAGCGGCGCCAGCGGCACCGCGATCATCGAGCTGCAGACGCTGCTGCACACGGCGTGGGGCACCGGCCAGCGGGCCGAAGTGCTGCTGTGGCAGAAGATCATCGACCAGGACCGCCTGTGGAACCTGTTCGCCACCGAGCTGCCGCCCCAGGCCAAGGCGCCGGGCACGTGGATGAACGACGCCCTCGTGGTGCGCGACGACTGGCGCAGCCGGCTCCTCCGAACCACCCGCTGGTCGCCGCTGTCCTAGGCCCCGAGGTCCTCGGCGCTCGCCGTGAAGGCCTCCACCTGCGGTCGGCCGCCGGCCGGCCAGCCGGCGACCAGGTAACCGAAGCCGGCGTCGCGCCACGCGTCGATCTCGCGCCGCACGTCGTCGATCGAACCCTCGAGCGACACCGACGCCGCCCGCAACAGCGTCGCGGGGTCGCGGCCGTCGCGCTCGCACAGGTCGTCGAGCAGAGCCGACTTCCGGCTCAGGGACGCGACGTCGCCGAAGCAGTGCCACGCGTCGGCGTACTTGGCCACGAGCGGCAACGAGCGCTTCTCGCCCGAGGCCCCGACCCAGATCGGGATGGACGGCTGCTGCACGGGCTTCGGGTTGATGGTGAGGTGCTCCACCTGCACCTGCTTGCCCGCGTACGTGACGTCGTCCTCGGTGAACACCTTGCGGAAGATCTGGAGCGAGTCCTCGAGCAGGTCCACGCGCGCGCCGGTGGACGGGAACGGGATGCCCATCCGCGCGTGCTCGTCGCCGAACCACGCGGTGCCGACCGCGAGCTCGAGCCGGCCGTTCGACGCGTGGTCCACCGTGATCGCCTGCGTGGCGAGGATGGACACCGGCCGGTACGTGAGACCGGTGACGAGCAGCGCGAGGCGCACCCGCGACGTGGCCGTGGCGAGCGCGGCCAGCGTGGTCATCCCCTCGAAGCACTCCCCCGGGCCTTCGCCGTACATCGGCTGGAAATGGTCGAAGCCCCACACCCCGTCGAACCCGAGGTCCTCGGCGAAGCGCGCGCGATCGATGACCTCCGCGAAGGACATGCGCTGCTGGGCGATGTCGAGTCCGATCCTCACCTGTGCTCCTCGTCGTTCGTCGTCGGGGAGCACCCGCGGGCGATCAGTGCGGGACCGACGTCCCCAGCTCCGGGTGCTCAGCGCTGAACGTACCCCAGGCCGACTCCCAGCCCGGCACGACCCACGCGTGCACCATCCACGACTTCGACCCGTCGGACTTGGTGCCGCCGCGGGCCGCGCACTCCTCGGGGGTCAGGTCGGTGCCCCCGACCACGAGGCCGCCGTGGACGCACAGCCCGATGTGCTGGTGCCACGGGTCGTTGGGGCCCGCGAAGCCCTCGGGCGCCGTGGTCGTGCCGGTGACGTAGTAGCTGAGGCCGACGATGCGGGCGTCGGGGCCGTTGCCGTCGTAGAGCAGCATCTCGGGCGCGTTCGGGTCGAACGTGCCGTCGGCGAGCGAGAACTTCATGTAGTGCGCGGCGATGCAGGGGATGTAGTTGGTGACCTTGCGATAGCCCGCGGCCGTCGCGTCGGCGGCGGTGGGGTGCTGGAGGGCCGCGTCGCGCGCCGCGGCGAGCTGGTCGGCGAGCTCCGCGCGCGTCGCGGGGTCGGTGATGGCCTGTTGCACCGACGGGCCGTGGTGGCCGTGACCGCCCGCCCCTTCGCCGTCGATGCTCGCGCCGGACTGCTCGCACGGCGACGCGCCGCTCGCGCTCTCGATCCCGGCCGCGGCACCGGCCGCGGCACCGTGCGTGTGACCCCCACCGCTCCCGGCCGCGCCCGTTCCGGCGGCCACGGCCGCGGGATCGGCACTCCCGCCGGTGTGGATATGGCCACTCCCGACCGCCGCGTGGGTGTGCCCGCCGGCGCCGTGGCCGTGCTCCCCGGCGAGGGCCGGGGCGACCGAGGCGGTGGTCAGGCCCACGAGCGCCGCGGCGAGGAGCGCGCCGCCCACC
>JBAZYX010000079.1:0-20391 GCA_041659105.1 Acidimicrobiia bacterium
TGCGCTCAGGCTCCACTGCACCTCCTCGGGATGGGTAGGACAGAATGCAGCATGGCCCATGGACGCGACTCGCTCACGACGACCCTCCGGACGATGCCGGTGTTCGCCGGCCTGACCGAGGAGGAGCTCGACGACGTCGGCCGCTCCATCCGGGTCCGCGACGTCAAGGCCGGGAAGACCCTCATCAAGCAGCGCCAGTGGGGCCACGAGCTGCTCCTGGTGCTCGACGGCGAGGTGGAGATCCGTCGCGACGACACGGTCGTCGCCACCCAGGGCGCGGGCTCGGTCGTGGGCGAGGCGGCCGTGCTCACCGACGCCCGCCGCAACGCGAGCGTCGTGACCCGCACCGAGGCGTCGATCGGCGCGATCGAGTACACGCAGCTGCACGCGCTGATCGACACGATCCCGGTGCTCGCCGACCACCTCGGCCACCTCGTCCGAGACCGCCGACCCGAGTGAGCACGGCCGACGGCGTCCCCGTGCCCCGCACGCCGCTCGACGGTGTGCGGGTCCTCGACCTCTCCCAGGTCGTGGCCGGGCCCTTGTGCGGCCGCGTGCTCGCGGACATGGGTGCCGACGTGGTGAAGGTCGAGTTCCCGAACCTCGACCGCACCCGCGAGGTGCTTCCCGAGGTCAACGGGCAGAGCCTCTACTTCACGCACCTGAACGGCGGGAAGCGGGCCATCGGGATCGACCTCGGCACCGACGAGGGCGCTGCGCTCGTCGGCCGGCTCGCCGAGCGCGTCGACGTGCTCATCGAGAACTTCCGCCCCGGCGTGCTCGCGCGCCGCGGGCTCGGCGCCGACGACCTGCTCGCCCGAAACCCGCGCCTGGTCTACTGCTCGATCAGCGGCTGGGGTCAGGCGGGACCGTGGGCCGACCGCCAGGCCTACGCGCCGCTCGTCCACGCCGAGACCGGCCGCATCGAGCTCGCCGCACGACTGCGCGACGCGCCGCCCCAGCAGGAGGTGCACCAGCACGGCGACATCAACACCGCGCTCGTGGCCACGAGCGCGATCCTCGGTGCGTTGCTCCAGGCCGCGCGCACCGGCGCGGGCCAGCACCTCGACGTCGCCCTGGCCGAGGCGCTCCTCTACACCGACGAGTGGAGCTCCACGGACCTCCACGGCTACGGCCGCGAGCGGTTCTTCGACACCTGGACCCATCCTGTGCTCACCCTCGCCGACGGCTCCGCGGTCGCGCTGGTGGGCAACCCGGTGCGCGGCTTCGACACCTGGCTCGCCGTCCTCGGGCTCCCGGCTCGGCCCCGGCCGCAGGACGACGCCGATGCCCTCACCGTGATCCGCGCCGCAGTGGCCGCGGTGGCCGACTTCCCGACCCTCGAGCGCATGCTCGAGGCGTACCCGATGTTCGTGGCGCCGGTGCGCTCGGTCGCCGAGCTCGCCGAGACCGACTGGGCCCGGGAGCGCGCGGTCTTCCGCGAGATCGAACCCGGCGTGCGCGTCGTGGCTACGCCGTACCGGTCGCGCCAGGCCGACGTCGGCGTGCGCGGGCCCGCGCCGCGTCCGGGTGAGCACACGCGCGCGGTGCTCCGCGCGGAGCTCGGGCTCGACGACGACGCGCTCGACGCGCTGTTCGCGAGCGGCGCGGTCTTCTAGCCCGACGCGTTCAGCCCGACGCGATGAGCCAGGCGTTCATCGCGAAGAAGCAGACACCAGCCACGAGCGTGAACGTGTGCCACCACTCGTGGTACCCGAACCAGGTGGCGACCTTGCCGGGCCACTGCAGCGCGAACAGGATCGCCCCCACCGTGTAGAAGAGCCCACCCGCGAGCGCGAGCAGGAGCAGGTCGAGCCGGTCGAACAGCTGCGGCGTGGCGAGCACGGCGAGCCACCCGAGAACGATGTACAGCGGGGCGCTGATCTTCCGGAAGCGCTCCAGCCCCGCGACCTTGAGCGTGATGCCGAGCAGCGCGCCCGTCCACACCGCGATGAGCAGGCCCCAGCCCCACGCCCCGCCGAGGGCGAGCAGGCACACCGGCGTGTAGGTCCCCGCGATGAGGACGAAGATCATCGAGTGGTCGAGCCGGCGCATCACCGGGCGGAACCGGGGGCCGCGCGCGAACACGTGGTACGTGGAGCTCACGAAGTACAGGAGCACGGTCGCGAGCCCGTAGACCCAGGCCGCCGCGATCTCGCGGGGCCCGTTGGCCAGGACCGCCAGCCACGCGAGACCGGCCAGCGAGGCGACGAAGGCAGCCTGGTGGATCCGGCCCCGCAACCGGGGCACCGCCGGAGCGCTCGGGTCGAGCACAGCCTCGCTCACGACCCCCAGCGTACGACTCGGGCGCTAACTCCCGACGTCGACCATCACCTTCATGCGCTCGCCCCGCCGCAGGGGCCCGAAGCCGTCGTCGACGAGCGCGCTCCAGGGGATGTGCTCCACCCAGCCGGTGGTCGGGAAACGGCCGTCGGCCATGAGCGCGATGACCGACTCGTAGACGCCGGCCTCGTAGCCCATCGCGCCCCGCACCTCGATCTCGTTGAGCATGATCATGCTCGGGTTCCACTCGATCGGGTCCTCGTAGACGGCGAGGACCACGAGCCGGCCGCGCGCGCCGGTGGCCATGAGGGCCTGCATGTAGCTGGCCTGCACCCCCGCACACTCGAACACCACCTCGGCACCCTGGCCGTTGGTGCGGGTGCGCACCACGTCGAGCACGTCGTCGGTCCGCGGGTCGAGCACCTCACCGGCACCGAGCGCACCGATGGCGGCGCGGCGCGGCGCCGAAGGCTCCACCACGATCACGTCGTCGACGCCGAGCGCGCGCAGGCCGAGGAACACCCCGATGCCGATCGGACCGGCACCGAAGATCACGGTCCGCATCCCCGGCTCGACCTCGCCGCGCAGGATGCCGTTGTAGGACACCGCCATCGGCTCCACGAGCGCTCCGTGCTCGAGGTCGACGCCGTCGGGCAGCGGGAACACCATGTCGGCCTTCGCCACGCAGCGCTCGGCCAGCCCGCCGCCCTCGGCCGCGCCGCAGCCGAGCACCTTCACCGGCGCGCAGAGGTGCGTGAGCCCGCGGCGGCACCGGTCGCAGTGTCCGCACTTGAAGAACGGACGCACGGCGACGCGCGTGCCGGGCGCGATTCCGGTCACCCCCGTCCCCACGGCGTCGATCACTCCCGCGAACTCGTGCCCGAGCGTGATCGGCTCGGCACGCGCGTACTGGCCGCGGAAGTACATGTGGAGGTCGCTGCCGCAGATGCCGTTGTGCACGACCTTCAGCCGCACCTCGCCGTCGCCGGGAGCGACGTCGGGCACTTCCTCCAGGCGCACGTCTTCCGTGCCGTGCAGGCGGCTCGCCAGCATCGTGGATCGACTCCGTTCGTTCGTGCCGTTCGTGCCGTTCGGCGTGCCGCTCAGTCGCCTTCGAAGAACTCGTGCGCCGAGCGGTTGAACAGCAGGTACAGGATGATGATGCCGAAGATCAGCGGCACGATGCCCGCACCCCGCTGCACGCCGTCGTGCGCCACGAGCCCGTACAGGCCACCGGCGATCTGCAAGCCGATCCAGAGGGCGAACAGCATCCGCACCACGCGGCTGCCCCGGGCGAGCGCGCCGGTCAGCAGGATGCCGATGACGCCGATCACGATCATGGCGATCCCGGCGGCCATGAGCTGGTCCTCGGTCATGCCCGACCGCAGCTGCTGGTGCACCGCGTCGGCGTCGATCATCACGAAGATCCCGGCCAGGATGTTGAACAGGAACGCGATGTACGCCAGGACGACGACGAGCGTGATGCCGCCGGGCCGGCGATCGGTTTCGGTGGTCATGGTTCCCCCCAAGGGCACGGCCCGCGGTGGACCGGTGTGCCGGCCGCACGCTAACGCCGGTGCGGATAGCGTGCACGGATGGCGTTCTCCGGAGACCAGAGCTACTCGGTGCCGGTGGAGACCGTGGTCGCGCTCTTTGCCGACCCCGACGTCGTGCGAGCGCGATACGACGCCGCGGGCGACCGCGACCTCGAGATCCTCGCGTGCGGCCCCGACGGCGACGGCTTCCTGATCCACACGCGCCGCACGGTCGACGTCGAGGGCCTGCCCGGCTTCGCGACGAAGGTCATCAAGCCCACCAACACGATGGAGCAGATCGACCGCTGGGATTCGCCCGACACCGACGGCAGTCGCAACGGCAGCTTCACGATCGAGGTGGAGGGCGCACCCGTGAAGGTGTCGGGGAACATGAGCCTCGAGCCCACCGCCGACGGCGGCACGCGGCACACGGTCAACGGCAAGTTCGACGTGAAGGTGCCGCTGATCGGCGGGAAGATCGCGAGCTGGGCCGAGGGCCCGGGTCAGAAGCGCCTCGACGCCGAGTACGAGTTCCACCGCACCCGCCTCGACGCCTGATCGCTGACCCCATCCACCCCGCTTCCACCCGTCTCGTTTTGGCGTCAGCCGTGCCGCTGTCAGCGGCACGGCTGACGCCAGAAGCAGAGGAGGGCGGGTCAGAGGAGGGTGCTGAGGAAGGCATAGGTGCGGTCGCGCTCGTCGCGGGACCCGAAGATGCTCGCGATCAGGTCCGTGACGCCGATGTCGCCGAGGGCGGCGATCTGGTCCCGCACCGACGCCTCGTCGCCCATGATCGCGACGGCGCCCGGACCGTCCGCACCCTCCCGGTCGAGCATGGCCCGGTACGACGGCAGCGTGCCGTAGATCGCGAAGGTCTCGGCGGCCCGGACACGCGCCGCGTCGATGTCGTCGGTCACGCACACCGGGAACCCCGCGCCGATCGTCGGGGCCGGGCGGCCCGCCGCCGTGGCCGCGGCCCGGATGTTCGGCACCACGTGCTGCGCGAGCGTGACCGGGCCCGTCATCCAGGTGACGGTGCCGTCGGCCATGCCGCCCGCGAGCTCGAGCATCTTCGGGCCGAGCGCGGCCAGGAGCACCCGAACCGGCGACGAGCCGCGCACGTCGAGCCCGATCCGCGCGGTGATCGTCTCGCCGGCGTAGCTCACGCTGCCGTCGCGCACGAGCGGCAGGAGCGCCTCGAGGTACTCGCGCATGTGCCGGGCCGGCTTCTCGAACGGGTAGCCGTAGCTCTGCTCGATGATGGGCTGGTGCGACAGCCCGATCCCCAGGGTGAGCCGCCCGCCGGTGATCGCCTGCGTGGTCAGCGCCTGCTGCGCCATGACGATCGGGTGACGCGGGAACGTGGGCACCACCGCGATGCCGAGCTCGACGCGGGGGATCTCGCGGCCCACCACCGCGAGCGCCGTCATCGCGTCCATGCCCATGGTCTGGGGGAGCCAGAAGGACGCGTAGCCCGCGTCGGCGGCGTCGCGCGCGGCGCTGACCAGCTTCTCGATGGGGCCGCTCGACGCGTCCCCGCGGTAGATCCCGATGCGCACGACCGACTCCTCGGGTGGTCAGACCGGGAGCGTCGGACGCACGTCCTGCTCCAGGAAGTCCACGACCGCGGTCGCGAACGCGTCGTTCTGGTCCCCCGCCACCATGTGCGCGGCCCCGCGCACGTCGACGTGCTTCGAGCCCTTCACCTTGTCGAGGAACTCCTGTGTGCCCTCGGCCGTGACCACGTCGCTGAGCTTCCCGACCACGAGCAGGGTCGGCACCTTGATCCCCGAGAGCGCGGCTTCGAACAGCGTCTGGTAGTCCTCCGGCGGCACCTCGGTGCGGCCACGGGCCATGAACGCCGGGTCCCAGTGCCAGTACCAGCGGCCGTCGGGCTTCTGGCGCAGCACCTTCATCAGGCCCGCCGGGTTGACCCGCTTGGGCCGATTCGGCGTGTACGCCGCGATCGCCTCGGCCGCGTCCTCGAGCGTGGCGAAGCCGCCGAGGCCGGAGTTCATGAAGTCCTTGATGCGGTCGATGCCCTGGGGGTTCGAGCGGTGGGTGATGTCGACGATGACCATCCCGCTCGACACGACGCGGTCGCTGGTGCCCTCGGCGATGATCGCCGACACGCCGCCGAGCGACGCGCCCACCAGCACCGGAGCCTTGCCGAGCTGGTCCGACACGGCGATGGCGTCGTTCGCGAACGCGGTGAACGAGTAGTCGCCGTTCAAGGCCCACTCGCTGTCGCCGTGGCCCCGCAGGTCGAGCGACACCGCCCGCCAGCCGTTCGCGGCCAGCGTCTGCGCGGCCCCGCCCCACGCGTGACGGGTCTGCCCGCCCCCGTGCATGAGCAGCACCGGCCAGGCGTCGGGGTCGCCCCAGACGTCGGCCACCAGGTGGATGCCCTCGAACCCCTCGAAGCGCGTCAGCGTCGGTTCCATGGCCGCATCCTGGCACCCGGACCCTCGCCCGGGCACGCCGTCCAGCCACGCCCGCGGCTCAGACCTTCTTCAAACCGAGGTTCACCAACTCGACGGCCTCGGCCTGGTGCTCGGCGTCATCCGTCCCCGTGATCGTCACCGAGACGGCGAACAGCTTCCCCTTCCGGAAGCCGCTCGCGATCCCCGATGTCGGATCCCAGTAGAGCTTGCCCACCCGCTCCTGGTTCGCCTTCGCCGCACCCCAGAGGTTCTTGGCGAGATTCCCGGTCTGGTACTGCGTGATGACGAGTCCACCCCCGGGGCTCCCGATGCCGTCCCCGATGTCGAAGCTGCACCCGAAGCTCGAGCCCGCACCGTCGGGTTCGCCGATGGGGATCCCGACCACGGTCTCGATCTCGGCGGGGGTGAGGACCCGGCACGCCTTCTGGAGCTTCGCCGCGCCCGTCGGCCCGGCGCCCACGGCGACCACCGACACCCCCAGCGCGACCACCGTCAGGATCGGGAGCATCCGTCGCATGACTCACCTCCGCGCCGTGGTTCACACCACCGTACGGTCCGGATCGCTCGGCGGAAAGGGCCCTTCGACCCTCGCGGGATCCACCACGTGGATTCGGCGCGTCGATACCCTCCGCGCATGGCGGAGGAGCAGCACGACGCGCGCGAGGTCCGGGTCAGCGACAAGTTCCTGCGGGCGGCCCAGTGGGCGGCCGACCGCCACGCGGACCATGCCACCGCGGTGCCGGCGATCCCGTCGGTCGCCCAGGTGCTCGGCCTCGCGTCGCTCGTGCTCGAGGACGGCGGATCCGAGCGGGAGGCCATCGCCGCGATGATCCTCGACGCGCTGGGTGACGACGTGCCCCGCAAGGAGCTGCGGGAGCGGTTCGGCAAGAAGGTCACCGCGCTGGTGGTCGCCGCGCACCCCGACCGCGGCACCGTCGCGCCCGGTCGGGTTCCCGTCGACGTGCTCCGCTGGCGTGCGCTCGCCGACACCGCGCTCGACCGCGTCGTCACCGAGGAGGACCCAGCGGCGCTGCGCATCCGCGCCGCGTCGGTGCTCCAGGAGGCCCGCGCCCTGCTGCGCGAGCTGCGGCGCAACGGCACCATCGCCTACGTGCGCTGCCCGGCGCCGCCCGCCGAGCACCTCGGTCACCTGCGCGAGCTCGTCACCGTGATCGCCCGCCGCCGCCCGCGCACCGCGATCACCCAGGAGCTGCGCGCGGCCGTCGTCGACATCGAACGGCTCTCCGAGCTCGAGACCGCCACGATCGCGTGGCGGCTCACCCACGTCGGCGCGGCCTGACCCCGGAGCGCACGACCGGCCGCGCTCCGGCCGCGCTCCGGGCCGTGCGCCTCGGTCAGCACTTCGTGATCGAGACCGGCTTCCCGCTCTGGGTGGCCTGCGCGAACGAGTCGAGCGCCGTGTTCACGCACTTGCGCAGCGACGCGAGCTGATCGCGGGCGGCCTGGAGGTCCTCGGACGTCGCGCTGCCCGACTCGAGCTGGGCCAGCGACGCGTCGACCGAGTCGATCCGGGTCGTGAGCGCGTCCTGGTTGCCCGCCAGCGTGACCGCCTCGTCGGCCCGGTCCTGGGCCTCCTGCACCCGGACGAACAGCACCGCCGTCGCCCCGGACAGGAGCGCGACCGCGATGAGCCCCGCGAGCACGCCGAGCCAGGCCCGCGAGCCCCGGGACGCCGGCTCGGGCTCCGCGAGCGCCGCCGGGGCCGGCGGCGGGGGCACGGTCGTGGCGACGGACGTCGGGGGCGCGTCGGGCGCCGGGGTGGTGCTGGTCGTCTCGGTCATGGGACTCCTCGGCCGGGTGGGCGACCCACTCACAACGACCGGGACCGGGTTGGGGTTCCGCACGCCGGGTCGCTGCGCTCGCTCCCGGGCCAGTCGACCGACCCTCTCGGTGACCGCGCGCGGGACGCTCGCTACGCTCCTGGCCATGGTCATGTCTGCTGCCCGCTTCAACTGCATCCAGCCCGGGCTCGAGCCCACCGAGATGTCGGCGCGCTACCGCGCGTTCGTCGACATGGCGGGCTACGCCGAGGAGAACGGCTTCGCCATGCTCACGCTCGAGGAGCACCACGGCGCCGACAACGGCTGGAGCCCGTCCCCGCTGATCATGGCCGGCCTCATCTTCGGCCGGACCGAGAACATCGGCGTGAACATCTCGGCGCTGCTGCTCCCGCTGCACGACCCGCTGCGGGTGGCCGAGGACATCGCCGTCCTCGACAACGCGAGCGGCGGCCGCCTCACCACGATCCTCGGCCTCGGCTACCGCCCGTCGGAGTACGCCGCGCACGGCAAGGACTGGGCCGGCCGGGGCGCGCTGATGGACGAGTGCGTCGACACCCTGATCAAGGCCTGGACCGGCGAGCCCTTCGAGTACCGCGGCACCACCGTGCGCGTCACGCCCCGTCCGTTCACCCAGCCCCACCCCACGGTGCTGCTCGGCGGCACCAGCAAGCCGGCGGCGCGGCGCGCGGCCCGCAACGGCCTACCGATGTTCGCCGCCGCCCACATCCCGTGGCTCGAGACCTACTACTACGAGCAGTGCGCCGAGTACGGCACGCAGGGCTTCTACATGATGCCGGGCGAGGACACCGTCATGCTCCACGTCGCGGAGGACCCCGACAAGGCGTGGGCCGAGCTCGGGCGGTACTTCATGGAGGAGGCCGCGACGTACTCGTCGTGGCAGACGTCCGACATCAGCTCGGCCGTGCACTCGCACGCGACCACCGCCGCGGAGCTGCGGGCCGAGGGCATCTACCAGGTGTGCACGCCCGACGAGGTGGTCGCGCGCGTCACCGAGCAGGGCTCCGCCGCGTTCGTGAACCTGCACCCGCTCGTGGGCGGGATGCCGATCGACGAGGGGTGGAAGTCCCTCCAGCTCTACGTCGACCAGGTGCTCCCGCGCGTCAGCTGACGCCGGTACCGCGCTCCTCGCATACGAAATCCAGCTCGTCGACGAGGTCGGCGGCCTTGCGCACCCGGCCGAGCGCCGGCTCCACGGCCATGATCCGGCCGGCCCACATGCCCGCGAGCTGCGCCGCGGCACTGCGGCGGCGGCGGTCGACGTCCTGGCGCTTGCGCGGGGAGAGGTACGCGTTCACGGTGATGCGCTGCACGAGGCGCGGGTCGACGGGGACCTTGGCCGCGCGCATGCGGTTGACCACCAGGGACGCGAGCAGCTCGAGCTCGTAGGCCCCGAGCCGGAACGAGCCGACGACGTCGGCTCCCATCTTCGCCGCGAGCGCGAGCGGCACCGCGCGGCGGCCCACCTTCAGCGTCTTGCGCGACCGTGCCGCGAGCGCGAGGAACATCGCCCCACCGAAGGGCGGCGGATGACCGTCGGTCTCGAGCCGCTGCGCGACCTGGGCGGCGTCGTGCACGGGGTAGGGCTCGGCGACGGCGGCCTTCACGATGCGGTCGAGGAGCAGCTCGAGCGCCTCGGTCGCGGTCTCGGGCATGGTCCGGACCCGCGCGGCCCAACCCGCTTCGCGCCACGCGTCGCCGATCGACTCGGCGGCTTCGTCGGCCGCGGCCCGCACGGACACGGGGAGCGGCCCGCCTGCCGCGGGGACGACCTCGGTGGACGGCCCGCTCGCGTCGGCCGGGCCAGAGTTGGGAGCGCTCGGAGTGCTGATCCCACCAGGCTACGCGGCGGGACGGGTCGGTAGCCTGCGACCGATGCCGGGCTGGAGCTTCGCCACCGTGTGGGCCGCGATCGCGCGCGAGGTGCCCGATCGGCCCGCGCTCGTGTGCGGCGACCGCACAGTCACCTGGGCCGAGTTCGACGACCGGGCCGCCCGCCTGGCCTCGCACCTGTACGCCGCGGGCGTCCGCCCCGGCGACCGCGTCGCGCTCGACATGACGAACGTGCCCGAGTACCTGGAGACGCTGTTCGCCGCGCTGAAGATCGGGGCGGCGCCGCTCAACGTCAACTACCGGTACCTCGCCGACGAGGTGCGCTACGTCCTCGCGAACTCGGGGGCGCGGGCGCTGGTGCACGCGCCCGCGTACGCCGACGTGGTCGCCGAAGCGGTGGCCGGCCTGCCCGACGGCGAGCGGCCGGCGCTCCTCGCGACCGGTGAGCCCTACGAAGCGGCGCTCGCGACAGCCGCCCCCGAGGGGCCCTGGCAGGCGCGCCCGCCCGACGGCGACGACCTGGTGCTGCTCTACACCGGCGGCACCACCGGCATGCCCAAGGGCGTGATGTGGCGCAACGACGACCTCTACCTCGCGCTGTGGCAGTCCAACCGGCCCGGCACCCAGCCCAAGGACCCGATCGAGGCCGCCCGCTCGGGCAAGCGCACGGGCACCGCGCTCCCCGCGTGCCCGCTCATGCACGGCACCGGCCTGTTCATCGCGCTGTCGACGCTGGCCGGCGCGGGCACCGTGGTGCTGATCTCCGAGACGGGGCTCGACCCCGACCTCGTGTGGGCCGAGGTGGCCCGCAACCGCGTGTCGGTGCTCACGATCGTGGGCGACGTGTTCGCGCGACCGCTGCTCGCCGCGCTCGACGCGCACCCCGGGCGCCACGACCTCCCGTCGCTGCGCGCGATCACGTCGTCGGGCGTCACGTTCTCGCCCGACGCGAAGGCCGGGCTCATGCGCCACCTCCCCGGCGTGACGATCATCGACTCGCTCGGCTCGTCGGAGGGGATCATGACCCGCTCCGAGGCCAAGGCCGCCGGTGACATCAAGCCCGCGCGCTTCGCGGTCAACGAGCGCGTGGCCGTGCTCGACGAGGACACCGGCGAGCCGGTGGAGCCGGGCCGCGGCGAGGTGGGGCTGTTGGGCGTGACCGGGCCGATCCCGCTCGGCTACTGGGGCGACGACGAGAAGTCCCGCGCCACCTTCCGCGTGTACGGCGGACGGCGATGGTCGATCCCGGGCGACTACGCGACCGTCGAGCCCGACGGGAGCATCACGCTGCTGGGTCGCGGGAACGCGTGCATCAACACCGGCGGCGAGAAGGTCTACCCCGAAGAGGTCGAAGTGGTGCTGCGCGACCACCCGCAGGTGCACGACTGCGCGGTCGTCGGCGTGCCCGACCCGCGCTTCGGCGAGATGGTGGTCGCGGTCGTGGTGCCCGAGCCGGGCGCGACGCTCGACGAGGCCGCGCTCGACGCGTTCACGCGGGAGCGGCTCGCCGGGTACAAGCGGCCCCGCCGGTACGTGGTGGTCGACGACCTCGCCCGGAGCGCGGCCGGCAAGGCCAACCTCCGGTACCTTCGGGACCTGGCCGCGGAGCACGTCGGGAGCACATCGTGACGCCCATCGAGGAAGTCGATCCGAGCACCGTCGACGCGCTCGTCACCGAGGGAGCGGTGCTCCTCGACGTGCGGACGCCCGACGAGTGGGATGCGGGCCACGCCCCGGCCGCCCTGCACCTTCCCCTCGACCAGCTCGGAGACCGCCACACCGAGCTGCCCACCGACCGCCGCGTCGTGGTGATCTGCCGCTCGGGCGGCCGGTCGGCCCGGGCCACCGAGGCGCTCGTGGGCGCGGGCTACGACGCCGTGAACCTCGCCGGCGGCATGCAGGCCTGGATCGCCCTGGGACTGCCGTGCGTCACTGACGCCGGCGCTCCCGGCACCGTTGCCTGACGGCCGGACCGCCGGTTACCCGGCAGTAACCTGAGTCCGGTGGGCCCTGACCGCACCGCCACCCTCGACCGCCTGGCGACCGAGGAGTTCGACGTCGTCGTCGTGGGCGGGGGGATCACCGGGGCCGGCTGCGCGCTCGACGCCGTGAGCCGGGGCCTGCGCACCGCGCTCGTCGAGCGCGACGACTTCGCGCACGGCACGTCGTCGCGGTCGTCGAAGCTCGTCCACGGCGGGGTGCGGTACCTGGAGCAGCGGGAGTTCGGGCTCGTGCGCGAGGCGCTGGCCGAGCGCCAGACGGCGCTGAACAACGCACCGCACCTCGTGCAGGTGATGCCGTTCCTCATCCCCATCCTCACGCGCGACGGCCTGATCAACCGGCGCATCGCCCGCGTGCTCGGCGCGGTGCTGTGGGCCTACGACCTGAGCGGCGGAGTGCGCATCAAGAAGGTGCACAAGCGGGTCAGCCGCGACGAAGCGATCGCGCGGGTGCCCACGCTGCGACGCGACCGCCTCACCTCCGGCTACCTGTACTACGACGCCACCGCCGACGACGCGCGCCTCACACTCGCGATCGCGCGCACCGCCGCGGACCTCGGTGCCGCGATCGTCAACTACGCGCCGGCCGTCGACGTGCTGAAGACGCCGGCCGGCCGGGCCACCGGCGTGCGCATCGACGCCGACGGCCGCAAGATCGACGTGCGGGCCCGCGTGGTGGTCAACGCGGCGGGCGTCTGGGCCGACGAGGTGCGCGCGCTCGACGAAGGGGGGCACCCGGCCACGATGCGGCCGGCCAAGGGCGTCCACATCACCGTGCCCTGGCACCGCGTCCGCAACGAGATCGCGATGTTCGTGCCCGTCGCGTCCGACGGGCGCGCGGTGTTCGTCGTCCCCTGGGGTGACTTCACCTACATCGGCACCACCGACGACGACTACACCGGCGACATCGACGACCCGCAGTGCACGGCCGAGGACGTCGCGTACCTGCTGCAGGCGGTCAACCCCGCGCTGGTCGATCCCCTCACCGAGGCCGACGTCATCGGCACCTGGGCCGGCCTGCGGCCGCTGCTGGCCTCGGCGACCAAGGCGAAGACCGCCGACCTCTCCCGCCGCCACGGCATCCGCGTCTCCGGCGCCGGGGTCGTCACCGTCACGGGCGGGAAGCTCACCACCTACCGCGCGATGGCCCGCGACACGATCGACCAGGTCGACCAGGTGCTCGACGGCCGGCACCGCAAGTGCGTCACCAAGAGGCTGCCGATCCACGGCGCCGACGGCTACCGCGCCCCGGCCACCGGCGCACCCGCGCTGGAGCGTCACCTCGCGCAGCGCTACGGCACCGAAGCCGCGGCCGTCCGGGCGCTCATCACCGCCGACCCCGTCCTCGGCGCGCCGCTCGTCCCCGGGCTCCCCTACGTGAAGGCCGAGGCCGTGTTCGCCGTGCGCGAGGAGATGGCCCGGACCCTCTCCGACGTGCTCGACCGGCGCACCCGCTGCCGGCTGCTCGACCGCGCGGCCACCGCCACCGCGGCCGAGGCCGTCGCGCGGCTCCTGGCCCCCGAGTGGGGCTGGGACGAGCCGACCCTGGTCTCGGCGGTCGTCGCCTACCGCGCCGAGCTCGAGCACGAGGGCCGGGCCGCGTCCGCGGTCACGCCCACCGGACCGGTCGCCACACCCTGACCGGCCGTTCGCGGCCCGGCGACGGCTCGGTCACGGCCCGTCCGCAGGAGCGTCGGGGGCCGGCATGCGCATCACGGCTCGTCCGGCCCCCGTCGCCACGCTCGTCGCCGCCCTCGTCGCCCTCGTGGCCACGCTCGTCCTCACCCAGACGATCGCGCCCGCGCCGGCCGCCGCGGCCGGCACGACGTGCACCCAGGACTGGCGGCCCGCCGCGGTGCGGGCGTACCTGAACCCCGACGGATCCCCCACCGACCCGGCGGTGCCGCTCCCCGCGCCCCCCAGCGCGGCGCACCAGGCGTTCCACGTCTTCTGCGGCGGTCACTACGTGAACACCGTCTGGCTCGGCCCGTCGGTCACGACGCGCGAGGCCGTCCGGGTCGCGGCCCAGCTCGCGGCGCGGGCCGTGTACCCGAGCGTGCGCCCCGCGGTGAACCCGGCCCGCGGCCTCACCGGGCTGGCGAGCTGGTTCTGGGCCGAGCCCGACCCGTCGCCGGTGCGCATGGTCGCGGGCAACGGCCCCGCGCTCGACGTCGAGCTGCGGGTCCAGACGGTGCGTTGGCACTTCGGCGACGGCACGACCGGATCGATCAGCGGGCTCGGCGTGCCCTTCCCGGCGCCGTCGCCGGTCAGCCACGTCTTCGAGCGCACGGGCACGTACACGATCGACGGGCAGGTGGTGATCGCGGGGCACTACTGGTTCGAGGAGCTCAACGCCGACCTCCCGACCGGGAGTCACACGGTCACGCTCCGGCACGAGGTCGCCGAGGTGCGCAGCCTGCTCCACGCGCGCTGAGGCCGACGCGGCGCGGCGTCCGACGCGTGCCCGCTCACCCGGCCGTGTGGGGCTCCAGGTAGATCTGCCGGGCCTCCGGCAGCGCGGCCCGCACCGCGTTCTCGATCTCCTCGAGCGCGTCGGTGAGGCCCACGCCCGTGAGCGTCGGGTCGAGCTCCAGCTCCACGCCCACCAGCAGCTCCTGCGGACCGAGCTGCTGGGTACGCACGTCGAGCAGGCGCACCACCCGCGGGTCCGCGTTGATGACCGCCTCCACCATGTGGACGTCGGCCGGGCCGGCCGCCTCCCCGATGAGCAGACTGCGCATCTCACTCGCGAGCACCATCGCGATCACCACGAGCAGGATGCCGATGCCGAGGCTGCCGAGAGCGTCGAAGCGCGGCTCGCCGGTCACCTTCGACATCACCACGCCGAACAGCGCGATCACCAAGCCGACGAGCGCGCCGAGGTCCTCGAGCAGCACGACCGGGAGCTCGGCGCTCTTGGACCGGCGGATGAACTCGTACCAGGAGGAGGACGGCTCCTTCGTGTTGCGCGCTTCGCGCACCGCCGTCCGCAGCGACAGCCCCTCGAAGAACAGCGCGGTGACCAAGATCGCGACCGCGATGCCGAGCGACTCGGGCTCGTGGGGGTGGCGGAGCTTGTCGATTCCCTCGAAGAGCGCGAACAGCCCACCGGCCGTGAACAGCACCACCGACACGACGAAGGCCCAGAAGTAGCGCTCGCGCGCGTAGCCGAAGGGGTGGCTGTCGGACGGGGACTTCTTCGCCCGGCGGTCGCCCAGGAGCAGCAGGGCCTGGTTCGACGTGTCGGCCACCGAGTGGATCGCCTCCGCGAGCAGCGACGCGGCCCCGGTGAGCGCGAAGCCGGCGAACTTCGCCACCGCGATCCCGAGGTTGGCCGCGCCGGCCGCGAGCACCGCCCGCCGCTCGCCTCCGTGTGCCACGTCGCGCTTGCCTCCTGCAGGACTCCGCCGGGTCCAATAGCGTGCCCCGCGTGAGCGAATCTACGTCCCCGTCCCGCCGTCGGGCCCCGGTCCGGATCGAGGACTTCACCGACCCGCAGTTCTCACCCGAGGTGCGGGAGATGCTCGCCGCGATCGAGCCGCTGGCCGACGGACTCGACCTCGAACCCGCGGCGCTGATGGACCGAGCCCGGGCCGAGACCGGCCTCGACGACTTCGGCCCCACCGACTTCGTCGAGCGGCTCGACGTCTACTGCACCGCGCTGCGCGAGGAGGCCGGGCTGTCGCGCCTCGGCGTGTTCAACAACCACAGCCAGATCCTCAAGAACCTGAAGAACCGGCTCCAGGTCGAGCACCTCGTCGCCCGCCACCCCGAGATCCTCGACGTCGAGATCAGCCGGCCGATCGTCATCTGCGGCCTGCCCCGCACCGGCACCACCCACCTGCACAACCTGATGTCGGCCGACCCCGCCCTGCGGTCGTTGCCCTACTGGGAGAGCCTGGAGCCGGTGCTGGCCGAGTCGGAGCAGCCCGGACCCGGTGAGCCGGATCCCCGGCTGGAGCGCACCGAGATGGGCCTCGGGTTCATGCACGCGGCCATGCCGCTGTTCGACCGCATGCACGAGATGACCACCTGGCACGTGCACGAGGAGATCCAGATCCTCGCGATCGACTTCTCCACCATGCTGATGGAGACCAGCGCGTCCGTGCCGTCGTGGTCGGCGTACTACCGGGAGCACGACCAGAGATCCTCGTACCGCTACATGAAGAAGATCCTCCAGTGCTGCCAGTACCTGCGGGGCGGCGAGCGCTGGGTGCTGAAGTCCCCCCAGCACCTCGAGCAGCTCCCGGTGCTGGTCGACGTGTTCCCCGACGCGACGTTCGTCGTGACCCACCGCGACGCCACCGCGGTCACCGCGTCGATGACGACCATGGTCTGCTACGGCGCGCGGATGAGCATGGCCCACCCCGACCCGGTCGCGTTCGGCGCGCACTGGTCGAAGCGGCTCGAGACCATGCTGCGCGCGTGTGCACGCGATCGCGACGCGCTGCCCGCCGACCGGTCGACCGACGTCCGCTTCCACGAGTTCATGGCCGACGAGTCGGGCACCGTGCAGCGGATCTACGACCTCGCCCGCCAGCCGATGACCGTCGAGGCGCGCGCGGCGATGGACCAGTTCGTGGTCGACCACCCGCGCGGCCGCCACGGCGCCATCGAGTACGACCTCACCCAGTTCGGCCTCGACCGCGACGCCTGCCGCGCGATGTTCCAGTTCTACACCGACCGCTTCGGCGTCCCCCTCGAGGACTAGCGGCCCACCTCGATCGGGTCGCCGACGGTGATGGTGCCGCCGGTGAGGATCTCGGCCCGCACGCCGCCGTGGCTCTTCAGCGCGCCCAGCACGCCGGGTCGGGTGAGCCCCTCGAGGTACGCGCACGGGTGCGCGAGGTCGACGCCGCGCAGCTCCACCTCGCCCACGCGGAACGCTCGGCCCACGAGGTCGTTCAACGGGAGGCCCTCGGTCACGAGGTTGCGGCGAGTCTCGTGCGCGGCGAGCACGATGCCGTGCTCCGCCACGAGTGCGGCGAGCGTCTCCTGCTCGAACAACGTGATCGCGCGCTGCTCGTCGGGCACGCGCACGCCGGAGTACGTGCCTGCGAACCCCGCGTAGCGGTCACCCGCGAGGCCCCGCCCCGCGATGGCCTCGATCGCGGTGTGCGTCTCCATCGGCGCGCCCTTCTCGGGTGCGGTGTGGATCGAGCAGACCCGGCCCGTCGTCATCACGGGAGTCTGTCAGGCGTCGGGCAGGACGGACTGCGCGCTGGGCCCGCCGCCCCACCAGTGGTCGCGCACGGCGGGGGCGTCCACCGTGATCCGGTCCCGAACTGCGAGGACCTCCCCGATGCAGACGCCGGGCTGGGCGTACCCCGCGCCGTCGGTCAGTGGCTCGGGCGGGCCCCGCAGCTCCCACTCGAGGTCGAAGCCCACCGGGATGCGCTCTCCCACCAGCGTCTCCCACGATCCGACCGTCTCCGTGTCGGCGTCCTCGTCGTCGAGTCGGAGACCGAACGCCTCGAGGCGAAGCGACCAGTGCTCGAACGGCGTCTCGCAGCAGAGGGACGCCCACAGCCCGTCGGCCCGGATCTCGAGCCCGGCCTGCGGGCGGGGCACCACGACCGACTCGTCCGCCACCACGATCCGGCCCGTCCCCGCGAGGACCAGGTCGGCCACGAAGCCGGCCCGCCCGTGCACGACGTCGAGCGTGAGCCGGATCCGCCCGTTCGCCCGGGCGGCGGCGAAGTCGAACCCCCAGCTCTCGACACCCGGGGCGTCGTCGTGGCGGCCCTCGTCGGGCGCGGTCCAGCGCACAGGGTGAGGCTATGGGCACCCGGTCACCCCCGTATCCTGGAACCGATGACGGCAGGGCTGCGGTGACGGCAGGGCTGGTCGACGAGATCGACCTCGACGGGTGCGTCGTGCACGTCCGCCGGTGGGAGCCGGCGGCGGCGACGTCCGACGCGCCGCCGATGCTGCTCGTCCACGGCCTGGGCGCCAACACGATCTCCTGGGTGACCGTGGGCCAGGCCCTCGCGAACCGCCGGGGCACGCCCGTGGTCGCAGTGGACCTCGTCGGGTTCGGCTACACCCGAGCCGTCGACACGAACGCCACCGTCACCCGCAACGCCGACCTCGTGATCGCCGCGCTCGAGGAGTTCGGGCCGTCGGTGGTCGCGGGCAACTCGATGGGGGGCGCGATCACGGTGAAGGCCGCGGCCCGCCGTCCCGACCTCGTCGAGGCGATGGTGCTCGTCAACCCGGCGGTGCGCGCCTCCGGGCTGCGCAGCCCGCAGATGCGCACCGGGGCCTTCATGGCGCCGATGCTGTTCCCCACCCTCGGCGAACGGCTCATCACCGCGCGGGCCAACCAGCTCGGACCCGTTGGGCTCGTCGACGGCACGCTCGAGGTGGTGCTCGAGCAGTACGGCGACCTCGACCCCGCGATCCGCGCCGACTTCATCGCGATCGCACGCGACCGCATGGAGTTCCCCGAGGCCGCCCGGGCGTACGTCGACGCCGCGAGCTCGCTGTTCTGGTACATGACGCGCAACCTCGACCGCGACCTCGCGGTGGCGTTGCGGTCGCGTCCGGGCCTGCTCGTCTTCGGCGACTGCGACCGGCTCATCCACGTGTCGAGCGCGCATGCGCTCGCGCAGCGCCACCCCGACCTCGCCGTCGAGATGCTCGAGGGCATCGGCCACGCGCCGCAGCTCGACGCGCCCGACCAGTTCGTCGGCGCCGTCACCACCTGGCTCGACACCCTGTTTGGACGTTCTGTCGGCCTATAGGCCGACGAACCGTCCAAACACGAAGGCAGCTAGGGAATCAGGCCCAAGCTGCGCACCTCGTCGCGCTCGGCGACGAGCTCCTCGGTGGTGATGCGGATCCGGTCCCGGGCGAAGGCGCCGTGCTCGATGCCCTCGACCACGCTCCACGAGTCGCCGGTGCTGCGCACGGGGAACCCGTACTGGAGGCCCTCGGGCGCGCCGTACTCCCCCCGGCTCACCACGGCGAGCGAGTGGAAGTTGTCGCCCTCGGTCGGACGCCACACGCTGTTGACGGAGTCGATCGCCGCGTTCGCGGCCGACGCGGCCGACGACGCGCCCCGCGCCTCGATCACCGTGGCGCCGCGCTTCTGCACGGTCTCGAGGAACGGACCCTGGAGCCAGGCCGCGTCGGTGATCACCTCGGGAACCGGGGTGCCGCCGACGCGCGCGTGCGCGTAGTCGGGGAACTGGGTGGCCGAGTGGTTGCCCCAGATCGCCATGTTGGTGACGGTGCCCACCGGCGCGCCGGCCTTCTGCGCGATCTGCGTGCGGGCCCGGTTCTCGTCGAGGCGGGTCATCGCGAACCAGCGGTCGGCCGGCACGTCGGGTGCGTTCTCCCGCGCGATGAGGCAGTTCGTGTTGCACGGATTGCCGACCACGAGCACCCGCACGTCGCTCGCCGCGTTCGCGTTGATCGCCTGACCCTGCGGGCCGAAGATGCCGCCGTTGATGTTGAGCAGGTCGCCGCGCTCCATGCCCGCCTTTCGGGGGATCGAACCGACGAGCAGCGCCCACGACGCGCCGTCGAACGCGGTCTTCAGGTCGCTCGTGGGCTCGATGCCGGCGAGCAGCGGGAACGCGCAGTCGTCGAGCTCCATGCACACGCCGTTGAGCGACGCCAGCGCGGGCTCGATCTCCAGCAGGCGTAGCACGACGGGCTGGTCGGGGCCGAGGAGCTGCCCGGAGGCGATGCGGAAGACGAGCGCGTACCCGATCTGGCCGGCAGCGCCGGTGACGGTGACGTGGACGGGTGCCTGAGCCATGACGCCGACGCTAACCCGCCGATTCCGTGTCCGCCGAAGCGATGCAGTCCAACAGGACCGTGCGGGCCTCGGTGAGCTCGGCCATGCGCTCGGCCGCACCCAGGTCCTCGGCCCCGTGGTCGGGATGGGCCAGGCGCACGAGCCGCCGGAACCGGGACTGCACGTCGGACCGGTGGAGCTCGGCGTCGGCGCGGAGGCCGAGCACCTCCATCGCCCAGCGCTGGTCGGCGGGCATGCCGGACCAGCCGAACCCGTCGAACCCGTCGCCCGGGAGCCCACCCCGGCGGCGGGCGATCGGCGGCGGCGCGCCCGGCACGCCGAGCAGGAGGCGGCGGACCTCCATCCCCTCGGGGAGCACTCCGGGGCGGCGCAGCGCGTCCTTGATCGCCCGGAACGCCACCGACCGCGCCGACGGCGGGAGTGACGCCGCGGCCATCACCGCCCCGATCACCTGGGGGTCGGGGCGGCCGTGCCGGTCGAGCTCGAGGACGAGCCGGCCCGCGTCGGACTGGATGCGGTGGCGCGACCGGTCGAGCCCATGGGTGTCGGTCTGGAGCCGGTAGCGGAGGGCGATGCGGGGCACCGACAGGCCGTCGCGGGCGTCGTCGATCAGCCGGGGCAGCAGATCGGCCTGCTCGGCATCGAGCTCGGGCAGGCACTCGGCCACCAGCGCGCCGAGCAGCACCGCACCGTAGGCCGGGCCGCTGG
>JBAZYX010000080.1:0-20259 GCA_041659105.1 Acidimicrobiia bacterium
CCGCCGCGGTGCGCGCCGCGCACGGCGTGGAGGTGCGCACGGCGAGCGTGGACCTCACCGCGCACGACATGGGCGCGCGCCTCGCCGGCGCGACCGACGGCCTCGACGTGGGCCTGGTGGTCTACAACGCGGGCGCCGGCTCGGGCGTGCCGAAGTTCCTCGAGGCGACTCGCGAGCAGGCGCTCCGGCTGGTGCGGCTCAACTGCGTCGGTCCGGTGGAGGTGGCCCACCACTTCGGGTCGCGGCTGGCGGCCCGGGGGCGGGGCGGGATGATCTTCGTCACCTCGATGGCCGCGATCGTGGGCGCGGCGCGCACCGTGACCTACGGCGCGACGAAGGCGTTCGACCTCGTGTTCGCCGAAGGGCTGTGGGCCGAGCTCGGGCCCCACGGGGTCGACGTGCTCGCGCTGGTGGCCGGGGCCACCGACACGCCGGCGCTCGCCGCCACCGGCGCGCGGGCGGGCGGCGACACGGTCGCGATGATGCCCGCCGACGAGGTGGCGCGTGAGGGGCTCGAGCACCTCACCGACGGGCCCACGTGGGTTGCGGGCGACGCCAACCGCGCCGGGTTCGACTTCCTGCGCACGATGCCCCGGGCCGACGCGGTGAACCTGCTCAGCCAGGCGACACGGTCGCTCTACGGGTTCGACGACTGAGGGTGGCCCCGGCGCTCGGAGTGGGACCGGCCATACTCGACGGGTGAACCGGCTCCACGCCGGGAGAACTCGGTGACCCGTCTGGTCGATGACCGCTACGAGCTCGGCGACTTCCTCGCTTCCGGGGGAATGGCCGACGTCTACGCCGCGCGCGACCGAACGCTCGACCGCCCGGTGGCGATCAAGCGGCTGAAGGCCCATCTCGACGACCCGGTCGCCCGGGTCCGGTTCGAGCGCGAGGCCCGGGCGCTCGCCGGCTTCTCGCACCCGAACGCGGTGGCCGTGTACGACGCGGGCAACGATGCCGACGGGCCCTACATCGTGATGGAGCTGCTCTCGGGCCCGACGCTCCACGAGTACCTCCGCGAGCGCGGACGCCTGTCGTTCGCGGAGGCGAGTGGCATCGCCGACCAGGTCCTCGCGGCGCTTGGTGTCGCGCACGCGCGTGGGATCGTGCACCGCGACGTCAAGCCCGGGAACGTGATGTTCGCGTCCGACGGCACGGTCAAGCTCGCCGACTTCGGGATCGCGAAGGTCATGGCCGACGCGACGGCCGACGTGACGGTGACCGGCCAGCTGGTGGGGACGCCGAAGTACGTCGCGCCGGAGCAGGCGATCGGCGGGCGCGCCACGCCGCAGTCCGACCTGTACGCGGTGGGCGTGCTCCTCTACGAGATGGTGGCGGGGGCCGCGCCGTTCGCCGGCGACACACCCGCGGCCACGCTGGCCGCGCACCAGCGCGCGCCGGTCCCGGACCTGCGGGAGGTGCGACCGGACGCGCCGCGCGCGTTCGTCGCGGTGGTGGCACGCGCGTTGGCCAAGGATCCGGGCGATCGGTTTCCCGACGCCGCCGCGATGCGCGCGGCGTTGCGCGGCGAACCCGGGGCCGGGGCAGCGGGCGCGGCCGCGGCGACGATTCCGATGGACCAGACGCTCGCGTCGACCGAGACGGTGCCGGTTCCACGCACGCGCGTGATGGCGGCCTCGGCCGCGCCCGCGGCGACGGTGGTGGCTCCTGTGCGCCGGCGCTGGCCGTGGGCGGTCGCGGCCGCGGTGGTCGTCGGCGCTCTGGTGGCCGGGCTGGTCGCGCTCACCGGATCGCGTTCCGATCCCGGCTCGAACCCGGCGGCGACGGTGGTGACCACCCCGCCAACCACTCCTGCGACCACGCGTCCGTCCACCACGCTCCCGGCGACGACGTTGCCGACCCGGACGCTGCCGGCCACCACGGTGCCGGCGACACCGCAGACCCTGACCCAGCTCGCCGCGCTCCTCGCTGCCCGCCCCGGCTCGTACGGCACGCGTTCGGACGACCTGCGCGCCGCGCTCGTGCCGTACCTCACCGGCTCGACCGCGACCGCGAAGGACACCGAGCGTCTCGTCAAGCAGATCGGCGACTGGGTGCGCAAGGGCGAGCTCGACGCCACGATCGGCGCGACGGCGATCCGCCTCCTGGACGCGGTCCCGACGACCGACACTCCGCCCGGGAAGGCGAAGCAGGACAACGAGGATTGACGGGAGGCGCGGCCGCTGGATGTCTAGACGGCCGTGAGCGGGCGCACCCGGACCGGGAACCCGGAGTACCGGGGCATGCCGGTGAGCGGGTCGCACGCGTCGGTGTCGGACGTGAGGTCGTTCACGTTGGGGCCGGTCACACCGTCGAAGCCGTGGGGGACGCTCACCGCGCCCCGCCGGATCGCGTCACTCAGCTCGGCGCGCGCGGCGGTGCGGCCGTGCGCGCTCTCGATCTCCACCGCGTCGCCGTCGCACACGCCGAGCGCGGCGGCGTCGTCGGGGTGGACGAGCAGCGTGGGGTAGGGCGCGAGGCCGGACTGGTTGCCGACGTCGCGCATCGTGGAGTTCATCTGGCGGACGAGCCGCCGGTTCACCAGCACCAGCTCGCCGGGCGCGGGGAGGTTGGCCTCCCACTGCCCGAACTGGTCGACGATCGGCGCGGGCGCGAGGTCGAGCCGGCGGGGCAGGTTGTGGGGGATGAGCCAGCCGGGGCCGGGCGCGTCGGGCGCGAGCACCCCGTGGGGCGCGGCCTGCACCGCGGCCCAGGGGACGCGGGCCTGCGCGGTGAGCACGGCGAGCACGTCGTCGTCGGTGAACCCGTCGGGTCCGGTCGCGGCGGCGGCGAGCTGCTCGGCGAGCGCGGGGTTGCCCATCACCGGCACCTCCATGCGCGCGCTCAGCTCGGCGAACACCCACGACGTGGGCTTGCGGTCGGCCTGCGGCGGCACGAGCGCGGGGGAGTACTGCATGTAGACGACCGGGTGGAACATCGCGGTGTTGCAGTCGGCCCGCTCGAACTGGCTCGTGACCGGGAGCACCACCGTCGCGAGCTCGGTGGTCTCGGTGTGGCGGATGTCGCACACGATCAGCAGGTCGAGCTGCGCGAGCGCGCGGCGGATCTTCTCCGACTCGGGGAACACGAGCGCGGGGTTGCCGCCCATCACGAAGAGCGCGCGGACGTTGCCGGCGAGGATCTCGTCGGCCAGCGCGGCGGTGGGGAGCCCGCCGTAGCAGGGCGGGATGTCGGGGCGGGTCCGGGCGCGGGCACCGGAGTCGGTCGCGGCGGGGAACGGTGCCCCCTCCCGCGGCCGGAGGAACCCGGGGTTGAACATGGTGCCGCCGGGGCGGTCGAGGCTGCCGGTGAGCGCGCAGAGCGCCCAGCCCAGCCACTCGGTGACGTTCGCGCCGAGGTTCATCGACGCGCCGGTGCCGCTCGCGAAGCCGATGCGGGTGTTGCGCACCACCGCGTCGCGCGCGGCGACGAGCGCGGCTTCGTCGACGTCGCAGATCTGGGCCGTGTGCGCGAGCGAGTACGGCTCGACGAGCGCGCGCACCGTCTCCACCGTGCCGGGGAGCACGCACTCCTCGAGGTAGGGGACGTCGGGACCGAGCGCGAACGCCTCGCGCACGAGGTACGCGAGGAACGCGGGGTCGGAGCCGGGACGCAGGGGGACGTGCACGTCGGCGAGGTGTGCCGTCTCGGTGCGGCGCGGGTCGGCCACCACGATCGTGCCGCCGCGGGCGCGCACCGCGCGGAGCGTCACGACGGGGTCGGGGACGATGTTGGCGTGGCCGTGGCTCACGAGCGGGTTCTGGCCGACGAAGAGCAGGCAGTCGGTGTGGTCGACGTCGGGCGTCGACCACGGCAGCGTGGCGCCCGCGATCAGCTCGGGGACGTAGACCTTGTTGGGTCCGTCGATCGTGATCGCGCTGTAGATCTGGTCGGAGCCGATCGCCCGGAAGAACGGGTCGCTCACCATGGCGCCGGGGAAGTCGAAGCCCCAGCCGCTGGCCCGGTACGCGGCCACCGCGTTCGGGCCCGACTCGCCGATGATGCGCCGCAGCTCATCGGCCACGTGGTCGAGCGCGGTGCTCCAGTCGGTGGTGGTGCGCGCCGCTCCCGCCCGGCCGAGCAACGGCGCGTCGAGTCGGGCCGGGTGGTGGTGCAGGTCCCCCGACGCGCGGCCCTTCGAGCAGGTGTAGCCCTTCGACACCGGGTTGTCGGGGTCGCCGGTCACCTCGACGATGCGGGAGCCGTCGTCATCGTGGTCGACCGTGACGAGCATCCCGCAGAACGCGGGGCACAGCCGGCAGAACGTGGGGGTCGTGACGCGAGCGCCCATCGCCGCGCACCGTAGCCCGGGTGGGGGGGCCGCCGCAGGGAGCGGCTCAGAGGAGGGCGTTGCCGGGTGGCGCGAACGCGTACGACGCCATGCGCTTCGTCACCTTCGCCGGGTCGTCACCGAGCGCCGTTGCCTCCTGCTGGGCCAGGAACTGGGTGATGTCGAGCGGCGTGACCGGAGGGAACACGGTGGTCGGCGCGAGCCCGCGGAAGACGATCCACGCGGCCCGTTCCTCCGGAGACGCCGGCCCGGGGCCCTTCGGGGTCGTGGCGTCGTCGATGATCTGCGGGACGGATCGCGCGGCGTACAACATCACGACCACGGCGATCACGATTCCTCCGGCCGCGATGGCGAGCCGGGTCCAGTCGTCTTCGACGAGGGTCGCGCCCTGAGCGGTGAGGGCCGCGATCTGGAAGAAGGTCCCTGCCAGCACGACGCCCGCGGCCACGACGGTCCCGCCGATGGTCGGCGTGTTCACGTCGTCACCGAACGCCTTCAGGACGAGCGGCCCGAGGAGGACGAGCACGAGGGTGATTGCCGCGACGACGGTGACGAGCCCGACGACGGCCGTCGCTTCGTCCTTGCCGAGCACCGCGTTGAGCACGTCGGTGGCCGCGAGGATCGCCGCCACCGCTGCCGCGCCGACGGTCACGTTCGAGACCCAGTTGTCCTTGAACGACCAACCCGTGGTGAGGCCGTCGAGGTTGGTGGACCAGCCGATCTTCGGGGGCCCGGGGTCACCGAGATCCACGGGCTCCGATGCCTGGGCGAGCGCGACGCGCACTTCGTTGTCCCGCTGCTGCTGGAGGACGTGGGCTCGTTTCCGCGTCTCGATCCGCTTCGGGTCGACGGCGTTCTCGTCCTTCAGCTTCTCGATGCCGATCAGGACGAGGACCACGGTGATGGCCGTGACCCCACCGCCGAAGAGACCACCGAATCCGAGGATCTCCCAGTCGGGTTCCGGGTCCGCCGCGGGAACCTTGGCCTTGATTCCCTGCTCGTGGACGACGGTGGTCGTTCCTTCCTCGACGAACGTGAGGCGGATGTGCTCGGGCGTGGTCGCGTCCTCGACCGCGCATCCCCGGTCGAGGGTGAGCTTCACCGTGGCACTGCGCCGGGCCTCGATCTTGTCGGGGGCCGCGATGACGGTGCAGCTGCCGGCATCGGGGATCGCGGCGCGGACGACAACCGCGCCCGGGAGCTTGTTGGTCACTCCGACCTCGGCCGTGTACGAGCCGCCGGTGCCGGCCACCAGCTGCACCGGTGCGGCGGCTACCACGACGTCGCCGGACTCGGCCGCAGCGCCGGTGCCGGCCGTGCCGGCGATGGCGACGACTGCGATCGTCGCGACCGACAGCACCCTCAGAGCCCGCCCGACCATGCGCGGAGTCTCCCGCGCGCAGCGCGCGAGGGTGGGGATGGTCGCCGCGGGCGTGTCGGTCAGGTGGCGCGGTCGGCGGCGGTCCTCGCCAGCGCGGCGAACTCCGTGGGGTCGACGTCGGGGTCGGAGACCGTGAGCGTGCCCACCGCGTCGGCGGTGCGGAAGATGGCGACGCGCGAGGTCGGCGCCCCGGCCGTGGGCACGAACGTCACCCCGAACGCGGCGTCACCGACCCGGCCGAGCGTGAGACGGGTGAACCGACCGGCGTCGACGGGACCCGTGGAGCCCGGCGCCGGATCGGGCTCACGCAGCGGGTTGCACTTCGTCGCGGCGCGGTAGGTCTTCGTGAGCTGCGCGTAGAACGCTTTCGCGGCCCGCTTCGCCTTCGGCGTGTCGAACTGCCACACCGTCTCGTTCGCGGCCCGGCCCGCGTCGCGCACGAACCCCGACGACCAGATCACCGGCGGTGTCCCGGCGACGCGGGTGGGGGTGCCCC
Source organism: Acidimicrobiia bacterium (assembly GCA_041659105.1). GTDB lineage: Bacteria > Actinomycetota > Acidimicrobiia > IMCC26256 > PALSA-555 > CAIUKV01. Next base: position 6,172 of record JBAZYX010000080.1, read on the forward strand.
ACACGCAGTGGCCGATCGTGGGAACGGACGCCGCCACCGTGGTGCGCTGCAACGGCGAGCCCTCGCCGAGGTGGTACCCGGCCGGGAGGTCGGACGCGTCGAGCAGCGGGGTGGTCTGCGCCGCGGCGGGGACGATCGCGCCGGCGGTCAGCGTCGCGACCGCGGCGACCGCGACGACCGCGACGACGAGTGCCCGCGTGATCGTGCCCATCGGGCGATGGTACGGAGTCAGCCGGCTCGCTTCGCCGCGGTCTTGGCGAGCGCGGTGAACTCCTTCGCGTTGATCGAGTCGTCGGTGATCCGCATCGCGGCGACGGAGCTGCCCACGCGGAAGAAGGCGTACTTCGTCGCGGGCTGGAGCTTCGACGCCGGCTCCAAGGCCACGACGAGCGACTCGTCACCGAGCGTTGCCGCGTCGATCTTCGAGAACGTGCCGATGTCGAACGTCGACGACGAGCCCGCCGAGCTCGGCTGCTTGACCACCTTGCACTTGGTCGCAGCCGTGTACGCCTTCTCGAGGTTGCCGTAGAACGCCTTCGCGGGCGTCGCGTCGTCGAACTCCCAGAGCGTCTCGAGGCCGTTGTCCTCGGAGGTCCGGGAGAACAGGGACGAGTAGACGACCGGCGTGAGCCCGGAGAACGGGTTGGACGGGTTCCAGATGCACTTGTCGATGGTGGGGTAGCTCGCCGAGAAGCCGGTGCGCCGCTGCGGGGTCCCGGAGCTCATCTGGTACCCGTTGGGGAGGTCGGCCTGCTGGAGCACCGGATACGTGCCGGCCTGCGGACTCACGGTGGGGATGGTGGTCCGGGGCGCCGTGGTCACCGGCGTGCGTTGGGCGGACGCACCGGTGGCGAGCACCGCCACGGACAGGGTCGCGAGCACGACAGCCGACGTGAAGCTCGAGACCCTGCCCATGCGGCGCACACTACGAAGCAGCGGGGGGCGGTGTCCACAGGCCGAAGGTGGCGCCGTCGGGGTCGGCCACGTAGGCGAACTCGAGTCCGTCGGGCGTCGACTGCTTCGCCATCACCACGGAGCCACCGAGCTCCGCGACCCGCGCGCACGCGGTCTCGACGTCGGGCACCTGCACGTTGAACACCGCGCGTGCGGGCTGGTCCGGACCGCGCGACGCGATGCCGCCGCCGATCGGCGCGCTGGTGCCCGCGGCGATCATCGAGTAGCCGGGCACCTCGTCGTCGAAGGTCCAGCCGAACGCGCCGCCGTAGAAGGCCTTGGCCGCGGTGGGGTCGGGGGAGTGGATCTCGAACCAGGTGACGGGGTTGGCGGTGGTGGGCATCGTGTCCTCCAAGGGATCGGGGTTGACGAGGAGACGATGACGGCGGCCGGCGACAACCCCCTGTCGGGGTTTCGCGGAGATCTCGGGATCTACTCGAGGACGGGGCTGCCCTCGAGGCCGGGGATCTCGATCGGGCCGAGGTCGCGCTCGGGTGCGCGCTCTCGGGTCAGGTACGCCTCGGTGATGCGGTCGAGCCGGAACGAGCGCACGCCGTCGCGCAGGCGGCACCATGCGGTCAGGTACCAGCTCGGCCCCACCTGCACCACCGCGACCGGCTCCACCGTGCGCTGGCTGGGCTCGTCGTGCTTGTCGGTGTAGGCGATCCGCAGGACCAGCCGGTCGACGATCGCGCGCTCGATCGCGCGCGGGACCGCGGGGTTCTCGGGTGCGCCCGCACGGGCAGGCGGGTCGCGGGGAACGAACGTGAGGACGCGGCCGCCGAGGTCGCGCGCAGCGGCCTGGTCGGCGTCGGCCATCGCCGCCATCATCTTGGTGAGCGCGCTGCGGGCCGACGTTGCGAACGGCGTGCCCCGCGCGGCCTGGAGCGCGACGGCCACCGCCGCCGCCTCGGCCGCGGTGAAGTTCACCGGCGGGAGCGTGCGCGTCGCGTCGAGGACGTACCCGCCGGTGCGGCCGGTTTCCGCGTGGATCGGGACGCCGGCTTCCTGCAGCGCGAGGACGTCGCGCTCGATGGTGCGGGTCGACACCTCGAACCGCTCGGCCAGCTTGGTGGTGCTCGTCGGCCGGGGGCTGCGGGCCCGCAGCTCCTCGACGATCGCGTACAGCCGATCCGTGCGGTTCACGGGGGAGGGTCAGCTCGCGGACGCGCCGGATCGCCGGCGCCGGAGGAAGCCCTTGGCGGTGTCGACGGCGCGGAGGGGGGTGAACGCGTCGGACTCGGCGGTGAGCTCGCCGGCTTCGTCGTCGGTGAGCTCGAGGTCGGCCGCGGCCACGTTGTGGCGGAGCTGGTCGATCGAGCTCGCCCCGGGGATCGCCACCACGTTGGGCTTGCGGATCAGCCACGCGAGCGCGACCTGGGCCGGCGTGGCGTCGTGCGCGGTGGCGACGCGGCGCAACGCGGCGAGCAGCGGCTCGGCCCGAGCCAGGTTCTCCGGGAGGCAGAGCGGGCTGCGGCTGCGGGCCGCGCCGGGCGGCGGGTTGTCGGCCGAGTACTTGCCGCCGAGCACGCCCATCTCGAGCGGGCTGTACGCGATGACGAGGCGGTCGTTGGCCTGCGCGTACGGCACGTTGGCTTTGTCGGGCTTGCGGTACAGCAGCGAGAAGTGGACCTGGTTGGACAGCACGGGACGGCCGAGGTGGGTGTCGGCCGTGGCCCAGCGGTCGGCCCCGAAGTTCGACACGCCCACGTTCGCGATCACGCCCTCGTCGAGCAGCGTGCGCATCCCGTCGAGCTGCGGCTTGAGCGGGAACATCGGGTTGGGCCAGTGGATCTGGTACAGGTCGATCTGGTCGACCCCGAGGCGCAGCGCCGACTGGCGGCCGTGGTCGACCACGCGGGTCGCGGTGGGGGCCGCGGGCGTGAACTTCGTGGCCACGAACGCCTCGGCCCGGCGACCGAGCAGCGACCGCCCGACGATGGCCTCCGACGCACCCCGCGCGTACGCCTCGGCCGTGTCGACGAGGTTGACGCCGAGGTCGAGCGCGGTGTTCACGATGTCGACCGCGGTGCGCTCGCCGTACTCCTTGCCGTAGCCCCAGTCCTTCGAGCCGAACTGCCAGCAGCCGACTCCGATCGCCGAGACGCGCACTCCACCGACTTCGACGTACTTCATGACGGTTCCTTGTCTGCCAGGTCTTCCTCGAGCTTGAACTTCAGGATCTTCATCGTCGGGTTGCGGGGCATCTCGTCGACGATCTCGAGCTGCTCGGGCCACTTGCGCTGCGACAGCCCGGCCGCGCGGCAGTGCGCCTGCACGTCGGCGAGGGTGAGCGGCGCTGCGCCGTCGACCAGCTCCACCACCGCGCACACGCGCTCGCCCCGTTCGGCGTCGGGCAGGCCGATCACCGCGACCGCGCCCACGCTCGGGTGCTCGTACAGCACGCTCTCGACTTCCTGGGCGCCGATGTTCTCGCCCTTGCGGATGATCACGTCCTTGGTCCGCCCGGTGACCATCACGTGCCCATCCGCCCGGAGCACGCCGAGGTCGCCCGTCGCGAAGAACCCGTCGGCGTCGAACGCCTCTGCCGTCTGCGCGGGGTCGAGGTAGCCGCGGAACAACATCGGCCCGCGCACGCGGACCGCGCCCTGCTCGTCGGGCGCGGCGGTGCTGCCGTCGTCGCGCACGATCCGCACCTCGGCGCCGCGCACCGGCTTGCCGTCGGTGTACGCGAGCTGCTCGTCGGTGTCGGACGGGCTGCCGTTCGCGATCATCGGGCACTCGGTCATCCCGTACCCGTGGATGATGCGCACGCCCATCTCGCGCTGCACCTCGAAGAACAGCTCGGGCGGCTTCGGTCCGCCGCCACCCATCAGGTGGCGCAACGTCGGCGCCAGCGGCGCGTCGGGGTGCGCCCGTTGCTCGGCGAGGAGCGCCTGGTACATCGCGGTGGCCCCGCCGGTGTACGCGGCGCCGTGCTCCCGCATCAGCGCCACCGCGAGCGCGGGCACGAACATCTCCATGAGCACTGCGTGCACGCCCCAGGTGAGGAACACGACGAGACCGTCGGGGCCGCCGATGTGGGCGAACGGAACCGGGAACACCACGACGTCGTCGTCCAGGGGCTCGAGTGCGACACCGAGCCCGGTCCCGCCCGCGATGAGCGTCGCGTCGGTGTGGAGGACGCCCTTGGGCAGCGACGTGGTGCCCGACGTGGTGTAGATCCATCGGACCTCCTCGTCGGCGGGGTCGTCGGCCGGCGCCGGCGGCGGGGGCAGGTCGGCCGGGTCACCGGCGGGGAACCCGGGCTCGCCGATCCGGGCGTCGACCACGAGCGGGGTGCAGCCGTGCTCGGTGGCCGCGCAGAGCTCCCCGGCCATGGCGGCGTAGTCGACCCCGCGCCACGCGCTCGGCACCACGAACCACTCGGACGCGGCCTGGGCGAGCATCGCCCCCACCTCACGCGCCCCGTAGATGGGGATGACCGGGTTCTGCACCGCGCCGAGCCGGGCCAGCGCGCACGACAGCACCACCGTCTCGAACCGGGTGGGCAGCTGCCACGAGACCGTGGTGCCCGCCCGGATCCCGAGGTCGAACAACCCGGCCGCGCACCGCTCGACCGCGTCGCGCAGCTCGGCGCAGGTCAGGTGTCGACCGTGCTCGTCGGACAGGAGCGTGCGGTCGGGGGTCGCGGCGGCCCGCCGGTCGACGAGCTCCCAGAGCGTCCGGGTGCCGAGGAGCGGTTCGGCTGCGGCCATCGCGAAACCCTACGGCCTGCCCTCGGCGGCGATGACGGCTCGCTCGCCGACCGCACCGGCTCCGGCGCCGCAATCACGGCGCGCACCGGGATCGAGGTCGATAGCGTGCGGTGATGGCCGACCGGGGAGACGCCGAGCTCCGCGCGAAGCGCGGTTCGGTGTGGCGCTTCCTCTCGGCCCAGGCGTGCTCGTCGATCGGCGCGCTCGCGCTCACGACGGTGCTCGGCAAGCAGGTCTACGACCTCACCCGCAGCGAGCTCGCGCTCGGCATCCTCGGGTTGGTCGAGTTCCTGCCGTCGCTGATCCTCGTCCTGCTCAGCGGCACGCTCGCCGACCGCCTCGACCGGCGCCGCATGGCCTCGGTCGCGCTCGTCTTCGAGGCCGGCGCCGCGGCCGCGATGGCCTGGTACGCCACCACCGACCCCACCTCGGCGACGCCCCTCTTCCTGTTCGTGCTCTGGTTCGGCGTCGCCCGCGCGTTTGCCGCGCCGGCGGTGCGCTCGATGCCCGCCGACCTCGTGCCCTACGGCAACCTGCCCTGGCTCACGGTCCGCTACTCGGGCACCTGGCAGCTCTCGGCCATCGTCGGCCCGGTGCTCGGTGGCGTCCTCTACGCCATCGACCCGTTCCTGCCGTTCGCCGCGGTGACGGCGCTGTTCCTCGTCGCCGCGTTCGCGATCACGACGGTGAAGTACGCGGCGCACGTGCGCGAGCGCGCCCGGACCGCCCACGCCACGCTCGCGCTGGCCGAGCCGCTCGACGGTCTCGAGCCCGCCGAGCTCGAGGACGTGGAGATCGCGGCCGATGCGGGCGACCGGACGCGCCCGTCGGCGGCCAACCGACTCCACGAAGCGCTCGAGGGCTACCGCTTCATCCGGCGCGAGCCCGTGCTGCTCGGTGCGATCACCCTCGACCTCATGGCCGTGCTGTTCGGCGGCGCGATCGCCCTGCTCCCGGCAATCGCGGAGGAGCGCCTCGGCGTGGGCGCGGTCGGGCTCGGCTGGCTGCGCGCGGCCACCGGCATCGGTGCCGCGCTGATGACGGTGTTCCTCGCGTTCCGCCCGGTGCAGCGCCGGATCGGCGTGGTGCTGCTCATCGCGGTCGCGGTGTTCGGGGTGGGCACGGTCGCGCTGGGCGTCACCACCAGCTTCGCGGTCGCGTTCGTGGCGCTCGCGCTGCTCTCGGCCGCCGACGCGATCAGCGTGTTCATCCGCGCCACGCTGGTGCCGCTCCTCACCCCCGACGAGATGCGGGGCCGGGTGCTGGCGATGGAGATGGTGCTGATCGGCGCGTCGAACGAGCTCGGTGCGTTCGAGTCGGGCGTCACCGGCCAGATCTTCGGTCCGGCCATCGCGGTGGTGATGGGCGGCGTCGCCTCGGTGGTCGTCGCCGTGGGCTGGTGGTTCGGCTTCCCCGACCTGCGCCGCACCGACCGGTTCCCCCGGATGCAGGCCCGACCGGTCGAAGGGCCGCCGGTGGAGACAGAGCCGCCGGCCCCCGGATAGTCTGACGCCCATGTCAGAGATTCCGAAGATCATCAGCGTCGACGACCACGTGGTGGAGCCGGCACACGTCTGGCAGACGTGGCTTCCCGAGAAGTTCCGGGAGAAGGGCCCGCGCATCGTGCGCGAGCGCTTCGGCAAGATGACGCTCGTCAAGGGCGCCAAGTACGACATGCCCCTCGACCCCGACGGCACGTGGGGCGACGCGTGGGTGTACGAGGACGAGATCATCTACGTCCACAAGAGCCACGTGGCCATCCCGTTGACGGCCACGCCCGGCGGCGACAAGAGCAAGTTCGACCGGTCGAAGATGAAGATGGTCCCGATGCTCTACGAGGAGATGCGGCCGGGCTGCTACGACCGCGACGCCCGCATCAAGGAGTTCGAGGAGAACTGGGTCGACGGGTCGCTGCCGTTCCCGACGATGCCGCGCTTTTGCGGCCAGACCTTCCACGAGGGCAACGACAAGGAGCTCGGCCTCGCCTGCGTCCAGGCGTACAACGACTGGATGGTCGAGGAGTGGTGTGGCGCCGGGGTCAACATCCCGCTGTGCATCATCCCGCTGTGGGACCCCGACCTCGCGGCCGCCGAGATCATGCGCAACGCCGACCGGGGCGTGCACGCGGTCTGCTTCAGTGAGCTGCCGTCGGCGCTCGGCCTGCCCAGCATCCACAGCGGCTACTGGGACCCGATGTTCCAGGCCTGCAACGACACCGACACCGTCGTGTGCATGCACGTGGGCTCGTCGTCGACCAACCCGACCGGCTCGCCCGACGCGCCGAAGGGTGCGAGCGCGAGCATCGCGTTCAACAACCCGATGACGTCGCTCGGCGAGTACCTGTGGGGAGTGCTGCCCCGGTTCGACAAGCTGCGGATCGCGTACTCGGAGGCCCAGGTCGGCTGGATCCCCTACGCCATCGAGCGGTCCGACTACGTGTGGGAGCACCACGACGGCTGGATGGACAACAAGGAGAACATGCCCATCAAGCCGTCCACCTACTACTACGACCGCGTGTTCGGGTGCTTCACGTCCGACTACCACGGCATGAAGAGCCTCGACGAGATCGGCGTCAACCAGGTCTGCTTCGAGACCGACTACCCGCACACCGACACGTCGTGGCCCGACACCAAGGCCGAGGTCATGCGGATGTTGGAGGGCGTGCCCGACGACCTCGCCTACAAGGTCGTGCGGGGCAACGCCATCAACATGCTGAGCCTCGACGTCACCTGAGGCTCGGGTCGCGGCGTCAGCCGCGGGACTCTGGTGGTGACCGGCGCAGCCCCGACGGGTGGCTGCTCGGGTACGGCTCGTCCGGCAGGTGGCGGAACAGCAGCCAGGTGATCCGGCGGGTCCAGCTCCGGTGCAGGGTGTCTCGGTGCATGGTGTCGGGCATTGTCGTTCCCCCTCGATGGGGTGGAGCCCCGTGTCCGCCGTGACCAGTGTCGCACGCCCGCGGGCTCCGTTCCGGTCATTCCCCGAGGGTGTTGAATCGCGCCCGTGATCGATCCCTCGGTGGCAGCCCTCCTCGAGCGCGTGGACACGGTCGTCTTCGCCGACGGGCCCGACGGCGCCGACATCGTCCCCGGGCTCCTCGCGGCCGCGGGCCGGCTGGGCGCCGCGGCGGTCGGCGGGCGGCGCGTCGTGGTGGGCTGGCTCCCGGGCGAGCGCGGCTGGGCGAGCGCGCTCGACGGTGCCGACGCGCTGATGGGCGGGTACGGCGTCCGGACCGCGATCCGCGACGGCCGGGCCACGTACCGGCCGATCCGGCTCAGCGCGAACCCGCGGTTGCTCGCCGCGCTGCCCCGACCCCTGGTCACGGTGGTGCGCGGGCGGCCCGCGGGTCCGGGCGAGGGCGGCGGCTTCGTCAGCGGGCCGAGCGTCGGCTGGGGCATCGCCGCGGCGGCGCTGGCCGACGCGGTGATCGTGGAGATCGACCCCGACGCGCCGGCGGTGCCCGCCCCCGCGATCCCCGGCAACGTGGTCGGCACGGTCGAGGGACCGGCGACGCGCGTCGCGCCCGGTTGGGGCGAGCCCGACGACGTCGACCGCGCCATCGCCGCCAACGTGCTGGGCGTGCTCCCGGCTGCGCCGACGATCCAGTACGGGCCGGGTCCGCTGCTCGACACGATCGTGCGCCACGTCGACCGCCCGGTCGGCATCTTCTCGGGGCTCGCCACCGACGCGGTCGTGGACCTCGCGCGCGACGGACGCCTGCGTGCCGGGGCACCCGTCGTCGCGGGCTACTTGTGGGGGAGCGCCGACCTCACCGCGCTCGCGCAGGACGGGGTGCTGCGGCTCGCGCCGCTCGCGGAGACGCACGACGTCGGGCGGCTCGCCGCGATCGGGCAGCTCGTCGCGCTGAACACCGCGCTCCAGGTCGGGCTCGACGGCGCGGTGAACGTCGAGCGGCTCGGTGCCGACGTGGTGGGGGGCGTGGGCGGTCACCCCGACTTCGCCCGCGGCGCGAGCGCGTGCCCCGACGGGCTGTCGGTGGTGGTGTGCCGGTCCGCGCACCGGGGCCGGTCCAACCTCGTGCCCCGCCCGCTCGTCACCACCACCGCCCGCACCGACGTCGACGTGGTGGTCACCGAGCACGGCACCGCCGACCTCCGTGGCCGCAGCGACGACGAACGTGCGAGGCTCCTGGTCGACATCGCGCACCCCGACCACCGGGCGGCGCTCTCACGGGGGGACGATCCGAATGGCTGACGGTACGGGGAGGCTCGCGGGCAAGGTCGCGGTGGTGACCGGCGGCGGCAACGGGCTCGGGCGGGCGACCGCGGTGCGCTTCGCCGAGGAGGGCGCCGCCGTGGTGGTGGCCGATCTGCTCGACGGGCCGGGGCACGAGACCGTGCGCATCGTCGAGGAGCTCGGGGGGCGCGCGACGTTCGTGTCGGTCGACGTGACCAGCCGGGTCGACAACGACGCGATGGCCCGCACCGCGATCGAGCAGTACGACGGCCTCAACGTGCTGGTCACCGCCGCGGGCGTGGCGAGCGGCGGCTACGTCTCGGGCGACATGGAGCTCGCGCAGAAGTCGATGAAGGAGCGCTGGGAGCCCGACCCGGCGCGCGGCTTCGTCAACCTCGACATCGACGACTGGCAGTCGGTGATCGACATCAACCTCACCGGCACGCTGAAGTCACTGCAGGCGTGCGTGGGCGCGATGCTCGACCACGGCTGCGCGAACGGCGCGAGCCTCATCACCATCGCGTCGATCGGCGCGAAGCACCCCGACGCGGGCTCACCGCAGTACGGCGTCTCGAAGGCCGGGGTGTGGTGGTTGACCAAGAAGCTCGCCCGCGAGCTGGTGGGCGAGGGCATCCGGGTCAACTCCATCGGTCCCGGCTTCATCGAGACGAACATGACGGCGATCATGCAGTTCATGCCGCAGGAGGCCCAGGACCGGCTCTACACGCAGATCCCGATGCGGCGCATGGGCAAGCCGGTCGAGATCGCGAACGCGGCCCTGTTCCTCGCGTCGGACGAGGCGAGCTACTTCACCGGCGAGATCCTCCACCCCGACGGCGGCTTCTACACCGAGTAGCCCCCCCGACACGCTTTTGGCGTCGCCTGACCACCGAATCCGTGGGTCAGACGACGCCAAAACGTCGCGGGTGGGTCACCAACTCCAGGCGTAGCGCTCGTCGGGCCAGGAGACGACGCCGGCCTCGTTGAGCTTCCCGGCGTCGCCCCCGCGGCCCAGCCAGTCGAGGATCTCGAGGGTGTGCTCGCCCACCCGGGGCGGCGGCCCGAGGACCCGCGCCGGCGTGTCGGAGAAGTTGACGAGCTCGCCGAACTGCTTGAGCCGGCCCATGATCGGGTGGAGGTACTCCACGACGAGACCGAGGCGCTGGGCGTCGGAGTCGTTGAGCGCGAGCTCGCCGCCCTTGACGTCGACCGCGACCTCGTTGGGCACGCCGGCGTCGTCGAGCGTGCGGGACCACACCAGCGCGGTCCTCGTGCGGAACGCGGCCTCGATCTGTCCCGCGACCGTCCAGCGGTCGGGGTCGTCGGGAACGCCGAGGACGGCGCACAGCGCCGACCAGTGCTCCGGGCGCAGCGCCGCGATCTGGATCCAGCCGGCCTGCGTCTCGTAGAGGCGGTACTCGGGCCCGAACCCGTGCTGGCCGACGTCGACCTTGGGCCGCACCGACGGCGTGCCGTCGGCCTTCAGCAGCACGTCGGACGCGTGCCACGCGCCGCCGTCCATCAGCGACGTCCACAGCTCCTGGCCCTCACCGGTGCGGTCGCGGTGCACGAGCGCGGCGAGGACGCCGACGACCGAGAGCATCGCGTTGGCGGCGTCGCACATGCCGAAGCGGTAGTAGAGCGGCTCGTGCCCGTGCTGCACACCGCCGAGCTCGTGCTCGAGTCCGGCCGACGCCTGGTACAGCGGGTCGAGGCCGCCGAACGTCGACAGCGGGCCGTTGAGCCCGTACGCGTACGTGTTGCAGTAGATGACGTCGGGGTTGACCGCGCGGCACGCGTCGTAGTCGAGCCCGAGGCGCGCCGCGGTGCCCTTCGTCATGTTGTGGTGGACGACGTCGGCCTTCGCGACGAGCTCCTTCGCGAGCGCGAGCCCGTCGGGGGTCTTGAGGTTGATGGCGACGTCGCGCTTGCCGCGCTGGCAGCCGAAGAACGGGGTGCCCGCCATGCGCATGCCGTCGCCGGTGACCGGCTCGACCTTGATCACGTCCATGCCGAGATCGCCCAGGATCATCGGCCCGAACGGCCCCGCGAGGTACTGGCCGAAGTCGACGAGCACCACGCCGGCGAGCGGGCCACGCGACTCGCCCGGCTCCGCCAGCGCGCGGACACGCACGGTGGGGTCGCCGGTCGAGCGGATCGGCTCGGCGATCGGACCGACCGGGCCGGGGTTGGGCGCTTCGGTGATCGCGTCGATCTGCGCGTCGGTCAGGCCGACCTCGCGCCAGATCTCGTGGTTGTGCTCGCCGACGCGCGGCTGGCCGCTCGTGATCGCGCCGGGCGAGCCCAGCAGGTGGACCGGCACCCCGAGCTGGGTGGTGGGGCCGAGGTCGGGGTCGTCGACCGTCGCGACCATGTCGTTGGCCTGGAGCTGCGGGTGGTCGAACTGCTCCTCCGGCGTGATCACCGACTCGACCGCGTGGTTGTTGGCCACGAGCTCGCGCACGAGCTCGTCGCGCTTCCACGTCTTGATCGCGGCGCGCTGGCGGTTCGAGATCATCGTGTGCATCTCGATCGGCAGCATGCCCTCGAACGTCTCCGGCGGCAGCGGTTCCAGCCCGAGGATCTCGTCGATCGACTTCACCGGCGCGAGGCCGCTCATCACGCTCAGGTGGATGTACCCGTCGGCGCACTCGAAGATCATCGGCTGGTGGATGCCGGGCGGGTACGTCTTCGCCATCAACCCGTAGTACGCGGCGTCGCCCTGCTCCGAGCTCTGCCAGATCTGCGTGGTGTACAGCCACGCGCCCTGCAGGAGGCTCGTCTGCACGTGCTGGCCGCGCCCGGTGGTCTCGCGCGCGTGCAGTGCGGCGAGGATGCCCGACGACACGAGCCAGATCATCCCGCTGCTCGGCATCGGCATCGGCAGGAAGATCGGGCCCGGGCGCCAACCCGGCTGCTCGAACTGCTGCCCGCTCGCGGCCGCCACGAGCGCGTCGTAGCCGGGCCGGTGCTGCGCGCGGTGGCCGACCGGGTATCCGGGCACCGAGCACGTGACCAGACCCGGATTCGCGGCCCGCAGGGTGTCGGACCCGATGCCGAGCCGCTCCATCACCCCCGGGGTGAACGCGTCGACCACGACGTCGGCCGTCTTCGCGAGCGCGAGGAACGCGTCGCGTCCCGCGCCGGTGTGGTCCTTCAGGTTGCAGGTGACGGAGCGCCGCGACCGCGTCCACACCTTGTAGCCCTCGTAGTGGCGGAACGGGTCGCCACCGGGGGGCTCGACCTTGACGACGTCGGCGCCCTGTTCGGCGAGGAGGAGCACGCCGAGTGCGGCGGTGCCCCAGGTGAGGTCGAGAACGCGGATTCCGTCGAGTGCTCCGGGCATGCGCCTCGTTCTACTACGAGAAGCGAACCGGGACCTCTACGACGTTGACCATCGAGCCATCCTTGGGCGAGTCCTCGAACACCACGACCTTGCCGGTGGTGTTGGTGCCCTTGGCGAAGGGCACGCTGGCCGCGAACGGCCCCCAGGTGCCCATTCCGCCCTGGCCCGTGGTGAACGTGTCGGCGAGGACCGTGCCGTCGGCGCCGACCACCTGGATGCGCACGTTGGACTCGAACGTGTTGCTGGTCCCGGCCACCTTCACCGGGCTCGTGACCGCGTCGCCCGGGGCGACGCTCTCGAGCAGGATCGCGGGGGTGACGTCGGTGAAGTCGGTGCGGTCGACCTGCGGGTCGAGCATCACGCCTTCGCCGCCGAACACGGTGGTGGGCGTGCCGTCGACGCGGAACGCGACGCGCTGCACGCTCGGGAACTGGGTGAGCGTGAACACCACCTGGGCGAGCCGCTCGCGCATGGACAGCGATCCGCCGCCGCTCACGAGCTCCTTGGAGAGGTCGACGGTGGCGGTGCCGTTGGCGATGTCGAGGCCGAGCAGTCGCGTGCCCGCGGGTACGGCGGAGGTGAGGCCGGCCGCGCGCTCGTCGGCGGTGGGCCCGGCGAGGAGCTGCTCGAGCGCGGCCTTGCCGACCGCCTGGGTGGGCGCGACGCGGCGGTGCGCGGTGCCGATCTTCTCGCCGCGTACGAACGCCACGTTCAGGGCCACGCCCGCGGCGTCGGGCGCGACGGTGCCGGAGGGCGTCACGCCGCCGCCACCGCTCGTCGTGGTGGCGGTGGTGCCGCCGGGGACGGTGGTCGCGGTGGTGTCACCCGTGGACGACACCTTCTCGGTGCCATCGCCGCCGCACGCCGTGGCCAGCACGGCGACGAGCCCGAGGAGGAGGGTCACGAGGGTCACGCGCCGGGCGGTCATCGCCCGAGTATTGCGGACTCCGGCTCCGGTTCCGGGTCGGCGAGGCGCTGCCCGGCCGTGGGCGGGGCCAATCCGGCGAGGGCCTTGCGGGCGGCCACCTTCGCCTTGGCCGCCGCGATCTTGGCCGCCCGGTCGTCGCCGAGGTCGGCGGCAGGGCCGGCGGCGGGGGTCGGCGCGGGCTCGCCGGACGGGCCGGATGCGGCGCGGGCCGCGCGGGCGGGCGGGGTGTCGGTCCGGCTGCCGAGCACCCGCAGGACCGTGAGCGTGATCACGAGGGTCACGCCGGCCACCGCGAGCCCCTGGAGCAGCGGGTTGGCCCGGTCGGCCCCCGACAGCGCGCCGTGCACGGTGGCCGCGACGAACACCGCGTAGCTGGACAGGTGGATCCCGTGCCAGACCTTGCGGGGCAGGTACTTCATGCCCCACGACGTGATCTGGATCACGATCAGCCCGTACATCGCGAACACGCCCCAGGTCACCGCGCCGGGCCGCCAAGCGGAGCCCATCGGGACGAGGATCTCGTGCACGCCGAACGTGGCGTAGGAGTCGGCCACGAGCGCGGTGATGTGCAGTGCGAGGAACGCGATCGTGAGCGTGCCGAGGTAGCGGTGGAGGTCGAGCAGCCACGCGGGCAGGCGCCGGCGGCGCACGAGGCGGCCCGACAGCGTGAGTCCCCACGCGACCGACGCGGTGGCCATGGCCCACGCGACGATGCCGGTCGCGCGCGCGACCCACCACCAGAACTGGGAGGGGAGCCCGCCGCTCATCGTGCGCTCGCGAGCGGACGCGCCGAGGCGGTGGGCGTGCACGTGCCGGACTGGTCGACGAACCACGCGTCGACGCCGAAGCGGGCGAGCAGGGCGCCCCCGCGCCCGGGCCCGCCGACGAACGCGGCCTTGGCGAGCACCTCGGCCCGCGCACACGTGGTGTCGACCCCACCACCGGTC
>JBAZYX010000081.1:0-20207 GCA_041659105.1 Acidimicrobiia bacterium
CACCTGGATCCTGCTCGTCACCGGCGTGGGGCTCCTGATCCACATCTACTCGATCGGCTACATGCACGGGGACCCGCTGTTCTCGCGGTTCTTCGCCTACCTGAACCTGTTCGCGGCGTCGATGCTGATCCTCGTCATCGCCGACAACCTCCTCCTCACCTTCCTCGGGTGGGAGGGCGTCGGGCTGTGCTCGTACCTGCTCATCTCGTTCTGGTACCACCGCAACGCGGCGGCGGTCGCGGGGAAGAAGGCCTTCGTCACCAATCGCGTCGGCGACGTCGGCTTCCTGCTCGCGATGTTCCTCATCATCTCCACCTACGGCTCGCTCGAGTACACGTCGATGGGGCCCGCGGCCAAGATCGTCGGCACCGGCACGTCCACCGCGATCGCGCTGCTGCTGATGGTCGGCGCGATGGGCAAGAGCGCGCAGATCCCGCTGCACGTCTGGCTCACGGACGCGATGGAGGGCCCGACCCCGGTCTCCGCGCTCATCCACGCGGCCACCATGGTCACGGCCGGCGTGTTCCTCATGGCGCGCGCGTACCCGTTCCTCGAGATGAGCCACGACGCCATGACCGTCGTCATGTGGGTCGGCGCGATCACCGCGCTGCTCGCGGGCACGGTCGCGGTGATGCAGCCCGACATCAAACGCGCGCTCGCGTACTCCACGATCAGCCAGCTCGGGTACATGTTCCTGGCGGTCGGTCTCGGTGCGTACAGCGCCGCGGTGTTCATGGTGCTGTGCCACGCGTTCTACAAGGGCTGTCTGTTCCTCGGCGCCGGGTCGGTGATCCACGGCAACGCCGACAACCAGGACATGCGGATCATGGGCGCCTTCCGCAAGCTCATGCCCGTCACCGCGTTCGCGATGGTGATCGCGTGGCTCTCGATCGCCGGGATCCCGCCGTTCTCCGGCTTCTGGGCCAAGGACGAGATCCTCGTCGACGCCTACACCGACGGGAAGTACGGCGTGTGGATCATCGGCACGATCGCGGCCCTGATGACCGCGGTGTACATGACCCGTCTCATCTATCTCACCTTCTTCGGCAACGCGCGGTTCGCGGAGGCGATCGCCGGTGTCGGTGGAGCGCCGGTGCCGGTGGTGTCGGGCGGCTCCGACGAGGGCGACCACGGCCACGGTGACGCGCACGGCGACGTCGCCGTCGCCGATGACGCGTTCGCCGACGAGCCGACGGTGGAGTTCGGTGAGCCGCCACGTCCGAGTCGGCTGCACGGGCACGATCCGCACGAGAGTCCCGTCCTGATGCTGTTCCCGATCGTCACGCTCGCGCTGCTCGCCGCGTTCGCGGGCCTGCTCAACCTGCCGATCGGCAACCTCGACTTCCTGGCCCGGTTCCTCGAGCCGGTGTTCCACGGTGTTGCCGAGGCCGATCCGACCCAGGCCCAGGAGCTCACCGCCGAGGGTCTGTCTGTGCTGATGGCCATCACCGGTGTGGCGATCGCGGTGACGATCTACCGGCGGGGCCTGCGCACACCCGCGGAGGACCCGGTGGTCGACAGTCTCCGTCCGGTCAGCACGCTCATGGGTCACGCCTACTACTGGGACGAGGGGATCGGCGCGTTCGTCGGCGGTCCGGGCACGGTCGGGTCGTCGTGGCTCGACCGGGTGTTCGACCAGAAGATCATCGACGGCGCGGTCAACGGCGTGGCCGGGATCGCCCAGTGGTTCTCCCGGGTCGCGAGCCGGGTGCAGGACGGCTACGTCCGGCGCTACGCGCTCGGCATCCTCCTGGGCGCGGTCGCCATCGTGCTCTTCGCGCTGCTCTGGGCAGGGCGGTGACCGTGAGCTTTCCCCTGCTGCTCGCCATCGTCGCCACCCCCGCGCTGGGTGCGGTGATCGTCGTGTGCATCCCGGCCCACCGCCCCGAGGTGGTCAAGGCCCTCGGCTACGCGTTCACCGCGGCCACGGCCGGGCTGTGCGGCTACCTGCTCTGGAACTTTCAGGCCGGCGATGCCGGCTTCCAGTTCGTCTACGACAAGCCCTGGATCCCCGGGCTCGGCGTGCGGTTCACGCTCGGCGTCGACGGCATCAGCCTGTTCATGGTGGTCGTCACCGGGCTTCTGTTCCCGCTCGGCCTGCTCGCCTCGGAGAAGTACATCGCGCACCGGGTGAAGGCCTACGTGGCCTGGTTCTTGATGCTCGAGATGGCGATCATGGGGATCTTCCTCACGCTCGATCTCATCGCCTTCTTCGTGTTCTGGGAGTTCATGCTCGTCCCCATGTACTTCCTGATCCTCGGCTGGGGGTCGGAGCGCCGGAAGTACGCGGCGATGAAGTTCTTCATCTACACGGGCCTGGGCTCGGCCTTCCTGCTCGCGTCCACGCTGGTGCTCGGCTTCCTCCACCAGGCCGACACCGGGGTGCTCACGTTCGACTTCCGCCAGCTCGCGGCGTGGAACGGCCTCTCGGGCACGGCCGAGGTGCTGCTGTTCATCGGGTTCATGGCCGCGTTCGCGATCAAGGCGCCGCTGTTCCCGTTCCACACCTGGCTGCCCGACGTGCACACCGAGGCGCCGACGGCGGGTTCGGTGGTGCTGGCCGGCGTGATCATCAAGATGGGCGCGTACGGCTTCGTGCGGTTCTCGTTCGAGCTGTTCCCCCAGGCCACGGTCGACCTCGCGCCGATCCTGCTCGTGCTCGCAGTCATCGGGATCCTCTACGGCGCGATCGTCGCCACGATGCAGACCGACCTCAAACGCGTCATCGCGTACTCCTCGGTCGCACACATGGGCTTCGTGATCCTGGGCATCTTCTCGCTCACCGTGATCGGGATCGACGGCGCGGTGTTCACGATGGTGAGCCATCCGCTCACCACCGGCGCGCTGTTCCTCCTCGTCGGCATGATCTACGAGCGGCTCCACACCCGCGAGATCGGCGAGATGGGCGGCATCTGGAAGCCCGCGCCGATCCTCACCGGACTGTTCGTCGCGGCGATGTTCGCCGGCGTCGGCCTGCCCGGGTTCTCCGGCTTCATCGGCGAGTTCCTGTCGCTGGCCGGCGCGTTCATCTACGACCGGCCGTTCGCGATCGTGGCGACGTTCGGTGTGATCTTCGCGGCGCTGTACATGCTCTGGTCGTTCCAGAAGGCGTTCACCGGACGCGCGAAGAACGCCGTGGCCAAGATGAAGGACGTCGACCTGCGCGAGATCGCGGTCGTCGTCCCACTGATCGGCCTGTCGCTGTTCCTCGGCATCTACCCGAAGCCGGTGCTCGACCGCATCGAGCCCGCCGCCGAGCGGGCCGTCGCCAACTTCGAGCGCAAGACCGACTATCGCAGTCCGGAGACGTCGATCCATCGGCGTGAGCGGCTCCGTGAGGTCCAGCGCGAAGAGGCGAAGGAAGCCGAGAAGGCCGCCGAGGAAGCGGCGCGCGAGAAGAAGGGCGAGAAGTGATCGCCGCGGCCCAGCCCATCACCACGCCCTCGGTCGACCTGTGGGCGATCGCCCCGATCATGGCGCTCGTCGGCGCCGGTGTCGGGGTGGTGCTCCTGCGCGCGCTGCTGCGGCGGCACGCGGCGGTCACCCCGATCTGCTTCGGGTTCTCGCTGCTGGGCCTGCTCGTGGCCGGGGGCCTCCTGTTCCGGCAGTGGAACCTCGTCCGGGACGACGGTCCCATCACCACCCTCGCGGGCATGGTTCGGGTCGACCCGTTCGCGGTGTTCCTCGGTGTCGTCGTCGTGGCTGCAACCGCCATGGGCCTGATGCTCGCGGTCTCGTACCTGAACCGGGAAGGGCTCGAGTCGCCCGAGTACTTCGCGCTCATCCTGCTGTCGGCCTCCGGCATGCTGATGATGACGACGGCCAACGACCTGATCGTGGTGTTCGTCTCGCTCGAGGTGCTGTCGATCCCGCTCTACGTGCTCGCCGCGTTCGACAAGCGCCGCCTCGCCTCGCAGGAAGCCGGGCTCAAGTACTTCGTGCTGGGCGCGTTCTCGTCGGCGATCTTCCTGTACGGCATCGCGCTCGTGTACGGCGGCACCGGCACCACGTCGCTCACCGGCATCGCGTCCTTCCTCGCGAAGAACACCCTGTTCGAGCAGGGCACGCTCCTCGTGGGCCTCGGTCTGCTGCTGGTGGGCCTCGGATTCAAGATCGCCGCGGTGCCGTTCCACATGTGGACGCCCGACGTGTACCAGGGCGCGCCCACGCCGGTCACCGCGTTCATGGCCGCGGCCACGAAGGCGGCGGCGTTCGGCGCCATCCTGCGGATCGTCACGGTCGCGTTCCCGCAGTACCAGGACGACTGGCGCCCGATCGTCTTCGTGCTCGCCGCGCTGTCGATGCTCGTCGGCGCCATCGCTGCGCTCGCCCAGAACGACATCAAGCGCACGCTGGCGTACTCGTCGATCGCGCACGCCGGCTACATCCTCATGGGCGTGTACGCCGCGACGTCGCGCGGCCGTGAGGCGGCGCTCTTCTACCTGTTCGTCTACGCGTTCATGGCCATCGGCGCGTTCGCCGTGGTGATGATCGCCGCGCCCCGCGCCGACGACGGCAAGCACTCCTACGACGACTACCGCGGCATGGCCCTGCGCCGACCGGTCCTCGGCGGGCTGCTGATCTTCTTCGTGCTCGCCCAGGCGGGGGTGCCGCTCACCAGTGGCTTCGTCGGCAAGCTGGAGATCTTCGGGTCGGTGGCCCAGGCCGGCGAGACCCGCGACTACGTCCTCCTGGTGATCGGCGTGGTGTCGGCGGTGATCGCGTTCGCCTTCTACTTGCGCATCGCGTACACGCTGGTCACCGAACCCGACGACGAGACGGCCCTTGCCGGCGCCTACGCCAAGCCGCGCGGCGTCGACGCGTGGACGGGCGTGGTGCTCTTCGCCGCGGCCGCCCTCACCCTGGTGGTCGGCCTCGCCCCCGGCACCTTCATCCACTTCGCCCGCGACGCCGTCTTCTTCTAGGTCCCCGCGCCCCTTGACGTTTCGGCGTCGCCTGACTCACGCCTGTTCTGGCGTCACTCGTGCCGCTGACAGCGGCACGAGTGACGCCAGAACGGATCAGGTCAGGCCAGGCCGAACAGTCGTCGCGCGTTGCCGCCGAGGACCAGCGCCTTGTCCGCGTCTGACAGGCCCGACTCCAGGATCTGCGGGACGACGTGCGAGATCCGGCGGCCCAACGGCGGCGAGTAGAGGTCGGTCCCGAACACCACCCGCTCCGCCCCGAACTCCCCTGCGAATGCCTCGAGGAAGTCGAAGTTGTACGAGAGGCTCGTGTCCCAGAGCAGGTTGGGGCACCGCTCGGCGATCGCGAACGCTTCGCGCGTCCCCTCGAACGACGAGAACGCGTCGAGCACGAGCATGGTCACGTCCGGGAACGCACGCGCCACCTCGGCCGTCTTCCAGAGCGCCTCGTCGGACGACTCCGTCATCGCGTGCAGCACCGGCACCATTCCGAGCTCTGCCACCCGTTCGACGTACCGGGTCACCCACGGGCTGTCCATGGACACGCCCTGGAACCGCGCGTGGAAGCTGATCCCCACGAGCCCCAGCTCCCGCGCGCACCGGTCGAGCTCGGGCAGGCACGCCTCCTCGAAGATCGGCTCCACGACCCCGATCGCCACGGGGAACCGGTCGGGCTGCGCGTCGCGGTACGCGGCGATGCGGTCGTTCAGCCCCACGGTGTCGGCGAGGCCGTTGGTACGGGGATATGCGTGGCCCGGGATCACCGCGGCCTGGTGCACGCCGCCCGCGTCCATGATCCGCACGCGTGCCGAGCGCTCGGCCGTGAGGGCCTCACCCTCGGTCGGGGCGTCCTGACCGCGGGTCGCTTGCTGCGCGTCGGGATGCTCGTGCCGAAGTGGCTCGCTCGTGTCGCCGGTGTGCGGCATGAACGAGCGCACGTCGCCCACGTGGTGATGGCAGTCGAAGACGTCGAAATCGGGAGCGCTCATGTCGCGGGACCCTAGGACAGTCGGGCATCATGGCGGGGTGACCGACGACCCGAAGCTCGCACAGAAGCGGGCCGCGGCAGAGCGAGCGGCCGAGTGGGTCGAGTCCGGGATGACGGTCGGGCTCGGCACGGGCTCCACCGCGGTGTGGGCGATCCGGGCCCTCGGCGACGCCCTCCGTGAGGGGCGCCTGCGCGACGTCGTGGCCATCCCCACGTCCGAGGCGACCGCGGCCGAGGCCCGCGCCGTGGGGGTGCCGCTGGTGACCTTCGACGACCACACGGTCATCGACCTCACCATCGACGGCGCCGACGAGGTCGACCCGGCCCTCAACCTCATCAAGGGCTACGGCGGCGCGCTGCTCCGCGAGAAGGTGGTGGCCCAGGCCAGCCGTCGTGAGGTGATCGTCGTCGACGACACCAAGCCGTCCGACCGCCTGGGCACCCGCTGCTCGGTGCCGGTGGAGGTGCTGCGGTTCGCGTGTGCGACCGAGCGGGAGTACCTCGGGTCGATCGGCGCGCGGGTGGTGCTGCGGCCCGACGGCGCCGGCCCGTTCGTCACCGACGAGGGCAACTGGATCATCGACGCGCACTTCGGCCCGATCGCCGATCCCGAGGCGCTCGCGGCACGGCTCGCGGCGCGGGCCGGGATCGTCGAGCACGGCCTCTTCCTCGGCCTGACCCACGACGTCCTGATCGCGACCGACCACTCCGTCGAGCACCGGTCCGGCGCCTGACCTCGCCGCGGCCAACCGCCGCGCGCGGGCGCAGAGAGCCGACGGGTCAGTCGAACAGGCGCTTCCACCAGCGCCGCAGCCGCTGCCGGTCGGGGCGCAGCTCGTGGTCGTCGAGCGCGCGGTGGGCGAGTGCGAGCGCCTGGTCCATCAGCTCGCGACCGCCCGAGAAGTCGAAGAAGTCGCGGTCGTCGCGCGGCGGCGGGAGCACCACGAGCTCCACCTCGGGCGGCACCCATTGCAGCTCGAGGTCGAAGCGCTGGTCACGGGAGATCGCCATCGACCGCACCACCACGTCGAACGGCGACCGCAGCGGCCGGTCGGTCATCGGGTCGGACACGTCGAGCACGAAGATCCGGTCGACCGGGCCGGCGAGGGCGTGCGAGATCGGGACGAGGTTCACGATGGCGCCGTCGACGAGGATGCTGCCGTCGAGCCGGATCGGCGGGAAGATCCCGGGGAGGGCGGCGCTGGCCAGCAGGGCGGGACGCAGCGCCCCCGACGCGAACACGAGCTCGTTCCCCGACTCCAGGTCGGCAGTCACCACCCGCAGCGGCACGGCCAGCTCCTTGAACGAGTCGGCGATCAGGGTGCCGTCGATCAGCTCGCGCAACCCGTCGTTGCTGATGAGGTGGTCGTCGCGGCGCAGCAGGTTCCAGGCCCGCCGCAGCGTGCCGCCCGGGAACACCTGCTCGCTGGTCAGCTCGGTCCAGACCGACTCGAGGTGGTCCACCTGGCTGAGCACGGGTTCGGTGGCTACGGCGGCGCCGTTGAGCGCACCCACCGACGTCCCGATGACCACGTCGGGCACGATTCCCCGCTCGAGCAGGGCCCGGAGCATCCCCACCTGGCTCACGCCCTGGTTCCCGCCGCCCGACAGCACGAACGCGGTGCGCGGCTCGCGCGGGCGGACGGGGAACACCCTGGACATGCCCTCCATCGTCGCAGGCGCGGTCCCGTGGATCGGGATCGCCCGGATCCCCGCGACTTCCGGGAAATCGGCGGCCACACGGTTTGTCCACCGAGAAACCCCCCTGCATAGACTGCGATCGCAGGCCCTGTGGGGGGTCGCGAGCGGAGGCCGCGCGTGACGGAGTTCTATCGGAATTACCTGTCCGTGGCCGTGCTCGTGCTCGCCGCGATCGGGATGGTCGCCTTCATGCTCGGCTTCGGCCGGCTCATCCGTCCGACGCGGCCGCAGGAAGAGAAGTACATCCCCTACGAGGCCGGTTCCGACCCGACCGGGATGTTCGGCCAGTCGAACGTCCGGTACTACGTCTTCGCACTGCTCTTCGTCATGTTCGACGTGGAAGCGGTGTTCATCTTCCCCTGGGCGGTCAACCTCGAGTCCCTCGGCTGGTTCGGTGTCGTGGAGATGACGATCTTCGTGGTGATCCTGACGCTCGGCCTGGTGTACGCCTGGCGCAAAGGGGTGCTCCGGTGGGCCTAGTCGAGAAGGGCCTGGTGCCCAAGCCGCTCACCTGGCTGCTCAACTACAGCCGCAAGTACTCGCTGTGGATGTTCCAGTGGGGTCTGGCATGCTGCGCGATCGAGATGGCGGCCGCGCTGGCCAGCCCGCGCTACGACATGATGCGCCTGGGCGTGATCCCCTTCCCCGCCAGCCCGCGCCAGGCCGACCTCGTGGTGATCTCCGGCACCGTCACCGACAAGATGGCACCCGCGATCAAGCGGCTCTACGAGCAGATGCCCGACCCGAAGTACGTGATCTCGATGGGCTCGTGCGCCAACTGCGGTGGCCCCTACTGGGACTCGTACTCGGTCACCAAGGGCGTCGACCAGATCATCCCGGTCGACATCTACATCCCCGGCTGCCCGCCGCGGCCCGAGGCGCTGCTCCAGGGCATCGTGATGCTCCAGGAGCAGATCCAGAACGAGGGCATCGGCAACGACCAGCTGAGGCAGCGCTGGCGGGGCGAGCCGATCGTGATCGACGAGCCGCACACGGCGCCGGTGGAGCTCACCGCGAAGCCCGACTCCGAGCCGGCGGTGCCTGTTGCCTGACGAGACCCCGGAGCAGTCGGACGCCGAAGCGCCCGAGGCCGGCGACGCGCCGGCCGAGGGTGCGGTCGCCGCGGCCGAGCCGGAACCCGAGCCCGAGCCGGAACCCGACCCCCGCCACGTCGAGCTGCTCGCGCGCCTCGATGCCGCGCTGGGCGACGCCGTGATCGAGCACGCCGACGCCCTCGGCAACCTCGTGGTGCGCATCCGCAACGACGCGTGGGGCCGGTTCGCCGAGGTCGCCAAGTCGGATCTCGAGTGCGACTACCTCTCGTTCGTGTCGGGCATCGACTGGGCCCCGGCACCGAAGGAGGGCGGCGACGACGGCGGCAGCGACACCTCGTCGCCGGTGCAGCCCACCGAGATGACGTTCGGCGCCGCCGGCTCCGAGGGCCGCTTCCAGGTGTTCGCCCACGTGCAGTCCACAGCCAGGCTCTGGGGCCTCACGGTCAAGGTCGACGTCGACGAGGCCGACCCCTCGGTCGCGTCGTGGGTGCCCGTGTACCCGGGCGCCGACTGGCACGAGCGCGAGACCTGGGAGATGTACGGAGTCCGCTTCGACGGCCACCCGAGCCTGCGCCACCTGTACCTGCCCGCGGAGTTCGAGGGCCACCCGCTCCGCAAGGACTTCCCGCTCCTCGCCCGCGTCGTGAAGCCCTGGCCGGGCCTCGTCGACGTCGAGGCCATGCCCGAGGAGCCGAGCGCCAGCGAGGCGACCAGTGGTGAGGAGCCGAGCGCCGAGCCGGCCGCGGTGACCAGCGGTACCGAGGGAGGTGGAGAGTGAGCGCCACCGAGACCCCCACGGGGGCGCCGAGCTTCGAGCTCGACCGCAACGCGATGCGCCACCTCGCGGACGCGCAGATCAACGTCGAGCTCGACACCGGCGACATGATCCTGAACCTGGGTCCGCAGCACCCCGCGACCCACGGCACGCTGCGCCTCGTGGTGCGGCTCGACGGCGAGCGCGTGCTCGCGGCCGACCCCGTCATCGGGTACATGCACCGCGGCTACGAGAAGCTGACCGAGGTCCGCACCTACCCGCAGATCACCACGCTGATCAACCGGATCGACTGGCTGTCGAGCTTCGCCAACGAGGTCCCGTTCATCCACGCGGCCGAGAAGCTCATGGGCATCGAGGCCCCGCCGCGTGCCACGTACATCCGCACGATCCTCACCGAGCTGTCGCGCATCTCCACGTTCATCCTGTTCCTGGGCGAGATGGGCCTGCAGGTCGGCGCGCTCACGCCCGCGTTCTACGGCTTCCGCGACCGCGAGCACGTGCTCAACCTCATCGAGGCCGTCACCGGCGGCCGGTTCCACCCCAACTTCAACCGCATCGGCGGCCTGAAGGACGACCTGCCCTGGGCCTGGGTGTCCGAGACCCGCTCGGTCATGAAGATGATGCTCGACTCCTGCGACCAGTTCGAAGACCTGGTCGCCGGCAACGAGATCTTCCACGCCCGCACCAAGGGGATCGGCGTGATCCCGGGCGAGATCGGCACCGCCTACGGCGTATCGGGCTCCAACCTGCGCGCCTCGGGCGTCGACTGGGACCTGCGCCGCGACGGCGAGCCCTACCTCGCGTACCCCGACCTCGACTTCAAGGTCTGGACCCACGCCGACGGCGACTCGTTCGCCCGCTACTGGGTGCGGCTCCAGGAGACCCGTGAGGCCGTGCGCATGGTGCTCCAGCTGCTCGACGGCCTCCCGACGGGCCCGGTCATGGCCAAGGTGCCGCGGATCATCAAGGTCCCCGAGGGCGAGGCCTGGGTCGAGACCGAGAACCCGCTCGGCCAGATGGGCTACTACGTCGTCTCGAAGGGCGCGACCGGCCCGTTCCGGTGCAAGATCCGGTCCGCGTCGTTCAGCAACGTCTCGATCCTGCCCTGGCTGCTCCGGGGTGTGTACGTTCCCGACGTCGTGACGATCCTGGCCTCGCTCTACTTCATCCTCGGGGACATCGATCGGTGAGCAGCTTGCCGGTGTTGGCGCTCGAGGTCGGGTGGGGAACCACGATGGCCATCAAGACGCTCGTCGTCTTGATGATCATCCCGCTCGGCGCGCTCATCCTCGGGTACACGTTCCTGCTGAAGATGATGAGCCACATGCAGAGCCGGCTCGGGCCGATGGACCCGGGTGGCTTCCACGGCTGGTTCCAGCTCATCGGCGACGGCATGAAGTTCATCCAGAAGGAAGACCTGATGCCGGAGGGGACGGACCGGAAGGTCTTCGCCGGCGCCCCCGCGGTCGTTCTCATCTCGACCTTCCTCGTGTTCCTCGTCATCCCGATGGGTCCCGACCTCGTGGTCAAGGACCTCGACGTCGGTGTGTTCTACGCCCTCGCGGTGTCGAGCCTCTCGGTCATCGGCGTGCTCATGGCCGGCTGGGCCAGCGCCAACAAGTACGCGCTCCTCGGCGCGTTGCGTGCGGCCGGACAGCTGATCGCCTACGAGCTCCCGCTCCTGCTGGCGGTGGTCGGCGTGGTCATGCAGGCGGGCACGATGAGCCTGCAAGGCATCGTCTACGCCCAGCGCGACGGCTCGATCTTCGGGGTCGACTGGATCGGCAACCCGTTCATCCTCACGCAGCTCATCGGCTTCTTGCTCTTCCTCATCGCCGCGCAGGCCGAGCTCACGCAGACGCCGTTCGACATGCCCGTCGCCGAGAGCGAGCTCGTGGCCGGGTACATGGTCGAGTACACCGGCTTCCGCTTCCTCTTCTTCTTCATGGGCGAGTTCGGCACCGCGTTCGCCTTCGCCGCCATCGCCGCCACGCTGTTCCTCGGCGGCTGGTCGGTGCCGTGGGTGCACGGCGACATGGCCAACCTGCTCGGGCCGTTCGTGCTGTTCGCCAAGCTGATGTTCGTGGCGTTCCTCATGTTCTGGGCCCGGTTCACCTACCCGCGGCTGCGTGAGGACCAGCTCCAGGCGTTCGCGTGGAAGGTCCTCATCCCGATCGGTCTGCTCAACCTGCTGGTCACCGCCGTGTTCAAGGTGGGGTTCTGATGGCCCGGAAGAAGCTCCCCGGCATGATCGGCGGCCTCGGCATCACGTTGAAGACGATGTTGAAGCCTGCGGTCACGGTGCAGTACCCGCACGAGAAGGAAGAGCCGGTCACCCGGGCGCGTGGCGTCATCGCGCTGAAGGAAGAGAACTGCACGGTCTGCATGCTGTGCGCGCGGTCGTGCCCCGACTGGTGCATCTACATCGAGGGCCACAAGGAGAAGCGTCCGCCGCGCCGTGAGGGTGGCCGCGACCGCACCGTCAGCGTCCTCGACCGCTTCGACATCGACTACGCGCTCTGCATGTACTGCGGGATCTGCGTCGAGGTGTGCCCGTTCGACGCGCTCTTCTGGAGCCCCGAGTTCGAGTACTCCGAGCACAGCATCGCCCGCCTGCTCCACGACAAGGTGAAGCTGGGCGAGTGGATGGAGACCGTGCCCGAGCCCGAGCCGCTCGAAATCGGCGCCGAACAGCCAAAGAAGAAGAAGTAGCCATGTGGGCCCAGGAAGTCGCCTTCTGGATCATCGCGGTCGCGATGGCCGGTGCCGCGATCGGCGTCGTTCGCTCCAACAACGTCGTCCACGCGGCGCTCTTCCTCGTGGTGGTGCTCGCCGGGAGTGCGGCGCAGTACATCCTCCTGCTCGCCGAGTTCGTCGCGTGGGTGCAGGTGCTGATCTACATCGGCGCGATCGTCGTGCTCTTCCTCTTCGGCGTCATGCTCACCCGGGCGCCGATGCGTGAGGAGGCCGGCAAGCTCGACAACAACCAGCGGCTGGCCTCGGGCGTCGTCGCGCTCTTCCTCTTCGGTGTGCTCACGATGTTCCTGGTCGATGCCTTCCACGGCGACGAGGTCAAGTTCAAGGACTCCCTGGTGCAGCTCGGGAGCACGAACAACATCGGCAACTCGATCTTCCACGACTACGTGATCCCGTTCGAGGTCGTCTCGATGCTGCTGCTCGCCGCCCTCGTCGGCGCAGTCGCGCTGGCCCGGAGGGACTGAAGCGTTGCCGATCAACTACTTCCTCATCCTCAGCGCGTTCCTCTTCTGCACGGGCGCGTACGGTGTGATGGCGCGCCGCAACTCCGTGCTCGTGCTCATGAGCATCGAGCTCATGCTCAATGCCGTGAACCTCAACCTCGTGGCGTTCTCCACCCACCTGGAGAACGTCTCCGGCCAGGTGTTCGCGCTGTTCGTGATCACGATCGCCGCCGCCGAGGTGGGCATCGGTCTCGCCATCGTGCTGCTCATCTACCGAAACCTCCGCAGTCCCGACCTTGACCAGGTCGAGCAGCTGAAGGGCTGATTCGAACGATGCTCGATTCTGCTTGGCTCTTCCCGGTCATCCCGGCGGTGTCCTTCCTCGTCATCCTCTTCTTCGGCAAGAAGCTGCCGTTCAAGGGGGCCGAGGTCGGGATCGCGTCGGTGGGGGCGATGTTCCTGCTCGCCTGCGTGGTCGCCGCGCAGTGGATCGACAAGGTCGAGAGCGCCGGGCACGGGAGCGAGAAGGGTCTCGCGGCACTGGGTCACAGCGTCGTCGCGGCCGCCGAGGGCGCGAAGGGCGGGGGCGAGGTCGAGCCGATCGTCCATGGCTTCACCTGGTGGCAGAACGGCGCCGCCAAGTTCGTGGTCGGCACCCGCGTCGACGGGCTCGTGGTGATGATGCTGCTCGTCGTCACCACGATCTCGTTGCTGGTGCACATCTACAGCACGGCGTACATGCACGACGACCGGCGTTACACCTACTACTACGCGGCGCTCTCGCTGTTCACCGCGTCGATGCTGCTCCTCGTGGTCTCGGCCAACCTGCTCCAGCTGCTCGTCGGCTGGGAGCTCGTGGGTCTGTGCTCGTTCATGCTGATCGGGCACTGGTGGGAGGAGAAGGAGAACTCCAACGCTGCGTTGAAGGCCTTCCTCACCACCCGCACGGGCGACGTCGGGCTGATGATCGGCATCATCGTCTGCTTCTTCGCCGCGAACTCGTTCGACATCGCCAAGGTCAACGCCTACGCGCTGAGCCCGGGCGCCGACCACGGGCTGCTCCTCGTGGCCGCGGTCGCGCTGATGTTCGGGATCATGGGCAAGAGCGGCCAGTTCTTCCTGCACACCTGGCTGCCCGACGCCATGGCCGGCCCCACGCCCGTGTCCGCCCTCATCCACGCGGCCACGATGGTTGTCGCCGGGGTGTACCTCGGTGCGCGCGTCTACCCGGTGTTCTTCAACGGCTTCAGCATCGGCACCAGCACGTTCAACATGATGGCGATCGTCGGTGCGGTCACGATCCTCATCGGAGCCGCGCTCGCGTTCGTGCAGCACGACATAAAGAAGGTCCTCGCGTACTCCACCATCAGCCAGCTCGGCTACATGGTGATGGCGCTCGGCGTCGGCGCCTGGTCCGCCGCGCTGTTCCACCTGTTCACGCACGCGTTCTTCAAGGCCTGCCTGTTCCTCGGCGCCGGCTCGATCAGCCACTCGGCCACGCATCACTCGTTCGACATGCGCGAGATGGGCGGCCTGCGCAAGAAGATGCCGGTCACGTTCTGGACCTTCATGATCGCCACGTTGGCCCTCGCCGGGATCTTCCCCTTTGCGGGCTTCTGGTCGAAGGACGAGATCCTCGCGACCGCGGGCCAGGGTCGCTACGACGTCTTCGTGGTCGTCGGCCTCGTCGGCGCGGTCATGACCGCGGCCTACATGACCCGCTGCGTCTACCTCACCTTCTTCGGCAAGTACCGCGGCCACCACCACCCCCACGAGTCCTCGCCCGCGATCACCGTGCCGCTGGTGGTCCTCGCGGTGCTCTCGCTCCTCGCCGGGCTCCTGCAGGCCGCGCCGATCAACGTCACGAAGTTCGAGCACTGGCTGGAGCCGGTCGGTGGCCTGCCCGAGCTCGTGCATCCGAAGTTCGACTACGCGCTCGCCACGATCTCGGTCGCGCTGGCCAGCCTGGCGGTCGGCGCCGCGTTCTTCTTCCTGTTCAAGCGGGAGGAGTCCGGAGCGTTCAAGGGCCTCACCCAGCGCAGCAAGGTCGCGCACGCGGGCTACACGTTCCTCGAGAAGAAGTACTACCTGGACGACCTGTACGAGGGCGTGATCGTCGCCGGGATCAAGGGCCCGATCGCGCGTGCCTCGTACTGGATGAACCAGAACGTGATCGACGGCGTCGTGAACGCGGTCGGCCGGGGCACCACCCGCGCCGGGCGCTTCACCTACGGAGTGCTCGACCAGGAGCTGGTCGACGGCGCCGTCAACGACCTCGGTCGGGAGACCGGCTCGGCCGGCGGCGGCATGACCAAGCTGCAGTCCGGCCAGTTGCAGCGCTACGCGCTGCTGTTGCTCGCGTCCGTGGGGCTCATCGGCCTCGCGGTCTACCTCGTGAACGTCGTTTAGCGGAGGGGCTCACCGCACATGGACTGGTTCAAGGACTGGGCGCTGACCCTCGCGGTCTTCACCCCGCTCGTGGGAATGGCACTCGTCATGCTGATTCCGCGAGCGAACGAGGTGGCGATCAAGACGGTCGCCCTCCTCACGTCGTTGGTGACGCTCGCGGTCGGCATCGGGATCCTCGCCGACTTCGACTACGACCACACCGCGAAGATGCAGTTCCAGGTCGACAAGTCCTGGATCGACGTCATCAACGCTCGCTACCACGTGGGCATCGACGGCATCTCGCTGCCGCTGGTGATCCTGACGATGGTGATCGTGCCCCTCTGCATCATCTACTCGTGGGACCACTTCCCCGACCCGCACAACCCGAAGGCCTTCCTCGCTCTGATCCTGCTGCTCGAGGTCGGGATGATCGGGACGTTCGTGGCGCTCGACCTCGTCCTGTTCTTCATCTTCTTCGAGATCGTGCTCCTGCCGATGTTCTTCATGATCGGCGTCTGGGGTGGTCCCAACCGCGAGTACGCGTCGATCAAGTTCTTCCTCTTCACGCTGTTCGGCTCCGCGCTGATGCTCGTTGCCTTCCTCGGCTTGTTCTTCCTGTCGAAGCAGCAGACCTTCGACATCACCACGCTGTCGGCGCTGGGCGGCTCGGGCATCGCCCGGAGCACCCAGATCCTCCTGTTCGCCGGCCTGTTCCTGGGCTTCGCGATCAAGGTGCCGATGTTCCCGTTCCACACCTGGCTGCCCGACGCGCACACCGAGGCGCCCACGGTGGGTTCGGTGCTCCTGGCCGCGATCCTGCTGAAGCTCGGCACCTACGGCTTCATCCGCATCGCGCTGCCGATCCTCCCGCAGGGCGCGGAGGTGTGGGCTCCCTGGATCGGCCTCCTCGCGGTGATCGGCATCATCTACGGCGCCTTGTGCTGTCTCGCGCAGACCGACATGAAGCGCCTCATCGCGTTCTCGTCCGTCGCGCACATGGGCTTCGTGATGCTCGGCATCGCCACGCTCACCGACTTCGGCATCAACGCCGCGGTGTTCGGCATGGTGGCCCACGGTCTGATCACCGGCATGCTGTTCTTCATCGCCGGTTCGATGCAGCACCGCTACGAGACGCGCGAGATGTCGCGACTCGGCGGACTCCTCATCTCGGCCCCGAAGATGGGCTGGATCCTGGGCTTCTGCGCGATGGCCTCGCTCGGGTTGCCCGGCCTGGCCGGGTTCTGGGGTGAGTTCCCGGCGGTGCTCTCGTCGTTCGAGCCGTCGAAGCTGGCCAACGGCCTGATCGGCGGTACCGACGGCACGCTGTGGACGTTCCGAACGTTCATGGTCATCGCTGCGATCGGCACGGTGCTCGCGGCCGGGTACCTCCTGTGGATGTACCAGCGGGTGGCCATGGGCACGCCCAAGCCCGAGTTCGAGGACGCGCACATCCACGACGTGCACACTTCCGAGTGGATCTCGTGGACCCCGCTGCTCCTCGGGATCGTCGTGTTCGGTCTCTTCCCGAACCTGATCTTCTCGCTCACCAACGACGCCGCAAGTCACATCACCCGAGCGTTCTCGGGCTAGGAGCGGATTCGTGACGCCGTACTTCGACTACCACGCGCTCGCCCCGGTGATCGTCCTCACCGCGGTCACCCTGATCGCGCTCGTGGTCGACTTCGTCTGGAAGGACGCGGCGCGCCAGGCGGTCCCGCAGATCGCGGGTGTCGGTCTCCTCCTCGCGTTCATCCCGGTGCTCACGCTCGCGGCCGACGGTGAGACGCGCTCCATGTTCGGCGGCGCGTTCGTCGTCGACAACTACGCGCTCGCGTTCATCGGCTTCTTCCTGATCGTCGGGTACGTGTCGCTGCTGCTTTCGTACGACTACATCGCGGAGGGCGACTACTACCAGGGCGAGTTCTACGTCCTGTTGCTCACGTCGGTGCTCGGCCTCGTGATCATGGCGTCGGCCCGCGACCTCATCTCGATCTTCGTGGCGCTCGAGACGATCTCGCTGCCCACCTTCGTGCTCGCCGGGTGGCGCAAGCACGACACCCGCTCCAACGAGGCGGCCATCAAGTACTTCCTGATCGGCGTGCTCTCCACGGCGATCATGCTCTACGGGATGTCGCTCATCTTCGGCATGGCCGGGTCGACCCTCCTTTCCGACATCTCTGTCGCCTCCGGCAAGTCGCAGCCGGCACTGTTCGCCGTGGCCATCTTCATGACGCTGGTCGGCTTCGCGTTCAAGATCTCCGCGGTGCCGTTCCACTTCTGGGCACCCGACACGTACGAAGGCGCGCCGATGCCCGTCACCGCGTTCCTCTCGGTGGCGTCGAAGGCCGGCGGGTTCGTAGCGCTGCTGACGATCGTCTTCTTCGGCTTCTTCGAGTCGCCCGACTCGTGGCAGCCGGTGCTGTGGGTGCTGGCCGCGGGGTCGATCATCCTCGGCAACCTCGCCGCGCTGCGCCAGAAGAACATCATCCGGATGCTCGGCTACTCGTCGATCGCGCAGGGTGGCTTCATCCTCGTGTCGCTCGCCGTGTCGGGCGACAACGACGCCGCCAAGTCCGGCTTCGAGGGCGTCGTCATCTACATCCTCATCTACGCCGCGATGAACCTGGGTGCGTTCGCGTGCGTGATCGCGAACGCGCGACGCACCCGCTCCACCGAGATCAGCTCGTTCGCCGGCCTGGGCCAGGAGAACCCGGCGCTCGCGTTGGTGTTCTCGATGTTCCTGTTCTCGCTCGCCGGGATCCCGCCGTTCGCGGGCTGGTTCGCCAAGTTCGTCATGTTCCGGGCCGTGCTCGACGCCGGCACCCCGTCGGCGGTGGTGCTCGGCGTGCTCGCCGCGGTGTTCTCGGTGGTCGCGTTCTTCTACTACGGAGCCGTCGTCCGCCAGATGTGGTTCCACGACCCGGTCGACCTCGGCGACACGAGCGACCGCAAGATCCCGGTGGCACTCGTGGCTGCGCTCTCGCTCACCACCCTCGTGGTGATCGTGGTGGGCGTGTACCCGCAGCTCTTCGCCCGCATCGGGGACCTCGCCTTCCGCGCGGGCTGACCGTGTTGACTGGTCGTGCGGTCGGCGGGCCTCCGGCTCGGCTGAGCGCACCCACACGGGAGCGGTGATGGGACTCGAGGCCCGGCTGCGTGAGCGGATCCACCGTGAGGGCCCGATCTCGTTCGCGGACTTCCACGAGGCTGCGCTCTACGACGCCGAGGACGGCTTCTTCACCCGCGGCGGGGGAGCGGGGCGCGCCGGGCGTGACTTCGTGACGAGCCCCGAGGTGGGCTCGCTGTTCGGCATGGTGGTCGCCCGGGCGCTCGACGACGCGTGGCACCGGCTCGGCGAGCCCGACCCGTTCGTGGTCGTCGAGGCCGGCGCGGGGCGGGGCCGGCTCGGCGCCGACGTCGTCCGGGCCCAGCCCGACTGCGTCACGGCCCTGCGCTATGTGCTCGTGGAGCGTTCCCCGCAGCTGCGCGACGAGCAGCGCGAGCGGCTCGCCCTGGAGCCGCCCGACGAGGCCCTGGGCCCGTTCCTCGTGGCCGAGGACGGGGAGGCCCCCGAGCCCCAGCCCGGTCAGGGGCCGATCGTCACCGCGCTCGACGAGCTCCCCGGGGTCCGGGTCACCGGCGTGGTGCTGGCCAACGAGCTGCTCGACAACCTGCCGGTCCACGTGGTGGAGCGGGCCGAGGACGGCTGGCTCGAGGTCCGGGTCGACGCCGATGCCGACCGCTTCGTCGAGGTGCTGGTCCCCGCCGCCCCGCCGTTGGCCGCCGAGGCCGACGTGGTCGCGGAGGGCGCGGTCGTCCCCGTGGGCGCCCGGCTCCCGGTGCCGGTCGCGGCCCGCACCTGGCTCGAGCGGGTGGGCGGGCTCCTGCGCCGGGGCGAGGTCGTCCTGTTCGACTACGTCGACACCGCGTCCTCGTTGGCCGCGCGCGGCCAGGGGTCGTGGATGCGCACCTACCGCGCCCACCAGCGCGGCGCCGACCCGCTCGACAGCCCGGGCGCGCAGGACATCACGTGCGACGTGCCCCTCGAGTACCTGCGCCGGATCACCGAGCGCGTGGGCATGCCGATCGCGGAGTACTTGCCCCAGCGGGAGTGGATGGGCCGCCACGGGATCGTCGAGCTGGTGGCCGAGGGCGACCGGCTGTGGCAGGAGGGTGCGGCCCGGGGCGACCTCGCCGCGATCGCGGGCCGGAGCCGAGGCGTCGAAGCCGCGGCGCTGACCGACCCCGGCGGTCTCGGCGCGCACCGGGTGCTCGTGCTGCGTCGCGAAGGCGCCGGATAGCCTGCCGGTCCGCCCGCGTGGGTCGATCCGTACCCACCCGAGACCCCGGAGCGAGCATGTCGGAGCCTGCAGCCGCCAAGTCGGAGACGACCATCGAGTCCCTCCTCGTCGAGGGGCGCACCTTCGCGCCGTCGGCCGAGTTCGTGGCCGGTGCCCTCGTGCGCGACCGGTCGGTGTTCGACGAGGCCGAGGCCGACCCCGAGGCGTTCTGGGCCCGTCAGGCCGAGGAGCTGGTGAGCTGGGACGAGCCGTGGCACACGGTCTGCGAGTGGGACCTGCCGTTCGCGAAGTGGTTCGTCGGCGGGTCGCTCAACGTGGCGTACAACTGCCTCGACCGTCACGTGGAGGCCGGTGCCGGCGACAAGGTCGCGTACTTCTGGGAGGGTGAGCCCGGCGACGCCCGCACGATCACCTACGCGGAGCTCCTCGACGACGTGAGCCGGCTGGCCAACGCGCTGAAGTCGCTCGGCGTCGAGAAGGGTGACCGTGTCAACGTGTACCTGGGCATGGTGCCCGAGCTGCCGATGGCGCTGCTCGCGTGCGCGCGGATCGGCGCGGTGCACTCCGTGGTGTTCGGCGGGTTCTCGTCCGACTCGCTGCGCGACCGCATCAACGACGCGCAGGCGAAGGTGCTCATCACCGGCGACGGCGCGTGGCGGCGCGGCCAGGTGATCCCGCTGAAGGAGACGGCCGACACCGCGGTGGCCGAGTGCCCGACCATCGAGAAGGTGCTCGTACTGAAGCGCACCGAGCAGGACGTGCCGATGGTCGACGGTCGCGACGTGTGGTGGCACGACCTCGTGTCTCAGCAGTCGGCCGACTGCCCGCCCGAGAGCATGGACGCGGAGGACCTGCTCTACCTGCTCTACACCTC
>JBAZYX010000082.1:0-19489 GCA_041659105.1 Acidimicrobiia bacterium
GGGATGGGCGGGGAAGCGGCTCGGCATCAATCCGCTGTTCGAGTTCCGCGACGGAGCGGTCCACAAGCTGCGTCCTGCGCTCAGCGGCGATGCCGCGAGCGACCGCATGGTCGCGCAGGTGCGCCGGACGGCCACCACCGGGGCGCGCCTCCACGTCGCCGCGCTGCACGCCGAGGCGCTGCCCGTCGCCACCGCGCTGCTCGAGCGCGTCACCGCCGAGTTCGCACCGGTGGAGGCCTTCGTGGGCGCGTTCGGCCCGGTGATGGTCGTGCACACGGGACCGGGGCTCGCGGGGCTCGCCTGGTGGTGGGATGACGCGCCCGCCGCGTGACGGGCTCCTGGTCACCCGGAGTGCGAGAGCACCCAGGCGACGGCGTCGAGGATCGCGGGGGTGACCCGCTCGGCGGGCTCGAAGGCGTGGGCCAGTCCCTCGACCACCACCAGCTGCGACGGCCCGGGGACGTTCGCGTGCAGGGTCTTCGCCGCGCTGACCGCGATGAACGGGTCGGCCGTGCCGTGCACCACGGCGACGGGGACCTCGATCGAGCGCGCCACGTGCGCGGGAGACGGGCCGCGGTCGATCGACGGCGCGATCCGTACGCCGAGCCGCGACTTCGCGATGCGCCGTCCCAACCCCGTCTCGACCAGGAGCGCGGCGAGGACGCCCCGCACGTTGCGTGGGAGCTTCCACTCGGCCGGGCAAGCGACCGTGACCACGCCCACGATGTCGTTCGTCTCCTCGGCCGCGTGGCGCAACACGGCGATGCCGCCCATGGAGGTGCCCACGAGCACCACGCGTGACGCGTACTCCCGCGCCAGCTTCACCGCGGCGGCGACGTCGTGCTGCTCGAGCACTCCGAGGGTGGATTCGCCGCTCGACGCGCCGTGCCCGCGCGCGTCGTACGTGATCGCCGTGTACCCCGCGTCGCACAACGCGACCATGACTGTGTCGACGTTCTCGTCGCCGGCCGATGCGCTGAACCCGTGCACCACCACGACCGCGACGTCGGCGTGGGCCGTGCGCGCGGGCTCCCGCGTCGGCGGCTTCACCCGGACCGAGAGCCGCACCCCGTCGACCGTGCGGATGTGGACCCGGTCCACGGTGGCATTCACTCCGTGGTGATCGCGAGGACTCGTTCGGCGATCTCGGGTCGGCAGACCACGAGGTCGGGGAGCCACGGGCTCGACTGGTTGTACTCGAGCGGGGAGCCGTCGAGGCGCGAGGTGTGCAGCCCGGCGGACCGGGCGACGACGGCCGGCGCCGCGGAGTCCCACTCGTACTGACCGCCGCCGTGCACGTACGCGTCGACGTGTCCGAGCACCACGGCCATGGTCTTGGCGCCGGCCGAGCCGAGGTGCACCAGCTCGGCGTCGAGGCCGGTCGCCACCCGCAGGGCGACGGCCGGGGCGCGCGAGCGGCTCACCACGACGCGCAGTGGGCGACCGTTGAGCGGCGGGACCACCGGCGGCTCGCCGGTCGACAGCACGATCCCGACCGCGGGGAGCGCGACGGCGCCCGCGGTGAGGCCCTTCCCGCGCTCCCAGAGCGCGACGTGGACGGCCCAGTCGCTGCGGCCCGCCTCGGTGTACTCGCGGGTCCCGTCGAGCGGGTCGATGATCCACACCCGGTCGGCGTCGAGGCGGCTGCGGTCGTCGGCCGACTCCTCGGAGAGCACGCGGTCGTCGGGATGGTCGGCGTGGATGAGCTCGAGCAGGTGCCGGTTGGCCACGGCGTCGCCGGCGTCGCCGAGCGCCCACGGCGGCCGGGAGTCGTCGTCGCGCAGGGAGAGGAGCACCTCGCCCGCGCTCTGGGCGTACCGGGCGGCGTCCGCGTGATCGTCCATGAAGGGATCCAGTATGGACGGCGCGAGCCGAACGCTCCCGGTCGGCGGGATGTCGGGGCCCGCAGTGAGGCGAGCCATCGTGACGAGCCGAACGCTCCCGGTCGGCGGGATGTCGGGGCCCGCAGTGAGGCGAGCCGTGGTGACGAGCCGAACGCTCCCGGTCGGCGGGATGTCGGGGCCCGCAGTGAGGCGAGCCGTGGTGATGGAACCCTGGTGGCGGCTTCACGAGCCCCTGACGTGACGGGCGTTCCATGAGTGTCAGGTCCTCCCCAAGCACACGAAAGGCGACCGACATGAAGAAGAGCGTGAAGTCGACGACGAAGAAGGTCCTCGCAACGGTGACCGCTGCCGGGGTGCTCACCCTGGGCGGCGCATCCGTGGCGTACGCCGCGGACGGGTCCGCCGGGGCCGGTGGCGCAGCCGCGACGGCGCGGGCCGGCCGGCCGCACGCGTTCCGGGCCGCGCTGAAGACCGCGTTCACGGCCGCGGCCGACACCCTGGGCATGACGCCCCAGGAGCTGCGGGACGCGGTGAAGACCGGTCCGCAGTCGATCGCGAGCGTCGCCGGCGACCAGACCGGCGCGGTGGTCGACGCGGTGACCGCGGCGCTGAACCAGAAGCTCGACGAGGCCGTGGCCAACGGCACCGTCTCGGCGGAACGGGCCGACACGGCGCGCGAGCGCATCCCGCAGGCCGTGGAGCGGTTCGTGAACCGGGTGCCGGGCTCGCACGCCGGCTGATCGCCCGACCGCGCCGGGCGACCGGCCGAGTCCCCCGATGACGCGTCCACCGGCGGTCCGGGAACTACCGTTCGGGCACCCCCGATCGAGGAGCTCCCATGGCCGCCGGTGGACCCGTCGACCCCACCATCCCGCTGCCCGACGGCGAGCGCAGGGGCGCGCCCCAGCCCCCGGCCGACGTCACCGGCGGTGGCGCGCTCCCGGGCTCCTACGACCCGACGATCGCCGTGCCGCCCGTCGGCCCGCCCGACGAGCCCGGCGGCCCGTACGGTCCGGGCCCCGGCGACGGCGAGGACGAGCCCGACAACCGGAAGTGGCTGTGGGCCGCGCTCGCGGTGCTGGGCGTGATCGTGCTCGGCGTCGTGATCGCCCTCATCGTGAGCGGCGGCGGCGACGGCAAGAACGCTTCGACGTCGTCCACCAGCGCGTCGAGCTCCACGAGCACGTCCACGTCGTCGTCCACCAGCACCACTTCCACCACGGCCACCACCGTCCCGGGCGCACCCGTGATCGCGAGCTACGCGAGCAACCCCGCCAGCACGGTGGCGTGCCCGAACACGTCGGCGGTGATCCCGATCACGCTCACGTGGACCACGTCGAACGCGAACGGTGTGACGATCTCGATCGACAACGGCGCGACGGCGAGCTTCGGCGCCAACGGTTCCGCGGCGCGCGACTTCAACTGCGCCACGCCCGCCCACACCTACACACTGACGGCGGTCGGGGCCAACAACGCGAGCGTCAATCGCACGATCACGCTCTCGCGCCAGACGCCCGCGACCACGGCACCGACCACCGCGCCCCCGACCACCACCACGACCACGTAGCGCCCGGCTCGAGCCCCACCCGGGCGGTTCCGGGCCGGGTTGTTCCCCCAGGAGTTACCAGCGGGTAACATGGGGGCACACCTCGACGGGGCGTCCCCCGCCCCGTCCCCGCGACCCGGAGGCGGACCAATGGGCGAGTTCTCCCTCGACCTCAACGAGGACCAGCTCCAGATCCAGAAATGGGTCCACGACTTCGCCGAGGACGTGATCCGTCCCGCGGGCCACGAGTGGGACGAGCGCGAAGAGACCCCCTGGCCGATCCTCGAGGAGGCCGCGCAGATCGGCCTCTACTCGTGGGAGTTCGTCGCCAACGCCTTCGCCGATCCGCTCGGCCTCACGTTCGCGCTCGCGAGCGAGGAGCTCACCTGGGGCGACGCCGGCATCGCGATGGCGATCCTCGGCAGCACGCTCGCGGTGTCGGGCATCGCCGGCAACGGCACGCCCGATCAGATCGCTGAGTGGGTGCCGCAGTGCTTCGGGACACCCGAGAAGATCCAGCTCGGCGCGTTCGCGGTGAGCGAGCCCGACGCCGGGTCCGACGTGAGCTCGTTGCGCACGCGCGCCGTGTACGACGAGGCGAAGGACGAGTGGGTGCTCAACGGCACCAAGACCTGGATCACCAACGGCGGCATCGCCGACGTCCACGTGATCGTCGCCGCGGTGGAGCCCGAGCTCAAGGCGCGCGGCCACGCGAGCTTCGTGGTCCCGCCCAACACGCCGGGCCTGCGCATGGGCCAGAAGTTCCAGAAGCACGGCATCCGGGCCAGCCACACCGCCGAGGTCATCCTCGACGACGTGCGCGTCCCGGGGAGCTGCCTCCTCGGCGGGAAGGAGAAGCTCGACGACCGTCTCGCCAAGGCGCGGGAGGGCAAGAGCACGCGCGTGCAGGCGGCGATGAGCACGTTCGAGGCCAGCCGGCCGCTCGTCGGTGCCCAGGCACTGGGCATCGCGCGTGCCGCGTACGAGTACTCGCTCGAATACGCCAAGGGGCGCCAGCAGTTCGGTCGGCCGATCATCGAGAACCAGGCGATCGCCTTTCGTCTGGCCGACATGAAGATGGAGATCGACGCGGCGCGGCTGCTCGTGTGGCGCGCGTGCTGGATGGCCTCGCAGAAGAAGCCGTTCCTCAACGGCGAGGGCTCGATGAGCAAGCTCAAGGCCGGTGAGGTCGCGGTGTGGGTCACCGAGCAGGCGATCCAGATCCTCGGCGGCTACGGCTACGTGCGCGAGAACCCGGTGGAGCGGTGGCACCGCGACTCCAAGATCTACACGATCTTCGAAGGCACCTCCGAGATCCAGCGCCTCGTCATCGCCCGCGCCATCTCTGGCCTGCACATCAAGTAAGAGGCGCGTCGCGCGCTGGCTGCGGTCACTCGAGAAGCGGGGTGATCCGGGAGTGACGCAGATCCCAGCGGTCGCACTCGAAGCGCGCTGACGCACGACGAAGCGGCCGACGGCCCGGGTCGGTTTGACGTCGTCACGGCACCATTCACGCCGTCGCCGCGCGCGATCTCATGCGATCGACGAGATGCCAGTGGTGGCAACCCGCGGCGGATCAGGTCATCGGGTTGGGTGTCAGGACGACCTTGAGGGCGCCCGTGTCGCCTGCTCGGGCGAACGTGTCGTAGGCCTCCTCGAACTGGTCGAGGGTGAAGCGGTGGGTGACGAAGCGGTCGGCTTCGATCAGATGACCCTGCGTGAGCCGCAGGAGGGTCGGCGTGGAGTAGGTGTCGACGAGCCCGGTTGTGATGGTGACGTCGCGGATCCACAGCTCCTCGAGATGCAGTGTCACCGGCTCGCCGTGCACTCCGATGTTCGCGATGTGGCCACCGGGGCGGGCCAGCTGGGTCGCCAGCTCGAACGTCTGCGGGACGCCCACCGCTTCGATGGCGACGTCCGCGCCCAATCCGTTGGTCAGGTCCCGGACGATCGCGAGCGGGTCTTCCCGGCTGTTGTTCACGGTGACGTCGGCACCGAACTTCTCGGCGGCCTCGAGCCGGCTTTCCGCGAGGTCGATGGCGACGACGTGGCTCGGGCTGAACAGCCGGGCACCCATGATGGCCGAGAGGCCGATCGGACCGGCACCCACGACCGCGACCACGTCTCCGGGACGTACCTGCCCATTGAGCACTCCGACCTCGTATCCGGTGGGGAGGATGTCGGCGAGCATGAGGATCTGCTCGTCGGACACTCCCTCGGGCACCTGGTAGGTCGAGGTGTCCGCAAACGGCACGCGCACGTACTCGGCCTGGGTCCCGTCGATCAGGTGGCCCAGGATCCAGCCGCCGCCGCCGAGGCACTGACCGAAGCGACCCTCCCGACAGAACCGGCACGCACCGCACGCGGTGATGCACGAGACCAGCACCCGGTCCCCGACCGCCACGTTCTTCACCCCCGCGCCCACCGCCTCGACGGTGCCGACGGCCTCGTGGCCGAGGATGCGTCCGTCGGTGACCGCGGGAACGTCGCCCTTGAGGATGTGCAGGTCCGTGCCGCAGATCGTCACGGCGTCGACCCGCACGACGGCGTCGGTGTCGTCGACGATGGTCGCCTTGGGCACCTCCTCCCACGCCTTCTGACCAGGACCGTGGTACACGAGAGCCCGCATCGCGAACCTCCTCATCGAACGCGCAACTCCGATCACCGTAAGCCCGCCACCGCAACATGGCCAGAGCAAGACCATTCGATGGAGCATGGCGACGGGGGCGTCATGTCCGCCTGTCGCTCCAGATGAAGACCGCGCAAATGAAGACCGCGCATGCACGGTGCTGCTTCGTGCTGTGGTAAGTGCCGTTACGACGTGCGGTCGATCCGTGCCGTGGCGAGGAACAGCGGGTAGGTGCCGTCATCGCGCACGATCTCGTGGCATCGCCGGAACGACACATCCGTGAACCCTGCCGCCTCGAGACGCGCCGTCAACCACGAGCGGTCGAATCCGTGGTGACCCTCGAAGCCCTTGCCGTGGAAGGAGCCGCTCTCTGCTTCCAGGTCGACGATGCAAACGGAGCCACCGTCGGCGAGCAGTGCCGCGAACGACACGAGCACCGGATCGATCTGGGGGATGTGATGCAACGTCAGCACCGTGACGACGAGGTCGAACTGCTCGTCGGGCGGTGCGTCGGTGGAGAGATCGAGATCCCACACCCGGGCGTCCGGGATGACGCCGCGGGCCAGCTTGTCGGCCATCACGTCGCGCATCCCCGCGGAGGTATCGACGAGCGTGACCGGCCCCACCATGTTCCGCAGCGCCTGTGTGACAAGCCCGGTCCCCGCGCCGTACTCGAGCACCCGCATCGCCCCGTCGAGCCGAATCGCCTCGCCAATCACACGCGCGACCACCGCCGCGCGTTCGATCTTCACGGGGTCGTCCCACGTCGCGGCCCGCTCGTCGAAGCTGCTCACACGCCCTCCCAGGTCGAACCGGGGCACGATATCCGGCCCGGCTTGCGGCGGGCTGAGCCACGGGCAGCTCGGTACGAAGCCTCAACCACCCATGCCGGGCTGGCTGTGATCCATCGTCTGGCGATCGAACCACTGATGGATTGCTGTGACCAGGACCGGCTCGTCGGATGAGTAGACGATGCGACCACCCCTCGCCGTCGGCTCGTAGACGACCTGCACGCGGCTCGCACCGGCCTCGAGCTCGCGGAGACCGGGCATGTCCATCCCGTGGATCTTCGCGGGGTCACTGAAGTTGCCCTTCCGGAATGCCACCGCTTCGTCCTGGAGGTGCGTGTGGATCAGCTCGATGTTCTCGGTGTCGGCTGGGTCCTTGACTTCGACCACCTGAACTCCACCCGCCGCCGTCTTGGTGAAGCTGTGCTCGGTGCGCGAGAGATCGAACGGCATCACCTGCGCCGCGGTGTTGCGCATCGCCGCGTCGTCCTCGGACGAGTCGGACCAGACGAGGAAGCCCACGATCACCGCCACGACCACCGCGGCCACCGCAACGGCGAAGACAGCGACGGGTGCCCGGTTCAGGCGAGGCACTGGGACCGGAAATCGGCGAACACGTCGACAGCCGACCGGGTCATGACGCGGCGATGGTGTCGACGACGGCACGGAGCCGTCCGGCCGCCTCGGCGGCAAGCTCCCTGAAACCGGGATCGCTCATGAGCGCTCGTGGATCGACGATGGCCACATGCGTCCCATCGGGAGTCGTTTCGAGGACGACGTTGCATGGCAGTACCAGGCTCGACGACGGATCGATGTCGAGCGCCTGCTTGGCGAAGCTCGGGTTGCACGCACCGAGAATCTTCAAGGCGGGGCGCTCGACGCCGAGCTTGGCGCGGAAGGTCGCGGCGACGTCGATCTCGGTGAGGACGCCAAAGCCCTGCGCCGCGAGCGCGGCGCGGACCCTGGGCTCGACGTCGGCGAGCGATGCAGCGACAGTGGTCTCGAAGCTCTTCACAGCAGTCCTCCCAAGAACCAGGAAATGAGCTCACGCGAGCGCGAGAGCATCCGCTCGACTTCGGCGATCTTCGCCTCGGCACCTCTTCAATGGCTCCAACTATACCCCAGGGGGTATTTGTTCCTTCCGTTGGCACAGCCGGCATCCCAGGAGCGGGGCCGTTCGGCCTCCACCGCCAGGGGTACCAGCTCGGCTCCCTCGTTGATACCCTGGGGGGTATGTGCAGACACGCGACGTGCCTGGTTCAGAGGATGACCGAGCGCAAGATCGCCGAGCGCGCCTCGCCATCGCCAGGCACGAGCGCGGCGGAACGATTCGGCGCGGGCGATTCCGTGAGCCGTCGCGCCCTGCTCCGTGGCGCGGGCGTCGGTGCGCTGCTCATCGGCGTCGGAGGCGTGACCGGACGTTCGCTCGGTTGGGGTCCCGCCGGTGCGCTCCTCGCGGACCAAGCATCCGGTCCGCGGGTCGGAAGTGCCTTCGTGATGCCCGACGAGCTGCGCAGCAGCGGTGGACGCCTCGACGTGACGCTCGTCGCGCGCGCGTCTCGAGTGCCGTGGGGGACGGGGAAGCGCTACGCCCTGACGTATGGCGGATCCACGCCGGGTCCGACACTGAGAGTGCGTCCGGGCGACGAGCTCACCGTGACCCTGCGCAACGATCTCGACGAAGCGACGAACCTGCACACGCACGGGTTGCACGTCTCACCGGACGGTGACAGCGACAACGTCTTCGTGATGGTCGACCCGGGCAAGGAGCACACCTACCGGTACGAGATCCCGAAGGACCACCTCAGCGGCACCTTCTGGTACCACCCGCACAACCACGGCAACGTCGCGCCACAGCTCTTCGGGGGCCTCGCCGGCGCGATCGTCGTCGAGGACGACGTCGACACGATCCTCCAGGACTCAACCGACCGCGTGATCGTGCTGGCGGACCCTCGTGTCGGCGCGAGTGCGGCCGTGCTCGCCGCCACGCGGGCGGAGAAGATGATGGGCCGCGAGGGCGACGTGCTCCTGGTCAACGGCCAGCTCCAGCCGACGATCAGCGCCGAAGCGGGATCGATCGAACGCTGGCGCATCATCAACGCGAGTCCGTCGCGCTACTACCAGCTGTCCGTCGACGGAGCCCCGATGCACTGGATCGCGAGCGACCAGGGCCGCTTCGACCGACCCCGAACCGTCTCCCGCCTCCTGCTGACTCCCGGACAACGTGCCGAAGTGGCGATCCCGCTCGTCGGAACCGGAACGCTCACCCTCTCCACCACCACGGTCGACCGCGGATCGATGGGCATGGGCGGAGGCGGAATGGGCAACGGCGGCATGCGCGGCGGCACGGGGCGTCCGAGCACTCAGGCGGGGGCGGTCACCAAGCTGCTCACGGTCGACGTCACACCGTCGACACGCGCCAGCGCAGCGGTGCTCCCCGAACGGCTCCGCCAAGTCGCGGGCGACGACGCGTCGCCGGTCGACCGCAGCCGCACCGTCACCCTCGGGGCCATGGGCATGGGAACGAGACAGTTCGTCATCGACGGCTCCGCGTTCGACCCGAACCGCATCGACATCACCGCCCGGCTCGGCACCACCGAAGCATGGACCATTCGAAACAGCTCGATGATGGACCACCCGTTCCACCTGCACGTCTGGCCCTTCCGAGTCACCGCCCGCAGTGACGGCACGGAGCTGGACCCGGGATGGCGCGACACCGTCAACGTGCCGGCCGGCGCGACGGTCAGCCTGCTGGTGCCGTTCACGGACTACGGCGGCAAGACCGTCTACCACTGCCACATCCTCGACCACGAGGACTACGGGATGATGGGTTCCATAGAGGTTGTGTGACCTCGCGTTCCCGATGCCGGGGTCACGCGGAGTGCGGTGGCCGGGCGCGCCGGCCGTTG
The DNA here is from genome assembly GCA_041659105.1 of Acidimicrobiia bacterium. Taxonomy (GTDB): domain Bacteria; phylum Actinomycetota; class Acidimicrobiia; order IMCC26256; family PALSA-555; genus CAIUKV01. The sequence goes on from JBAZYX010000082.1 coordinate 9,717, forward strand.
ACCTCGGTGAAGAGCTGGCCGACTGCCTGCTGGATCCCGACCGACCAGGTTGGGTACGCGTGGGCCGTGATCGCGAGGCGTACGGGGAAGACCTTGGCCTCGATCGCGAGGACGAGCTCGTGGATCATCTCGCCGGCGCGCGGGGCGACGATGGTCGCGCCGAGGATCCGGCCGCCGGCGAGGTTGCGGAGCAGGGGACGCGGTCCCGCGATGATCTTCACGAAGCCGTCGGTATCCCCGGCGGTGATGGCACGGTCCACCTCGTCGAGGGGGACGTACATCACCTGCGCCCCGCGGACCTCGACGGCTTCGGCTTCGGTGATGCCGACCTGAGCGATCTCCGGTGACGTGTAGGTGACGCGGGGGATCGCCTCGGGGTGGAAGCGCAGTCTCAGGAAGCGATGCCGGGCGTTGGTCGCGGCGATGCGGCCCATCGCGAAGGCCGAATGGGTGAGCATCGAACGGCCCGTGACGTCGCCGACGGCGTAGACGCCGTGGGCGGACGTCCGCAGCGCGGCATCCACTTCGACGAAGCCATGCGGGTCGAGGCGCACTCCGGCGGCGTCGGGATCGAGACCGCCGGTGAACGGTCGGCGGCCGGTGGCCACGAGGACATGGGCGGCGGTGATGGGGTCGCCGGATCCGGGCGCGAAGCACAGCTCTGCGCCTGCGCCCGCTGGTCGAACCCGGGCGATCGGCGCCCCCACTCGAACGTCGATGCCCTGACGGCGAAGCACCTGCTCGAGCACGCTCGATGCTTCGGGGTCCTCGCCGGGGAGGAGGCGGTCGAAGGCTTCGACCACGGTGACCTCGGAACCGAGCCGGGCGAACGCCTGCGCGAGCTCGCAGCCGATGGGCCCGCCGCCGAGCACGACGAGGGACTCCGGGAGCGCGCGGAGGTCGAAGACCGTCTCGTTGGTGAGGTACGGGATGTCGGCCAGTCCGGGGATGCCCGGGATCTTCGGGCCGGCTCCGGTGGCGAGCACGATGTGCCGTGCGGTCACGCGCCGGCCATCGACCTCGATTGCGTGAGGGTCGTGCAGTCGGGCCCAGCCCCGGAGGACATCGATGCCTTCGGCGCGGAGTGCGCCGGCGTCCTCGGTGCGGGCGATCGTGTCGATCGCCCTGCGGACGGCGGTCATCGCCGCGTCGAAGCCGGCGCCGCGGTGCGCGGCTTCGATCAGGGTCTTCGACGGAACGCAGCCGGTGAAGGTGCAGTCGCCTCCGATCGGGCCCGCGTCCACGAGCAGGGTGCGCGCCCCGCTGTGGATCGCGGCGCGCGCGGCGCCGAGACCGGCCGCGCCACCCCCGATGACGACGAGGTCGTAGTCCACGGTGGGGGAACCCTGCGCGTCGACGGAGCCTTCCGATCCGGGGGAAGCAATCGGAGGCGGCAGCGGGTTTCCGACGGAAGCGATTGCAGAGGAGCGGACGTGGACACCTATCAGGCGGTCTGGCACGGCGCGGTGCTCGCCGAGAGCGACGACACCGTCGTCGTCGACGGCTATCGGTACTTCCCTCGGAGCGCGTTGCGCGACGAGCACTTCGAGTCGAGCACGCACCACAGCGTCTGCGGCTGGAAGGGGCAGGCGAGCTACTACGACGTGATCGTCGACGGTGACCGCAACCCGAACGCGGCCTGGTTCTACCCGGACCCGAAGCCCGAAGCACGGGCCGTCGACGGCCGCGTCGGGTTCTGGCACGGCGTCGAGATCGTCACCGTCGACGCCGGCGCCAAGGCGTCGACGTGAGCCTCTTCCGCCGACGGACGTCCACGCCCGCCACCGCCGGGTCGGTGCACGACGCCGCCGCGCCGGTGGAAGCGGTCTCCGAGGGCGAGTTCTTGTCGTGGACGACCGGCGATGTGACTGCGATCGACTTCTGGGCGCCGTGGTGCGGCCCCTGCCGGGCGCTCGCACCGGTGTACGAGGAGGCCGCGCGTCGCTACGAGGGCCGAGTGCGGTTCGGGCGCTGCGATGTCGACGAGAACCCGGAGGTCGCGGCGATGCTCGGGATCATGAGCATCCCGACCGTGGTGGTGTTCGACCCCGACGGCAGCGAGGTCGAGCGGGTGGTGGGCATGGTCAACGCCGCCGGGCTCGACCGCCTCATCGACCGGGGGCTCCAGCGGGCCGATCCGGTCGGGTGAGCACGGGCCGCAGCACCGCGACCGACAGGCCGACTCATGCGCCGGGCCGGTCGGCCACGAGGAGGCCGTACCCGAGGTACCCGTCGGCGACGGCCCGGCGGGCGAGGTCGACGCCGGCGTAGACCGCGTCGACGTCGACGTCGACGAGCACCGGGGACCGCGCGAGGCGCAGGAACACGAGTCGGGCTTCGATGCGATCGATCATCTCTTCGACGGTGTCGTCGTGCGACTCGACGCGTGTCACGCGCAGCCCGGCCTCGCGGAAGATGGCCGCGTACTCGTCGAGCGGGCGGGCATCGGCGAGGCAGGCGATCCAGCCGGCGAGGGACCGGAGCTCGGCGTCGAGGTACCGGGGATCGACCGTCATGTCGGTGAGCCCCACGCGCCCTCCGGGTTTCACGACGCGGGCCATCTCGGCGGCGGCAGTGGCCTTGTCGGGGAACGTGCAGAACGCGCATTCGGAGATGACCGCGTCGAAGCTGTCATCCGGGAACGGGAGTCGCTCCGCGTCGCCCACCCGGAACCGGACGCGATCGCCGAGGTTCCGCTCGAGGGCTGCCGCGGTGGCTCGTTCGACGGAGACGGCTCCGAGGTCGACCCCGTCGACGTCGACACCGAGTTCGTCCGCGAGGAGCAGGGCCGTGCTCCCCGGGCCGCTGGCGATGTCGAGGACCCGCTGGCCGGGGGCGATCTCGGCGGAGACCGCGAGGTGGCGGGTGAGGCGGAGGCCGCCCGGGTGGTAGCTGGCGCCCAGGATCAGTGCGACGGCGTCGTGCTCGTACGCCGCCGCGCAGCACGCCTTGACCGTCTCGGAGGGTGTCACCTCCGAGCCGGTCACTGTGCGGGCCCGCTGGTCTTGGAGCCGTACTTGGTGGTGATGAGCACCGGCTGGAGGTCGTGCGCGTTGGGGACGATGGTGGGGATGGGGGTGCCGCTGAGCTGCTCGCGGACTTCCTCGCGGTACCCGACCGAGTTGTAGGCGCAGAAGGGGATGAGCCGGCCGTCGGGCGTGATCTCCTCGACGCAGCACTTCATCAGCTGCTTGACGTTGAGGGTGTACGGGTCCTGGAAGTCCTGGATGACCACCATGAAGAAGTGGTCGACGATCGTGTCGAGGGCGTCGGGGAGGACGATGCCGCAGGTGGCGCACTCGAGCTGCTCGGCGGTCGTGGCGGTGCCGGGTTGGGCGGTGGCGCTCCAGAGCTTCTCGAGCGCCGCGCGGACGTCGGCATCGGGGAAGACGCGGTTGGTGATGTAGTCGAGGTGCTCTTCCACGTCGATCAGCCGCGGGATCGGCACGACGCGATCGCCGTCGGTGAGCAGGTAGGTCACGCTGCGACAGGTCGGGAAGCAGCACGGGACCGGGACGAAGTCCGAGAGCCGGAACCACTCGGGGACCTGGTCGACGAGGCCGTGGACGATCTCGGCGTTGGTGAGCCGCTGCATCGGGTCGAACTCGACGTGGCGGCCGGCGTGGGTGACCGGCTGATAGGCGACCCCGCGCACCGCGGGGTGCCCGACGCCGTAGCGGAGGATGGCGCCGACCTCGTGATCGTTGATCCCACCTTCGATCGCCGCCACCAGAGTCACCACGAGCCCGAACTCGGCACAGTTGGCCAGCGCCTTCTCCTTGGCGCTGCGGAGGTCGCGACCGCGGATGCGGCGATGGGTCTCCTCGTCGAAACCGTCGAACTGGAGGTAGATGATCGGCGGCTTCTCGAACTGCGCGAGCCGCTCCACGAACCCTCGGTCGTGCGCGAGCTTGATGCCGTTGGTGTTGAGGGTGACGTTGCGGACGCCCTTGTCGAAGGCCAACGCGATGAAGTCGAGGATCTGGGGGTGGATCGTCGGCTCGCCGCCGGAGAACATCAGCACCTCCGGCTCGCCCTCGGCGCGCACGAACGCGTCGATGCCGGCTTCGCACTGCTCGAGGGTGAGGGAGAAGCCGTCGGACTGGTGGCCGGAGTCGGCGAAGCAGATCGGGCAGTCGAGGTTGCAGGCGGTGTTCACCTCGATGAGGCCGACGCACGCGTGCTGCTTGTGGTCGGGGCAGAGCCCGCAGTCGAGCGGACAGCCGTCGACGATCTCGGTCTGGGTCTCGAGCGGGATCGTGCCGGGCTTGTTGAAGCGCAGGGCATCGAAGTACATCTCCGCGTCGCCGTAGACCAGCGCTTCGAAGGTTCCGTGCTCCCGGCACCGCTTGCGCATGAAGACGCGGTTGTCCTTGACGTTCACCTCGGCATCGATGACCGTCTTGCAGACGGGGCAGATGCTGCGCGTGAACTCGATGAACACCTCGTCGCGATCGGCGCGGGGCGTGCGGGATTCGGTGCTGGTCATCAGTGCCTTCCGTGGGATGGGGATCGGGGAGTGCGTGGTCAGCGTCGGACGATGCGGGTGTCGGGGTGGAACGCCGCCCACGCGAACCAGAACGAGTCGAGGTGGGTGACGGGATCGAGGGATGTGCCGGCGAGCGGCCCGGCGGTGGCGCGGCCGAAGAAGTCCCAGGTCGAGCCGGTCTCCCGGTCGCGGAAGCCTTCGCCGTCGGCCTCGAAGTGCAGCGTCTTACCGTCGACATCCGGCGAGAACGCCTGGGCGGCCCCGACGTCGGTGCCGGCGGACACGGTCCCCGCGTCGAGCGCCGAAGCCGTGCCCGGTCGCCACCACACGCTCACCGGCCCGCGCGCCGTCGTGAGCTCGATCACCCTGCGCCGCTGCAGGGACTTCCACCTGACCGCCACGCCCCTTTCGCCGTCGTCGATGCCGACGACGCGCGACTTCGGGGGCAGGCGCCGGTCGATCGAGCCCGAGTACAGGAACGGTCGATCGGATTCCTGGTCGTATCCGGGGTACGGGTTGTCGCCATACGGGCGGGAGTGCCCCGTGTCCCGGCTGAGGACCCGTCCCTCGGGGTGTGCGTTCCGCCACTCCCGCCACGACACCGTGGAGACCGGCAGTGCGGTGAGCTCGGTGCCCGTGAGCACGCCGGCGACGGCACGCCCGTCGAACTGCGGCCAGAGCGACTCGGTCTGGCGGTCGTACATCACGAGGTCGGAGCGATGGAGCAGCCCCGACGTCCCGAAGTCGAGGACGCGTGGGCCGACGCGCCGGTCGAAGGCGATGGCGCTGTTGCACAGGGGGCAGTATGTGATCGCCACCGGGACGCCGTCGACCGCGTCGTTCACGATCTCGTGCCAGATGAGGATCCGCACCGGGTAGGCCCGCGCCTCGTCGCCGAGTGCGAACGCGAGGACCGGCTCTTCGGGGTCGAGCCAGTCGACGTCGTCGACCCGATCGAGGCGGGGCTCGTCGATGGCCGGGATCCCGTCGGGCGGGGGCCCGCCCGAGCGCAGCTCGTCGGTGTCGATCAGCGGCTCGGGAAGCCCCTTGCCGGTGGGCGAGTCGAGCGCGGACGGAACGTCCTCGCGGGGGCTCGCGTCGACCTGGCCCCACGCGACGTTCCCGCCGATGCCGACGATGAGGACGGCAACGAGCAACGGGCTGCCGAACGCGACCCGGGTACGGCGCACGCCTCAGACCTGCACGCCGTAGAGGTCGCGGAGACGTTGACGCAGCGCGGCCTCGGGGATCGCCGCTCGGTCGACACCGAGGAGCTTGCCGTTCTCGTCGTAGAACGCGGTGAGGGGCATGCTGTTGCCGCCGCCGAGCGCGTCGTGCAGCCCGCTCTTCTGGTTGCCGCCGATGTCGCGCGCGAGTGGCCACCACGTGATGTCGTGACGCTTGGGCATGAAGAGGGGATCTCCGCTCTCCAGCGATGCGACACCCACGAACTGGACTTCACCGCGCAGCTCCTTCGACACCTTGGAGAATCCGGGGAGCTCGGCGTCACACGCGGTGCACCAGGACGCAAAGAAGTTCACGACCAAAGGCTTGCCCTGGTAATCCGCGAGCTCGACCTGTCCGTCGCCTTGGATCCGGGGCAAGCTGAACCGGTCCGGATCGGTGACCCCGGTTCCGCCGCCGGAGCCCGCCGAGATCGCGAGTACGAGGACAACGGCAACGATCGCGATGCTCGCGGCGATGAGCCCCGCGCGGACGAGACGTCGGCGCTTCGCGGCCCGCGCGGCGGCTTCGCGGCGTTGCTGGGTCTTCGAGGGGGCCTTCGGGGTGGCCATGGAGGTTCCCTTCTTCCGAGTCATCCGAGGTTGATGAACCCGTCGAGGCCGACGGATCGCATGCCGGACTGGACCTGGGTGGTGACCCAGATCAGGCGGTTGAGCACGAGCAGCACGCCGAAGAACGCGAGGGCCAATGCCGACACCGCGGTGATGACGGTGAAATGGTCCTTGATCCAGGCGAACACCCTGCTCAGGTGGCCGAAGAGCAGCCCCGACAGGAGGAACGGAAGGCCGAGGCCGAGCGAGTACACGGCCATCAACGAGGCACCCCGCAGGGCCTCGCCCTGGGTCGCGCCGATCGCGAGCACCGATCCGAGCACGGGGCCGATGCACGGAGTCCAGCCGAACGCGAACGCCGCGCCGGTGATCGGCGCCGCGAACGGCCCGAAGCGCGACGGGCTGGGGTGAAAGCGCGCCTCCCCGGAGAGCCACGACGACTGCAGAACCAGGGACCCGAGGAGGAAGAGCGCCATCGACAGGACGAAGATGCCCGAGAGCCGCGTGAGGAGCAGCTGGTTGCGGATCAGGACAGAGCCGATGGTCGTCGCGCTCAGGCCGAGCAGGATGAAGACCACCGAGAAGCCGAGGACGAACAGCCCGGTGTCGCGACCGATGCGCGCGAGGTGGCGCCGGGTGGGTGCCCGCACCTCGGCGACCTCGAGCCCGGTGACCATGGCCAGGTATGCCGGCACGAGGGGGAGCACGCAGGGCGACAGGAACGAGACCACCCCCGCGCCGAACGCCGCGACGTACGAGACACCGTCGCCGGTCACAGCTTCTCGCACGCCTCGACTGGCGCACGGGGCGCGTGGCTGCCTGTCACAGGTCGGAAACCCGGTGGCCGCCGCTTCGATTCCTCGGAATGGGTCGGATGCGAAGCGGGTTTCGGAGGTGTGGAACCGGCCGAGGTCGCAGCGAACGAAGCCCGTCGAGTCGCGTTCGCCCGCTACGTGGTCCCCGAGCTCGAGGTGCTGGCTCGCGTGGCCACGTCGATCACCCGGAGACACGCGGATGCCGAAGACCTCGTCCAGGACACGCTGTTGCGTGCCTATCAGGGCATCGACCGGTTCGACGGCGCCCACCCGCGCGCCTGGCTGCTGACGATCATGCGCAATGCCGAGGTCAACCGGAACCGGCGTCGTCGTCCCGAGCTGATGACCGATCCCGACACCGAGCTCAACCGCCTCGCGGCCAGGCCCGATGCTCCGGGACATACACCCGAGGAGATCGTCGTCGGAGAGCAGTTCGACGAGGTGGTCGCGGCGGCGTTCTTCGGGTTGCCGGACAAGTTCCGGCAGGTCCTCGAGCTGATCGACCTCGACGGGCTCAGCTACGCGGAGGCGGCCCAGATCCTCGGAGTTCCCGAAGGGACGGTCATGAGCCGCGCGCACCGCGCCCGCAAACGAATTCGCGATCGACTGGGCGCAGCCGGCCTTGCCCCACGACGGAGGATGATGTGAGACGACGACGCAACTCCATCAACTCGATGGCGAGCTGCCGAGAGGTTGCTCGAGTGCTGCAGAGCTACCTCGATGGCGAGACCGACGACGTGACCACTGGTCGCGTCGCCCGCCACCTCGAGGACTGCCGCCGCTGCGGCCTGGAGCTCAGCACCTACGAGGCGCTCAAGGCCGCACTCCTCCGACGCGTTCCGGTGGTGGACGAGCTCGCGGTCGAGCGCCTCCGCTCGTTTGCCCTCCGCATCGTCGAGTCGCCGCCCGCAGTGGGGAGCGGCGGCTCCTGACCGTCGCCTGTCCGTTGGTCGGGAGTGGAGCCTCGTGATCGAGGAGCTGCTCCTCCCGCGGACCGACGGCGGTGTGTACGCACAGGCGCTGGTCGTGTTCCCGGTCCTCGTTGTCGCATTGATGCTCGTTCGACGTGACCGCGAACTTCGCCTGTTCGTGTTCGGCGTCCTGGTGATGGCCTTGGCATTGTTCGGCGCGCGTGCGATCCACTGACCGCGCGCATCGCGAAGCTGGTCAGGCGCGCGTGGCGTCGCGGCACCCGGCGAGGAACCCGTAGCTGGACACGAGGAAGGGCACCATGTAGTTCACCGCGACGCGGACCCACGTGCCGACGGTTGCGGAGCCATTGGCGATCGTCTGGCCCTGGTTCACCAGGGACAGCACCGTTCCGACCACGAGCGCGACCCGCACCCCGGTGCGAACCGTCGCTCCCCTCAGGAAGAGGCCCAGCGCCTCGCGCGGAGTGCTCCAACTCGCCGGAGCAGGCTCATGTGCGGTCATCAGGTGATCTCCGTATCGGTTTCCGTCGGGCTCGGAGCCGAGCAATGGGAGCCCCGGATCAGTCGCTTCCCGGAAGTGATCGCACACTCAGCGGGTTCCCGCAATGCTGCCTCGACAGGAGACCCCCATGGCCGACCACCCCACTCTGCACGACCAGATCGACGCCGACGTGATCGGGCACATTCCCGAGCCCGTCGCCGAGATGATCGACCGGATGGTCGCGGACCTCCGTGAACGTGACGCCACTCCGGGCATCGCCGTCGGCGAGATCGCGCCTCTCTTCGAAGCACCGGACGCGCTCGGCAACCTCGTTCGGCTCGACGACGTCCTCGCCGATGGTCCCGTGGTCCTGTCGTTCTATCGCGGCGCGTGGTGCCCGATCTGCAGCATCGAGCTCCGCGCGCTCCGTGACATCCTGCCGGAGCTGCTCGCCGCCGACGCGTCGCTCATCGCCATCAGCCCCCAGGGCCCCGACGACTCACTGCCGCTCGTCCAATCCCTCGACCTGGGCTTCGACGTGCTGAGCGACCTCGACCAGAGCATCACCGCGGCGTACGGCCTCCGATTCGAGCTCACCGACGAGCTCAAGGCCCTCTACGAGCAGATCGACATGCCGCTGACCGAGGCCAACGCAGACGGCACCTGGAACCTGCCCGTGCCCGCGACCTACGTGATCGACCGCGACGGCGTCGTTCGGGCCCGCCACGTGGATCCCGACTACCGCACGCGGATGGAGCCGTCCGACATCCTCGCCGCGGTCTCGGCGCTTCCCCGATGAGCCGATCGAAGCGCTACCGGGCGTCCTGGAACGCGACGGTGCTCGCCGAGACCGACGACGTGGTCGTGGTCGAAGGGAACGTCTACTTTCCGTCCGACGCGATCGCGGCCGAGCACCTTCGTATCACGAACGGCCGATCCCTCTGCTTCTGGAAGGGCCTCGCCTCGTACTACGACGTCGTCGTCGGCGGGACCGTCAACCCCGGCGCCGCGTGGTACTACCCGCATCCGAGCCCGCTGGCCCGCCGGGTCAAGGGGCGGGTCGCGTTCTGGCAGGGCGTGCGCGTCGAGGGGATGTAGGGCCGCCCCATGACCGATGCGCTCGATTTCGAGACTGTCCCGCCCGACGCGATCCACTTCTACACCCGAGCCGCTTGTCCGATCTCCGCGTACTTGTCGCGGCGGCTTCAACGGCTCGGGTTCCCGCTCGAGTACCACGACATCTGGGCTGATCCCGTGGCC
>JBAZYX010000083.1:0-18813 GCA_041659105.1 Acidimicrobiia bacterium
GAACACCCGTAGCTCGTACGCCGTGCCGGTGGGTCCGGACCGGACCCGGATGTGTCCTCGCACCGAGGCCTCCCGAGGGATTCGCAAATGATTCGCAAATGGCCTGGACAGGCATTGCGACCGTGCGTCACTCGGAGCGGAAACGGCCTCTGAACTGCGCAAACGCTTGGAGGCGGTGGCGGGAATTGAACCCGCGTCCAGGGTTTTGCAGACCCTTGCCTGAGCCACTCGGCTACACCGCCCAGCCGGTGCGTGGCCCTCGCGACCTCGCACCACCAGACCAGCGAGGTTAGCGAGTGCCCTCTGGCGCCGCCGTGCCGGATGCGCCACGCTGGAACTGGCCGAACCGGGGGGATGCGGCATGGGGATCGACGGCTGGCTGATCGCGGACAGCGACATGCACGTGCTGGAGCCGCCCGACCTGTGGTCGCGGTACATGGATCCCAAATGGGCGTACGCCGCGCCGATCGGCATGACCAACCTCGACGCGCGCGACATGCGGGTGCAGGTGAAGAACCGCGTGGTCGCCCGGGTCAGCGATCTCCGACCAGGCGCCTACGACGGGCTCTGGTCCGACGAGCACGTCAGCGTCTTCGCCCACGCGGAGGAGCGCGGGTGGGACGCGAAGTCGCAGCTCACGGCGATGGACATGGAATCCCTCGACTCGACCGTGCTGTTCCCGAGCCGGGGCCTGTTCGTGCTCGGCGTGCCGAGCAGCGAGTGGATGGGCCCCGACGGGCTCGAGCCGCCGCTCGCGCTCGCGATCGCCCGCGCGTACAACGACTGGATGCGCGACTTCTGCTCCGAGGACCCGACGCGCATGTACGGGGCGGCCATGCTCGCTCCGCACGACGTGGCCGGATCGGTGGACGAGCTCGCGCGGTGTGTCGAAGATCACGGCTTCAAGGCCGCGTTCCTCACGCCGGGTCTCCCCGACCGCCGACCGTGGCACGACCCGGTCTACGACCCGATCTGGGCCGAGTGCGTACGCCTCGGCGTCCCCGTCTGCTTCCACGGCGGTGGCAAGACGTACGCGCAACCGGACTTCGCGTTCGGCGACATCCTCGGCCCGACCACGCTGTGGCACCCGTTCAACCAGCCACTCGGGATCATGTTCGTCGCGACGTGCCTCGCAGCCGGGGGCGTGCTCGAGCGGTTCCCGGAGCTGAAGGTGGGGCTGCTCGAGGGCAACTGCTCGTGGATGCCGTACATGGCGTACCGCTGGGACGAGCACTGGGAGTGGCTCGGACGGTTCGAGACACCCGACGTGCTGCGCAAGCCGTCGGAGTACCTGCTCGAGCAGTGCTCCTTCTCGGTCGAGGCCGACGAGGCGCTGGCGCGCCACTACATCGACGAGTTCGGCGACCACAACCTCGTGTTCTCCACCGACTACCCCCACGCGGACTCGAAGTTCCCCCACGCGACCGAGTCGTTCCTCGGCCTGCCGCTACCCGAGGCGTCGAAGCAGAAGATCCTCTGGGAGAACTACGCCCGCCTCTACGACATCCCCGACCCGCACTAGTCCCGAGGAGGCAACCCACATGGCCGTCAACGGGTGGCGCGTCGCCGACAGCGACATGCACGTCATGGAACCGGCCGACCTCTGGGAGCGGTACATCGCGCCGGAGTGGCGGCACGCGGCCCCGATCGGTCTGGCCGAGCTCCACCGCGACATGCGCGTGAGGGTGAAGGGGACCGTGCTCACCCGGGTGTCCCCGGCCAAGCCGAGCTTCGACGTGACGGTCGGCTGGAAGCCGACGCAGGACTCCGCCTTCGCCGCGGCCGAGGCGCGCGGCTGGGACGCCAAGTCGCAGCTCATGGCGATGGACGAGGAGGGCCTCGACGTCGCGGTGCTGTTCCCGAGCCGGGGGCTGTTCGTGCTCGGGCTCGACAGCGCCGAGGTGGTCGGCCCGGAGGGACTCGAGCCGGACCTGGCCGCGGCGATCGCGCGTGCCTACAACGACTGGCTGTACGACTTCTGCGCCGAGGACCCCACGCGGCTGATCGGCGCCGGGCTGCTCGCACCCCACGACGTCGGCCTCGCGGTCGAGGAGATCGGGCGCTGCGTCGACGAGCTCGGGTTCAAGACGGTGTTCATGCATCCCGGGCGGGTGCAGCGTCGCGCGTGGCACGACCCCGCGTACGACGCGATCTGGGCGGAGTGCGAGCGGCGCGGCATCGCCGTCTGCTTCCACGGCGGCGGCCAGAACGCGCTGCGGCCCGACTACACGCTCGACTTCGACTCGATGATGCTCTGGCACACGTTCGGCCAGCCCGTCGGCATCATGGCCGTCACCGCGAGCCTCACCGGCGGAGGCGTGCTCCACCGGTTCCCCGACCTGCGGGTCGGCCTCCTCGAGGGCAACTGTGGCTGGGCGCCCTGGATGCTGCACCGGCTCGACGAGCACTGGGAGTGGGTCGGCGGGCTCGACGCCCCCGAGCTCGACCGGGCCCCGTCGGAGTACTTCCGGTCGAGCTGCTTCCTGAGCATCGAGGCCGACGAGCTGCCGGCCCGCTTCTACGTCGAGCAGTTCGGCGACGACAACCTCGTCTTCTCGACCGACTACCCCCACGGCGACTCGAAGTACCCCAACTCGGTGTCGAGCTTCCTCGAGCTGCCCGGGCTCACCGACGAGTCCAAGCGCAAGATCCTCTGGGACAACTGGGCCCGCCTCTACGGCTTCTGACCCGTGTTCGTGCATTCAGCGGGCCCTGGGCCCGCTGAATGCACGAACAAATGGGTTCACTCGCGACCTGAAGTGGTCGACAACCGCGGGATGGACCCGGTGATCGACGCGCGCGATGTGGTGCGGTCCTTCGGCGAGACGCGCGCGGTGGACGGGCTCCACCTCGAGATCCCGACCGGCTCCGTGACCGTGCTCCTCGGCCCGAACGGGGCCGGCAAGACGACCGTCGTGCGCCTCCTCACCGGCGCGCTGGCCCCCGACTCCGGGCACATCTCGGTGTTCGGGATCGAGCCGAGTGGACCCGACGGCGCCGAGGTCCGTCGCCGCTGCGGCGTGGTGCCCGCCCGGCCCGCGCTCTACGACCGGCTCAGCGGGTATGACAACCTGCGTTACGCCGGGGAGCTGTTCGCGGTGGACGCCGCGGTGCTCCCCGAGCGCATCGCCCACGCGGCCGAGCGGTTCGCGATCGCGGACGCGCTCGAAAAGCGCGTCGGCGCGTACTCCACGGGGATGCGGGCCCGGCTCGCCCTCGCGCGCGCCGTGCTCCATGAGCCCGATCTCCTGCTCCTCGACGAGCCGACCGCCGGGCTCGACCCCGAGTCGGCACGGGCGGTGCTCGGTCTCATCGACGAGCTGGCCGAGCAGGGCAAGGCCGTGGTGATGTGCACGCACCTGCTGCTCGAGGCCGAGGGCCTCGCCGACAAAGTGGTGGTGCTCGACCACGGCGCCACCCTCGTGTCCGGTTCGCCCGCCGAGCTGACCCAACGGTACTGGCCCGGGACGCGCGTCGTGCTCGATGCCGTGGAGCCAATCCTGCTCGACGGCGCGGCCAACCTTCCCTACGTGCGCGGGTACGCGCGCAACGGCGTCGCCACCGTCGACCTCGCGACCGCCGACGCGGTCCCCGACCTCGTCGACGCGCTCGTCGGCGCGGGCGCGCGGCTCACCCGGGTCGAGCCGCAGACGCCGTCATTGGAGCAGCTCTACTTCGAGATCCGGAGTCGGACATGACCGCGATCCCCACGACCCGGGCAGGCAAGCGAACGCCGTCGCGCGCGTGGACGATCGCGCGCACCGACCTGCGGCAGCTGCGCCAGGCCCGCGACTTCTGGTTGCCGCTCGTGATCATCGCGAGCCTGTTCTTCGTCGTCATCCCCGGCTTCCTGCTGCTCATCATCACGCGGGTGAGCAACGTCGAGCTCGCGAAGCAGCTGAGCGACGTGGTCGGTGCGCTGCCGACCGCGATCCAGAAGAACGTGAAGGGCGAGTCGGGTCCGGTGCAGGCGAGCTACGCGCTCGCCGTCTACCTGTTCGCGCCGCTCGCGATCGTGGTGCCGCTCACGGTGTCGTCCGCCGTCGGCGCGAACACCATCATCGGAGAGCGCGAGCGCGGCAGTGGCGAGTTCCTCGCCCACTCTCCGGCGAGCGAGCGCGAGATCTACGTCGGCAAGCTGCTCTCGGCGCTCATCCCCGGCTACCTCACCGCCGCGATCGGCTTCGGCCTGTACTCGCTGATCGTGAACCTGCTCGTGGGCCCGAAGGTCGGCGGATGGTTCTTTCCCACGACCAACTGGTGGCTACTGATGTGCTGGGTGCTGCCGCCGTTCATCGCGCTCGCGGTGGCCATGATCCTCGCGATCTCGGCCCGGGTGTCGAGCGCAGCCGCCGCGCAGCAGTCGTCCGCGTTGATCACGCTGCCCCTCATCCTGATCGCGTACAGCGTGGCGAGCGGCTCGATGTTCAAGGGGAGCATCGTCGCGATCGTGATCGGCGCGCTCGCCTGGATCGGCGCGGCCCTCGCCCTGACCCGCGCCTCGAAGTCGGTGCGTCGCGAGCGCCTGCTCGGGATGGGCGGCTGACCCTCCCTACGCTGGGTGCGTGCGCGGACCTCTGGCGGTGCTCCGCCTCCTGATCACGGTGTCGGCGCTCGCGGCGACCGTGGCCACCGGCCCGGCCGGCCCGGCGAGCGCCGCCCGCACGCCCCCGACCCCGTTCGCCGTGGGCGTGCGCACCACCACGTTCGTCGACTCCACCCGGCCCACGCCGGCAGTCGCCGCGCTCGGCCTCGCCGGTGAGGACCGGCGGGTGATCACCGCGACCGCGTGGTACCCCGCACGGGGCCCGGTCACGGCGGATCCCGTCCCGGACGCACGCGCCGCGGCTCGACGCTTCCCCCTCGTCCTCTGGGCCCACGGCAACAGCGCGCGGGGCGCCGTCCCGCCGCCCGTGGTGCAGCAGTGGGCCGCGGCCGGATACGTCGTCGTCGCCCCCGACTTCCCGGTGAGCAGCCGCGCGCGCTCCACCCTCGACGCGATCGACGACTGGGCCGCGCAGCCGGGCGACGTGCGGTTCGTCCTCGACCAGGTGATGCGCCCCGACGCGTTCGGCGGCCTCGGGCGCAGCATCGACCGGCGCCACGTAGGACTTGCCGGACATTCCCTCGGCGCGATGACCGTGCTCGCCACCGCGTACGGGCCCGCGCCCGATCCGCGTGTGGACGCAGTGATCAGCCTGTCCGGGATCCCGCTCCTCCCCGGCACGGACGTCACGAGCCGGACGACGCCCCTGCTGCTCATCCACTCGGACAACGACGGCACGGTCCCCTACGCGCAGAGCACGACGATGTTCGCCGCGGCCGTGGGGCCACACTGGCTGATCACGGTGAACGGCGGCGGCCACTCCCCGTTCCTGTACGCACCCGACCCCGACACCGCCGCGACGCTCGACGCCGCGACGCTCGCGTTCTGGGACGCGTCCCTGGGCGGCAACCACGCCGCGGCCGAGGGGATCGCCGGCCTCGCCGTCCCCGGGCGCTTCGCCGTGGCCGCCGAGGGTGCGACGCCGGCTGCGACACCGTGACCCCGGCGATCACCAACTCCGCGCCGGTTGCTTCGCGGGGGCCCGAGTTCGCACGCGCGTGGCTCCGCCACCGCGCGAGACTCCGCAATCGTGCGCAAGCTCAAGGTCGTGGCGTGGGTGGCAACGGGCGTCCTCGCGGTCGCGTTGGTGGCGTGGGTAGCCGTGGCGACCACCTTCGAGACGTACTCCCCCTATCCGTCTTCGTCCATGGAGCCGGCGATCGACCGGGGTGACAGGATCATCATGTGGGCGAACGGCGGTGACTCCGCTGCGAACGGCGACGTCGTCGCGGCGCGCCCGGGCGGGGAGCTGGGCGACATGACCGTGATCCGGCGGGTCGTGGCGACCGGTGGCGACTCGATCGCCGCCGAAGGCGGCCACCTCGTCCGCAACGGCAAGGTCGTCGCCGAGCCGTACCTCGGGTCCGCCATGTCGACCGAGGACTTCGGCCCCGTCGAGATCCCGGACGGCCACGTCTTCCTGCTGGGCGACGATCGGGTCATCTCGATCGACTCGAGGCGCTACGGGCCGATACCGCGCGACGCCGTCATCGGCACCCTCGCGGGGACCGGCCCCTGGACCAGGATCCCGATGTACCTGACGATCGGAGCCGGACTCGTCGCGGCGGCGGCCTGGCTCACCCTCTGGTTCGACCGCCGGCGCGCGAACGCCTCGGTGCCGCCGAATCCGAACGTCTCCGTCCGACCATCGCCACCCACCTGACGCGCTCGTCACCTTCACCGGGCCCGCCGGTAGGATCGCCGGCGTGACGAATCCTGTGCAGATCATCGCCGTCGGCGGCGCCGTGCCCGCGTGGCGCCTCCCCGCATCCGAGGTCGCCGCGGCCTGGGGGCGCAAGGGAGGCCGGGGCCAAGCCGCCACCTGCCCGCCCGACGAGGACGTGCTCACCCTCGCGGCCGACGCCGCGCTCCGCGCGCTCGCCGCGTCGGGGCTCCAGACCGACATCGTCGACGGACTCTGGTGGGGCACCAGCCGGCCGCCGTTCGCCGAGGGCCCGAGCCACTCCTTCCTCGCGGCGGCCATCGGCCTGTCCGCGAAGTCGGGCGGCACGCTGTGCTCCGGATCGGCCCACTCCGGGCTCGACGCCCTCGTGAGCGCGGCCGACGCCGTAGCCGCGGGCAGCGCCCGGGTGGCGCTCGTCGTCGCGTCCGACGCCATCATCCCCGGCGCCGGCACCGGCTTCGAGGAGCGCGCGGGAGCCGGAGCCGCCGCGTTCGTGCTCACCAACGACGACGGCGCCGCGAGCATCGGCGCTCGCGTCACCCGCACGCACCCCTACCTCGACCGCTACCGCGGCGACCAGGAGGGGGAGACGCGCGACATCTACGACGGGCGCCTGTTCCGCGAGGAGGTGTTCCTCCCCATCATGCGCGACCTCGGCGCGCAGATGGCCACGCTCGACGTCACCGCGTGGTCGCTCCCCGACCCCGACGGTCGCCTCGGCGCCACGGTCGCCAGGCAGCTCGGCGCGGGGACGCCGGCCTCGGCCGGCGTCTACGCCGCCGCGGGCGACACCGGCGCCGCCGCGGCCATGCTCGGCGCGATCGCCGCGCTCGACACCGCCGGTCGCGTCGGGATCGTCGGCTTCGGTGGCGGCCGCGCGACGGGCATCGTCGTCACGGCCGACCGTCCGGTGCCGGGTGCCGCGGGCCTCGCCGACATCCTCGCGGTCGGGCGCCCGGCGTCTTACGCCGAGGTGCTCCGGTCCCGCAACGTGCTCGTGCCCAACGGCGAGACGGTCGCGATGGCCGTCCCGCCCCAGAGCGCGCAGCTCGTGCGCGGCGCCGACGAGATCCTCGGCCTGCTCGGTGCCCGCTGCGTCGACTGCGGCACGATCAACACCCCGCCGACGATCCACCCGCATTGCATCAGCTGCGGATCGTCGAAGTTCGTGCTCGAGCCGATCGCCCGCCACGGCGTGGTCCACACCTATGTGATCAACTACACGATGCCCGCCCCGTTCCAGGCCCCGCTCCCGCTCGCCGTCATCGACCTCGACGACGGCGCCCGCGTGATGCTGCAGGTCGCGGGCGACGGTGCGACCCTCGAGATCGGGTCCGAGGTCGACCTCGTGCTGCGGCGCTACGCGCACGAGCGCGGCGTCCCCGTCTACGGCTACAAGGCCGCGGTGCGGGCACCGAGCGAAGCCGCCGAAACCACCGAGGAGGCGTCAGCATGAGCGAGCCCCAGATCCGGGACGACTCTTCCCAACGGCGAGCGGGGCCCGAGCGGCCCGGCCCGCAGGGCCAGGAGCGGGAATCATGAGCTGGAACAAGGTCGCGGTCGTCGGCGGTGGGCTCATCAAGTTCGGCGAGCTGTTCGAGCAGAGCTACGAGCAGATGGCGTCGGGCGCATTCGACGCTGCCGTAGGTGCCGTCGACAAGGGCTTCGACCCCTCCCAGGTGGAGGCCGCGTTCGTGGCCACCCAGCGGGGCACGCTGTGGGGCCAGGAGGGCATCGGCGGCAACACCGTGCCCACCGCCATCGGCCTCGCCGGCATCCCCTGCACCCGCATCGAGAACGCGTGTCCGTCGGGATCGGACGCGTTCCGGGTCGGCGCGATGGCCGTCGCGAGCGGCGTCCACGACGTGGTGCTCGTGATCGGCGTCGAGAAGATGCGGGACAAGTCGGGTGACGAGGGCCTGCTGGCCCGCGCCGCCTCCGGTCACCCCGTGTACACGCGCGGCGAGACCGCTCCCGTGCTGTTCGCGCCGTTCGCCACGCGCCACATGCACGAGTTCGGCACCACGCGCGAGATGCTCGCGTCGGTTGCGGTGAAGAACCACTACAACGGCGCGCGCAACCCGAACGCGCACTTCAAGAACGAGATCACCATCGAGGACGCGCTGAAGTCCGCGCCGGTGTGCCACCCGCTGCACCTGCTCGACTGCTGTCCGCAAACCGACGGCGCGGCGGCGGTGCTCCTCGTGAGCGCGGAGCGGGCCGAGGAGTTCACCGACAACCCGGTGTACGTGGCGGGCTTCGGCGTGGCCACCGACCATCCGTACCTGCACGAGAAGACCACGTTCACCGGCCTGCGGGCCACGACCCTGGCCGCCGAGCGCGCCTACAAGATGGCGGGCATCGAGCCGACCCAGATCGACAGCGCCGAGGTGCACGACTGCTTCACGATCACCGAGATCCTCGACATCGAGGACCTCGGCTTCTTCGAGAAGGGCAAGGGCGGGGTGGCGTCGCTCGAGGGCGAGACCTCGCTCACGGGCCGCATCCCGGTCAACACCTCGGGTGGCCTGCTGGCCAAGGGGCACCCGATCGGCGCGACCGGCGTTGCCCAGATCGTCGAGTGCTGGTCGCAGCTGCGGGGCCAGGCTGCCGAGCGCCAGGTCGAGATGCGCAACGGCTACGCGCTCCAGCACAACGTCGGCGGCCGCGGCTCCGGCGTGTCGGTGATCAACATCCTGACCACGAACCGCTAGGACCTCCTCCATGATCCGCTACGAGATCGGCGCCGACCACGTCGGGCGCATCACCCTCGACCGTCCCGACGCGAAGAACGCGCTCACCGTCGAGATGCGCGACGGCATCGTCGCGGCCGTGCGCGACGCCCGCGCGAACGACGACGTGCGCGCGGTGCTCATCACCGGCGTGGGCGACGCCTTCTGCGCGGGCATGGACCTCTCCGCGTCGACCGTGGTGAAGGCGGCCGAGCCCGGCTACCGCACCCGCAGCACGACCGAGGCCCTGCGCGTCGGCGTACAGGCGTTCATCCGAGAGCTGTGGGAGCTCGACAAGCCCACCGTCGCCTGCGTCAACGGCGCCGCGGTCGGGCCGGGCGCGCACCTCGCGCTCGCGTGCGACTTCGTGCTGGTCCACCCCGGCACCCGGTTCATGTGGTCGTTCGCCCGCTGGGGCCTCGTGGTCGACGCCGGGGGCGCCTACCTGCTCCCGCGGCTCGTCGGACTCCCCCGAGCCAAGGCGATGGTGATGCTCGGCGAGGGGGCGAAGGGCCAGGAGGCCGTCGACCTCGGGCTGGCCTACCGCTGCGTCGAGGCCGAGGAGCTCGGGGCCACCGCCGACGCGCTCGCGGCCAAGCTCGCGGCCGGGCCCACCCGCTCCCTGGGCCTCTCGAAGCGGCTGCTGAACGAGTCCTTCGAGACCGGTCTCACCCGCGCCCTCGACCTCGAGGGGGCGTACCAGTCGCTCGCCGCCACGTCCGAGGACCTGCGGGAGGGCATGGCCGCCTTCACCGAGCGGAGGGACCCGAACTTCACGGGCGCCTGAGTCCCCCATTACGCTCCTGACGCTTACGTCAGGATTTCGTACAGGGGAGTTCATCAAATGGGTCTGTTCGACGGCAAGGTCGCGATCGTCACGGGGGCGGGCCGCGGCATCGGACGCGAAGAGGCGCTGCTGCTCGCGAAGGAAGGCGCCGCGGTGGTCGTCAACGACCTCGGCGGCGCCCGCACCGGTGAGGGCACCGACGTCGGCCCGGCCCAGCAGGTGGTGGACGAGATCGTCGCCGCCGGCGGGAAGGCCGCCGCCAACAGCGACGACTGCTCGAGCTGGAGCGGCGCCGAGGGCATGGTCAACCAGGCCATCGAGACGTTCGGCAGCCTCGACATCCTCGTCAACAACGCGGGCATCCTCCGCGACAAGATGAGCTTCAACATGACCGAAGAGGAGTGGGACGCGGTCATCAAGGTCCACCTCAAGGGTCACTTCGCCCCCGCGCGCTTCGCGGCCGCGTACTGGCGGCAGAAGAGCAAGGACACCGGCGCGCCGGTCAACGCGAAGGTCGTGAACACCGCGTCGGAGTCGGGCCTCTACGGCAATGCCGGGCAGGCCAACTACGCAGCGGCCAAGGCCGGCATCGCGTCGCTGACCATCGTGCTCGCCCGCGAGCTCGAGCGCTTCGGCGTTCGGGTCAACTGCATCGCCCCCGTCGCGCTCACCCGCCTCACCGAGGACCTCATGGGTGGTCGCGAGGGCCTCGCGGAGCAACTCGACCCCTCGAACATCGCGGCTGGGGTGGCGTGGCTCGCCTCCGACCTCAGCGAGGGCGTGAGCGGCCAGGTGCTCAAGATCCAGGGTGGCCTCGCGCAGATCGTGCAGGGCTGGCGTCCGGTCTCGCAGATCACCTCCACAGAGACGTGGACGATCGAGGCGATCGCGGCGCAGCGCGACGCGCTGTTCGCGAAGACCGAGCCGGGCATCCCGCCGTTCCTGCTCAACATCAGCGACCCGACTGGCTGATCGCGCGCGTCCGAGCATCACCCGTGAAGTCGTGTGCGGGGCCGATGACCGTGGTCATCGGCCCTGTGCGGGCTCGGGCTCCGAGGAGCTGACGTGAACTTCGCTTTCAGCGATGAGCAGGTGCTGCTCCGCGACACCGCGCGGACGCTGCTGGCCAACGAATGCCCCTCCACGCTGGTGCGCGCGCACATGGACGACCGCACCGCGGCCGACCCGCTGTGGGCGCACGAGCGTGCGTTCGCCGCGCTGGGCGACGGGGCGTGCACCGACCTCGCGATCTTCGCCGAGGAGACGGGATACGTCGCCGCGCCGGGACCGTTCTTCGCCACGACCGCGCTGTTCGCTCCGCTGCTCGGCGCGATCGGGCACCCGCTCCTCGACGACGTGCTCGCGGGTTCGGTCACCGGCACGGTCGCGCTGGCCGGCGCCAGCGGCGAGTGGGTGACCAACGGCGACCCCGTGAAGACGTTCGTTCCCGAGGCCGACCGAGTCGACTGGATCGCGGTGGTGGACCGGGGGGCCTCGGTCCGGCTGGTCACGCCGGCGGACGCGACCCTGCGTGAGGTCTCCACCCTCGACACGACGCGCCCGGTCTTCGAGGTCGAGGTCACGGCGACCGGCGGCGAGCCGTTCGCCGTCACCGAGGACGCGGTCGCCGCGGTGGTCCAACGGGCGACCGTCGCGCTCGCGGCGGAGCTCGTGGGGACCGCCCGACGCATGTTCGACATGACGCTCGCGTACGTGAAGGAGCGCCACCAGTTCGGCGTGCCGATCGGGTCGTTCCAGGCGGTGCAGCACAAGCTGGCCGACGTGTCGCTCGGGGTCGAGCGCGCGCAGAGTGCGGCGCAATACGCGGCGATGGCGCTCGATGCCGACGACCCCGACCGTCACCGCGCCGTCCACGTGGCCAAGGCCGCGGCCGGGGAGGCGGCGACGCGTGCCGCCAAGGACGGCATCCAGCTCCACGGCGGCATCGGCTACACGTGGGAGCACGACCTCCACCTGTTCATCCGCCGGGCCTACGCGTCCGAGCACTGGATGGGCAACACGGCCTGGCACCACGACCGCCTCGCCGACCTCCTCTTCACCTGACGGCGCGACGCTGAGCGACGCATCGTTCGTCGAAGCGTTGCTCACCGTCGCTCGGCGACGCTGAGCGACGCATCATTGGTCGAAGCGTGGATGACCGTCGCGGTCGGCTGCGAGCGATCAGGCGATGTTGGTGGGGCGGTCGGCCCAGTGCTGCTCGCGGAGGACGCGCTTGAGGACCTTGCCGTTGGGCTGGCGCGGCAGCCGGTCGACGAGCTCGAAGCGCGCGGGCACCTTGAAGTCGGCGAGGTGCTCGCGGCAGAAGTCGCGCAGCTCGTCGGGCGTCACCGGCTCCCGCGCCTCGACCACCGCCATGAGCTGCTCGCCGAGGCGCTCGTCGGGCACGCCGAACACCGCACAGTCGACGACGGCCGGGTGCGTGTACAGGACCTCTTCGACCTCGCGCGGGTAGATGTTCACGCCGCCGCGGATCACCATGTCGGCCGCGCGGTCCGTGAGGAACAGGTAGCCGTCCTCGTCGAGGTACCCGACGTCGCCGACGGTGAACGCGTTGTCGCGCCACGCGTTCGCGGTCTTCTCGTCGTCCTCGTGGTAGTGGAACTTCGCGCCGCCCGGCGGCATCACGTAGATGAGCCCCGCGGTGTCCGGTGGCTGCTCCTCGCCCAGCTCGTCGAGGATCTTCACCTCGACGCCCGGCCACGGGGTGCCGACGCTGCCCGGCCGCTCGAGCCAGTCGGCCATCGAGATCCAGGTGGCGCCACCCTCGCTCATCCCGTAGAGCTCGGAGATCTCGCACGGGGCGAGCGCCTCGATGATCCGGTACTTCACCGGAACGGGGCACGGCGCCCCCGCGTGCACGATCAGCCGGAGCGACGACAGGTCGTACTGCGCGCGCTCCTCCGCAGGCACCTCGAGCATGCGGATGAAGTGGGACGGCACCGCGAACGTGCAGGTGACGCCGTGCTGCGCGACGAGGCGGAACCACTCCCGCGCGTCGAACGCCGGCAGGATCACCGTGGTCGCGCCGATCGACAGCGCGGCCATCGCCCAGCCGCCGGGCCCGGCGTGATAGGCGGGACCCGTGACGATGTAGACGTCGTCGGAGGTCCAGCCCCAGAGCATGATCTGGCCGGCCGTCATCTGGCTGGCCTTCTCGGGGTCGGGGCGGCCGTGCACCACGCCCTTGGGCCGCCCGGTGGTACCGGAGGTGTAGAAGATCGGCGCCTGCAACCCCAGCAGGTCGATCGGCGGCTCGGCCGCGCCCGCCGCCACCGCGCCCTCGTACGCATCGCCCCGGCCCACGAGGAGCAGCGCGCACCCGGTGGCCTGCGCGGCCGGCTCGGCGTACTCGAGCAGGTCGACGTGGGCTACGAGCAGCTTCGCGCCGGAGTCCCCGAGGATGTAGGTCAGCTCGTCGCGCTTGAGGTGCCAGTTCACGAGCACCACGGGGGCGTCGAGCTTGCTCGCCGCGGCCCAGACCTCGAAGAACTCGATGCTGTTGGGAAGCATGATCGCGACGCGGTCGTCGGCGCCGATGCCGCGCGCCTCGAGCGCGTGCGCGAGCCGGGTGGTCCGGTCGTCGAACTGCGCGAAGGTGCGGACGTCGGCGCCCAGGACGAGCGCGGGCTTGTCGGGCGTGCGCCGAGCGTGCTCGCTGATGCCGATGATCATGCGGCGCGAACAATAACATGACACAGATGTCAGGTATGGGTGCCCGCCGCGCACGTTCGGGCGATCGTGCGGCTCCGGGCGCCGACGATCGCCCGAACCGATAGGTTCCGGCGCCGTGCCCCGCTTCCTCACCAGTTCCGAGCACCGCACCCTCGCGGCCGCGTGCGACCGGCTGATCCCGCCACTCGACACCCATCCCGGCGCGGCCGCGCTCGGCGTGGCCGACTACGTCGACACGCTGCTCGCCGCGTTCACCGTCGACCCGCCCCGCATCTGGGCCGGGGGCCCGTTCTCGGGCCGGGCGGGGGGCGACGGGAGCTTCGACGAGTTCCTCCCGCTCTCGCCGCTCGAGGAGCTCGCGTGGCGGACCCGCGTCGAGGGCTCGCAGGGCGATCCCGCCCGGGAGCTCAACGGTCCGGTCGCGGGCTGGCAGCTCGAGTACCGGGTCGGCCTCGCCGCGCTCGGCGGCGACTTCGCCGACCTCTCCCCCGAGGAGCAGGACCGCCGTCTCGACGCCGACCCCGCGTTCAAGGCGCTCTGCTACCAGCACGCCTGCGAGGGCGCGTACTCGGCCCCGGAGTACGGCGGGAACCGCGACCTCGCCGGCTGGCGCGCCATCCAGTTCGCCGGCGACGTGCAACCGCGCGGGTACACGGACGAGGAGGTCTCGGGCCATGAGTGACCTCGACCCGCGCGACGCCGACGTCGTCGTCATCGGGACCGGTCCCGGTGGTGCGACCGCGGCCCACGTGCTCACGGACGCGGGCCGGTCCGTGATCATGCTCGAGAAGGGTCGCAACCACCTGCTCGCGCTGGACGCGCCGTTCGGCCCCCTCGGCCACGTGAGCAACGACGAGCTGAAGTTCACCCGCCGCCACTTCCTCGGGCCTGATCCGCTCCTGGAGCCCCGCACCTTCCGCGGTGACGAGGGCGACGGCGACCGCCTCTGGGTCGGCGACGTGAACAACCTGCCGTCGACCGTCGGCGGGGGCGGGTTCCACGCCGACGGCAAGCTGCCACGCTTTCGCGAGGTCGACTTCCACGCTCGATCGGAGCTCGGCCCCATCGACGGCGCCGACGTCGTCGACTGGCCGTTCGGCTACGACGAGCTCGAGCCGTACTACGCCGAGGCCGAGCGGCTCGTCGGCGTGGCCGGCGACCACACGGCCAACCCGTTCGCGGCGTGGCGGTCGGGTCCCTACCCGATGCCGCCCGGCGCGGACATGTACTGCGCGACGGTCACGGCGGCCGCGGCCGAGCGACTCGGCTACCACCCGTACCGCGCGCCCACCGGCGTCAACAGCATGGAGTACGACGGCCGCCCCGCGTGCAACAACTGCGGCTTCTGCGCGTTCTACGGCTGCCCGATCGAGGCCAAGGGCGACCCCGTGGGCCTGCTGCGCGCGGCGTTGCACACGGGCCGGTGCGAGATCCGTCCCGAGTCCCACGTCACCGAGATCGTGCTCGACGCGACTGGACGCCGGGCCCGCGGCGTGCGGTACCTCGACGCGCACGGCGACCTCCACGAGGTGAGCGCGGGGCACGTCGTCGTCGCGTGCGGCGCGTTCGAGACGCCGCGGCTGCTCATGCGCTCCGGGATCGGCAACCCCGACGTCGTCGGCCGGTACCTCATGTACCACCTCCAGACCCTGGTGCTCGGCTTGTTCCCCTTCCGCCTGCACGCGCACAAGGGCCGGGCCGTGACGCACCTGATGGACGACCCGATCATCCCCGACGCCGAGGCCATGGCCGCCGCCCGCGACGCGGGCCTCCCCTACTTCCGAGGCGGCATCGTCGAGCACGGCGGCGCGGGACAGCCGATCATGGAGGCGGTGCACCTGCCCCCGGGCGAGCTGCACAGCCGGCTCATGCTCGACTCGCCCATGCGCGACTGCATGGCCGCGTTCACCATGCAGGGCGAAGACCTCCCGCAAGCCACCAATCGCATCGACCTCGACCCGACGGTGCGCGACGTCTGGGGTCGGCCGGCCGGGCGGGTCACCTACACCCCGCACGCACACGACGTGGCGTGCGCCCTGCACTGGGCGCCGCGCCTCGAAGCGGTGATGAAGGACGCCGGCGCCCACACCACGTTCTGGGTCACCTCACCCCCGCTACGCGCGCACCGCCGCCCCGGGTCCGACCCCACACCCACGTCCCGTCACGTGATGGGCACCGCCCGCATGGGCACCGACCCGCGCGTCACCGTTTGCGATCCCCACCAGCGGTGTTGGGACGTCGACAACGTCGTGGTCACCGACTCATCGGTGTTCCCCACCTCCACCGGATACGGCCCCACGCTCACGATCGTGGCCACCGCGTTGCGCGCGGCCCGGCTGCTCGCGGACGCGACGAACCCCTGAGCGCTTCTGCACTGCAGTTCTCCCAAAGGTGAACCGCACGTGACGAACGCCGACCGTGACCGCGGACACACCAGTGGTGACTGCGGGCACAAAGCCGGTGACCGCGGTCACCGTGGCGAACATTCGGCGATCGGAAGCCCTTAGAATCCGCACCAGCGCCGATGAGCGGCTGGGGTCGGCGAACAAGCGGGAGCACACGATGGGGGCATACGGGGCCATGGCGCACACCTTCGGGCGGGGCTCGACCCGCCGCACCCCGCGGCGGGGCATCGCCGCGATCGCGGCAGCCACGTTGGCCGCGACCTCGCTCGCGCTCGTCGGCGCACCCGCCGGCGCCGCCGTGCTGGGCAAGGCCAACAAGTCGGGCACCCTCACGGTCGAGGCGCCCGGCGTCCTCCTGTTGAAGAAGGGCAGCTCGAAGTTCACCGAGGCGAAGTCCGACGCCAAGATCAAGACCGGCGACACCGTCCAGACCAACGAGACCGGTCTCGCCGAGATCGGCTTCCCCGACGGATCGCTCACCCGCCTCGACCACAACACCGTCTTCACGCTCGAGAAGCTCGCGAGCAAGACTGGCGACCGTCAGGTCGAGGGCACCGTGAGCGCCGGCCAGACGTGGAACCGGGTCCAGAAGCTCTCCGAGAGCGACACGTTCGAGCAGAAGGGCAACGGCGCGACGGCTGCCGTGCTCGGCACGTCCTTCGTCACCAAGTGCAACCTCCCCACGGGCGTGGCGTTCAAGGTCGTCAAGACCAAGAAGGCGCTCCGCAAGCTGCAGAAGGCGAGCAGCTGTGACTTCACGCTGATCGACGGGAAGCTGAAGCTCTCGTCGGCCAACAAGGTCGTGGGCGTGGCCCGGGGCCAGTCGGTGGAGGTCAACGCGACGGGCGAGGCCGGCAACGCCGAGACCGTGGCCCCCGACATCCTGTTCACCGATCAGTGGATCCTGAAGAACCTCGCCGCCGACGCCAAGGCCGGGAAGTCGGAGGCCGGCGGCCAGGCGACCACCGAGGACCTGAAGCAGGCCCGGATCGAGGGTTCGTGGCCGGTCAACCTCACGGTCACCCAGAGCGCCGGGTTCCGCAACCTCGACGCCACCCGGAACCGCACGTACACGTTCACCGGGAGCTGCAACGGCAACGCCTGCTCGGTCACGTTGAGCCGTGAGACCGCCAACGGCACCCGGGTGATCCCGCTGACGTTCGCCGACGGCGTCTACACCGGTACCGACCCCGACCTCGGCACCCAGAACTGCGTGCTCGACGACGGCACCGTCTCGGTCCCCAACGGCATCAAGAACTCGGGCACCGTCAGCTTCAGCCCGACGTCCGCCGTCCCCGACAGCGGCCTCTGGCGGGCCACCGGCCTCGCCGGGACCGTCACCGAGACCGCCACCCAGGTGGCCGGGGCCGCGAGCCAGTGCCAGGCCGGAACCGCTACTTTTAGCCTCATCGCTTCCCGTTGACGAGCACCCGAGACCAGGAGCCCCCCATGACTCGACGCTCCCTCCGCCGCAGCGCCGCCGTGCTCCTCACGGCCGGCCTGGCCGCCGGTCTGATCGGCGTGTCGCTCGGGGGCTCCGCGTCGGCCGAGGTGCCCACGCGCACCCGGAGCCAGGTCGCGACGCCGCCGCCCCCGGGTGCGGGCATCAAGATCACCATCGTGGCGCCCCAGCCGCTCGGCCCGCTGTCGTTCACGTGATCCGTAGGTCGTGAAGCGGCGCCGGCTCGCGCGGCGCCTCGTCGAGGCCACCGCGGTCGCGGTCGCCGTCGCCGCGCTCGCGGCACTCGCGCTCGGGAGCGGCGCGTTCGGCGGATTCCAGGACCGCGCCGTCGACAACTTCTTCCCGTCGGCCAAGACCGATCCCGACGTGATCGTCGTCGGAATGGACGAGCAGTCGCTCCAACGGTTCGGGGCGCCGCCGTGGGACCGTGACGTCCACGCGCAGATCGCCCGCCAGCTCACCGCCGCGGGCGCCAAGGTGATCGTCTGGGACGTCGTGTTCTTCTCCGGGTCGGAGAACACGACGGCAAAGCCCAAGCAGGTGGAGCAGACCGCCGACCTCGCCGCCGCGTTGCAGGAAGCGAAGAGTGCCGGAGTCACCACGATCCTCGGGCTCGACGGCAAGCTCCAGGGGAAGCGCTCCGCGAACGGCCTCCCGATCCTCGGCCCCGTGTTCGAGAACACCCCGACCGTCGACGCGGCCGCCGGCGTCGACGCTCACGTCAAGGTCGACACCGCCGACGGCGACGGCGTCGTCCGCGCCGTACCGCTGGTGGTCGAGCGGGTGGACGGACGGTTCGTCCCGTCGCTCTCGCTGGCCGCGGTGCTGGCCTACCGGGGCGCCCAGCTCCAGCCGGTGATCAACACGAACGGCGTGCAGGCGGGCGGGCGCTTCGTGCCGACCGAGGATTCCGGGAGGTTGCGCCTCAACTTCGCAAGTGGCCTCGACGCCAGCCTCGGCAGCCGCGCATTGGCCTCGGCGCAGGACGTCTACGACGGCACCGTGAACCCGAACCGGTTCAAGGGCAAGATCGTGTTCATCGGCGCCACCGCCGAGAGCGCCCGAGACAACTTCGACGTGCCGATCAACAAGTCGGGCGGCATGCCCGGGGTGTTCATCCACGCGAACGCGGTCAACACCATGCTCACCGCGTCCTACCTCGACGTGCAGGGCAATGCCGCGGTCGTGCTGTGGGTCGCGCTGCTGGCGCTGCTGGTGGCCCTCGCGGTGCTGTTCCTGCCGCTGTGGCTGTCGCCGCTCGTGACCCTCGGGCTCGCCCTCGCGTACCTGCTCCTCGCGATCCTCCGGTTCGACGGCGGGCACATCATGAACCTGGTGTACCCGTTCGGGATGATGGGCATCGCGTTCGTCGGCGCGTTCATGGTGAAGTACTTCACCGAGACCCGGCACCGCCAGCGTGTGGCGAAGCTGGTCGCGCAATACG
>JBAZYX010000084.1:0-18395 GCA_041659105.1 Acidimicrobiia bacterium
CTGCATGAACGCGTCCTGGCCGCGGTGCACGCGGATCACCGACAGCGGGCGTTGCGCGAGCTCGGGGAGGATGAGCTCGTGGACGGCGTCGAGGTAGTCGACCAGGTCGCCCTTGGTCGCGTCGGCACCGTCGAACAGGGGATGGTCCAGGTTCGTCAGGGCGACCCCGTGACGCGATGCACCGCCGGCCATGCCCAGTTCCTACCCCGCGGCGGACCGCAGTGCACCCCGTCGTTGGGCGCCGTGTCCCACCCGTTTCCTATGCTTCGCGCAGCGGGGGAAGTGCTCCGCCGCACGCGCAGGGGGGCGCAACCGCGTGATCGACACCGCCGAATGGCAGCTCCACGTCGCCGAGGGCGCGGCAACCGGCGCCACCATGGCGCTCATCGGCGCGATCGGGCTGGTCGAGATCGTCGACGGCGTCCGGTACCGGGATCCGACCGACCCCATCCCCGCCCCCAGCGCCCACGACATCCCCGGTCGCATCCGCGGCCACGCGTTCGAGGCGATGGAGGCCGCGGCAGCCTGCCGGATCGTCGCCGACGAGCTCGCGCGAGAAGCCGACGACGACACGCCGGACGAGGAACGTCGGGCGCGTCTCGAGGCAGCGGTGGCGGACGCGAGCGCCCGCGCGCAGTCGGCGTCGCTCCAGGCCCGTCGCCACCTCCGGCACGCGTGCCAGATCGGCCTCGGCGTCGCCCGGCACGTCTCCGAGGGCGACGACATCGAGCTCCTCGAGCGCGCGACCACCGGAACGCTGATCCACGACGACACCTCGACGCCGGCCACCACCGACCGGATCCCGCTCGAGGGCACGACCGCGGCCGAGATCGCGGTCGAGATCACGGGGCTCGTCGCCCGGATGCTGTGCGACCGGTCGTGCGGCAACGACGCCGACCCGCGGTTCACCATCACCGCGGGCGGTACCGAGGTCCGCGTGGCGGTCGCCGAGAACAGCGACGTGGACGTGCAGGGGCTCGACCGGTTCGACGCCCCGGTCGACATCGCCGAGGTGGCGGCCGGGATCCTGGAGCTGCTGGGCGACGGCCCGCTCGACGACGCGGTGCTCGGCTGGCCCTCGCGTCCTCGCCCGTGACCGACCGGGAAACGCGCCGGACGGACTACCCCGCAGGCGCTCTGAGCGGTCGGAAGAAGGCGCGCAGCTCCTGCACGAGCGCGTCGGGGTTCTCGAGCGCGGGGAAGTGACCGCCGCGGTCGATCTCCGCGTAGTGGCGCAGGTCGTACCACGGCTCCACCAGCTCGCGCGGCGGCGCGTTCGGGTCGCGGAACACCGACAGCCCGGTCGGCACGTCGATCCGCGCCGGCTGCGCGATCATCGCGCCGGGGTCGAACGTCTCGCGGTACATCCGCATCGACGGCCCGATCGTCTGCGTCACCCAGTAGAGCGTGACCATCGTGAGCAGCTCGTCGCGCGTGTAGACGCGCCACGGGTCGCGCGCACCGAGGTCGTCCTCGCAGTCGCTCCAGCGCACCCACTTCTCCAGGATCCACGCGGCCAGGCCCGCGGGTGAGTCGGTGAGCGCGAACGCGGGCGTCTGCGGCTTCGTGCGCTGGAGGTGGACGTAGCCCCACTCCTGGTCGCGGTACGCCTGCACGCCGTCCCACCACACGCGCTGCTCCGGCGTGAGCGCGGTGACGTCCACCGGCGGCGCCACCATCGTGAGGTGCAGCCCGATCATGCGCTCGGGATGCCGCCCACCGAGCGCCGACGTGACCGCCGAGCCCCAGTCGCCACCGTGGGACGCGAACCGCGCGTACCCGAGTGCGGCCATGACCTCGACCCACAGGTCGGCCACCCGCGCCGCGTTCCACCCCGGCTCGGTGGGCGCCGACGAGAACCCGTACCCGGGCAGTGACGGCACCACGAGGTCGAACGCGTCGGCCGGGTCGCCGCCGTGGGCCGCGGGATCGGTGAGCGGCCCGATGACCTTGTGCATCTCGAAGTGCGTGCTCGGCCACCCGTGGGTGGCGACGAGCGGCAGCGGATCCGGTCCCGTCCCGCGGACGTGGACCGCGTGCACCCGCATCCCGCCCACCGCGACCATCACCTGCGGCCACGCGTTCAGGAGCGCCTCCTGCGCGCGCCAGTCGAACCCGTCGGCCCAGTAGCCGCACAGGTCGCGCAGCCACTCGACGTCGGTGCCGTAGGTCCACCCGGTGTCCGGGATCGGCACGGGCCAGCGCGTGGCGCGCAGGCGGGCCCGCAGGTCGTCGAGCTCGGCGTCGGGCACCGCCACCGAGAACGGCGTGACGGCGGCCCCGGCTCCTGCCCCGCCTCCGGGGGGATCGGGGGAATCGGGCACCACGGCCGCGACCGTAGTAAGTACGGGACCACACCACACGCGAGGAGGCGCAGGCGATGACGACCGCGTTCGTGCTGTCGGGCGGCGCGAGCCTCGGCGCCGTGCAGGTGGGCATGCTCCACGCGCTCGCCGACCGGGGCATCCGTCCCGACCTCGTGTTCGGCTCGTCGGCCGGGGCCATCAACGCCGCGTGGGTCGCGGGCGACCCGCAGCTCGACCACGTGGACGACCTCGCGAAGATCTGGATCGCGCTCCGCTCCCGCGAGATCTTCCCCGTCCGCCCGCTCACGGGGCTCCTCGGCTTCCTCGGCCGGCGCGACTCGCTCGTCCCGCCCACCGGGCTGCGCCGGCTCCTCGAGCGCCACGTCACGTTCGCCCGGCTCGAGGACGCGCCGATCCCCGTCGCGGTGATCGCCACCGAGGTGACCACCGGCCGCGAGGTCGTCCTCCAGCGGGGCAGCACCGTGGACGCGGTGCTCGCGAGCGCCGCGATCCCCGCGGTGTTCCCGCCGGTGACCATCGACGGCCGGGTGCTCATGGACGGCGGCGTGGTCAACAACACGCCGATCTCGAACGCGGTGGACGCGGGCGCGACCCGCATCTACGTGCTGCCGACGGGCTACGCGTGCGCGCTCACCCGCGCCCCCATGAGCGCGCTCGGCATGACGCTCCAGGCCATCTCGCTGCTCATCGAGCAGCAGCTCATCCGCGACGTCGACGAGTTCCAGGACCGCGTCGACCTCCGGGTGATCCCGCCGCTGTGCCCCCAGACCGTGCTCCCGGCCGACTTCTCCCACGCCCGCGAGCTGATCGACCGGGCCCGGGCCTCGGCCCGGGAGTGGCTCGACCGGTTCGACCGCGAGGGCGTGCCCCCGGACGAGGAGGTCAACCTCCGGTTCCACCGCCACTGACGAGGTGATCCCGGGACGCGAATCCCCGAACGCACAAGTCGAGGGTGCGTCCCTCGCCCCGCGCCCAGCGTGGGTGAGGGACGCATCACGTGGGAGTGCGAGACTGGGGCGATGGAGATCGAAGTCGTCGTCGAGATCCCCAAGGGATCCCGCAACAAGTACGAGGCCGACCACGACACCGGGGATATCTGGCTCGACCGCCACCTCTTCACCGCCACCACCTACCCCACCGACTACGGGTTCGTGCCCAACACGCTCGCCGAGGACGGCGACCCGCTCGACGCGCTCGTGCTGCTCGACGAGCCCACGTTCCCCGGCTGCCACGTGCGCGCGCGCGTGATCGGCGTGTTCTGGATGGCCGACGAGAAGGGCCCCGACGCGAAGCTGCTCTGCGTGCCCGCGGTCGACCCGCGCTGGGCCGACATGCACGACCTCGCCGACGTCCGCACCCGCCGGCCCATGCTGCTCGAGGAGATCGGGCACTTCTTCGACGTCTACAAGATGCTCGAGCCCGGCAAGGACACCGAGACGCGCGACTGGGAAGGCGCCGAGGTCGCGGTCAAGGAAGTGGAAGAGGCACGCCGCCGCTACTCCGGCGGACACACCGACTGACGCGTCACGCCACCGGCGTCCGGCGCGCTCAGTCCACCGTTGGGGCTGCCGGGGGCCGCACCACCAGCACCCACGCCGTCAGCACCCCGGTCACCACGACCGGCACCGCGAGCGCGCGGCCCCACGCGTCGACCACCGCGGCCCCCGCCGCGGCCCCGACCACGTACGCGACGAGCACCGCGCCGAGCACCACCAAGACGCGTCGCCCCTCGGGCATGGGCCGCCGGCCGTGGACGACCGCCTCGCTCACCTGGTCGGTGAGCTGGACCATTGCGCCGGTCGTGAACGTGGTCCACACCGACACCTGCGCCGCACGGCGGATGACGTCGGTCTGCACGCCCATCGCCAGCGCGGCCAGCCCGAGCATCACCACCTCCTTCGCCCCGCCAACGGGCGCCGTGCGCCCAGCGCGATGCCGAACAGCACGATGTTGCCCGTCTGGTTCGCGGGGAACACCCCGAACAGCCGGGTGAAGCCGACCGCGTCGACGTACCCGGTGATGGCCGCGAGCAACGTGGCGATGCTCGTCTCACGGATGCTCGTGCGGTCGAACACACCGACCTCCGGCCGTTCGGACGGCGACAGACGCTGGATCGGGAAACCGACGAGCGTGGCGCGCCGTGTGCCGCCGCGTCAGCCGGTGAACGTGGGCTGGACCACCACCGGCTGGAGCTCCACCGAGCCGATGTCGCAGTTGACGAAGCCCGGCCGCGGCTCGCTCCGCTGGTCGGTGGTCACCCCGGTGGCCGGTGCCGTCTGGCACGCGGCGGCGGGGATCGCGTCGAGCAGCGGCGAGCCCGACTGCGGCAGCAGCGTGGGCGTGTTGCCGCCGTTGTCGGCCAGGGCGCCGAGGAGCGGGTTCGCGCCCACCGCCTGCGCGTCACCGGTGGACGTCAGCGCGCAGGTGAGGTCGTCGGCGAAGTTGTAGCCCCTCGACGTGACGGTCGTCTCGTCGAAGCAGTTGGTGAAGCCGAGCAGGGGCGAGGTCACCACCGTGGCGAAGATCTCGAGGTCGGCGACGTAGATCTGGGACGCGGGCGGGTCGACCTGGCCCACCAAGGGCGACGCCAGGGTGAGACCGCCGACCTCGGTCGCCGTCAGATCGACGTCGAAGGAGTCGGTGCCGTTCCCCACGATGTCGGAGTAGGCGATCGTGGCGCTCTCGGCGTAGACGCCGACGCCCTCCACGCCCGTGACCGTGGAGTTCACGAGGCTCGCCGCGGGGCCGAACACGCCGAACGCACCCTGGTCGCCGTGGAGCGACGCCACCGTGGACCGGACGAGGCTCAAGGCGCCGCCGCTGCCGTACACGCCGACCACGAAGTTGCCCGTCGTGAGGTCCCGCACGCTCGACTCGGTGACCGTCACCGTGCCGTTCCCGGCGATGCCGTACGCGACGTCGGTTCCGCTGAGGCCGGAGACCCGCAGGTTGGTGGTCGTCACGGCGTCGCTCGCCAGGATCCCGAACACGTCCTCCGACACGCCCTTGCCGATCGTCGAGATCGCGGTCCGGGTGGCCGTCACCGAGCCGGACTGGGCCATGAGCCCGATCGCGGCGTCGGGCCCGCTGACGTCGGTGATCGTGCCGGCCGTGCTCGTGATGTCGCCCCCGACGACAAGGACGCCGTAGGCCTCGTTCGTCGTGCTGGTCACCGACGAGATCACGGAGCTCGTCACGAAGACGTCCGCGCCCTGCACCGCGACGCCGGCCGCGGGTCCGTCGTCGCTCTGCCCGGTGACGGTGACACCGAGCAGGGACACGTCGCCGTTCGACTCCACGCCGACCACGCCACCGACGAGCGTGAGGTTGACGAGCATCACCTGGCCCACACCGCTCTGCGTCAGCGCCTCGTCCCCGGCACAGGTCTGCGTGATCGTGAAGCGGTGGGCGTCGACGGTGATCGCGTCACCGCTGTTGCGCACCGCCGCACCGCCGCCACCGCACGTGAGGGTGATGTCGGCGGTGAGGTCGACGGCCGTCTGGTTGGCCCACGCGTCGCGGAACGAGGTCTCGTCGTTCACGGACACGGCGCCGGCCGGCGCGGCCACCAGCACCAAGGACGCGAGGGAGGCCCCCACGATCGCCACGACGCCCGCGATGGGCGTCCCGATGCGCTTCCGCATGTTCCCCGCTCCCGTAGATCCGCTTCGAAGTCGGGCGAGACTATACAAATCGCCCACGCCGGTGCCGGATCGTGCCGGCGGCGGGTGCGTGCGGGTTCAGCCGGTGAACGTCGGCTGGATGACCGGCGGCGCCTCGGTCTGCACCTCGACGGCGCCGATGTCGCACTTCTGGTTCACCACGTCGGGGCGGACCAGGAAGCGCTGGTCGTCGGTGATGGAGAGCGCCTCGGCGGCCGGCGAGCAGGTCGCGAGCGGGATGGCGTCGATCAGCGGGCTGCCCGTCTGCGGGAGCATCGTCTGCGTCGGACCGCCGTTCGCGCCCAGCGCGCCGAGCTTCGCGTCGGCGGCGGGAACCTGGGAGTCACCGGTGTCGGTGAGGTCGCACGACGTGTCGTCGGCGAAGTTGTACCCGGCCGAGTCGGTGTTGATCAGCGGGTCCCCGGAGAAGTCACCGCAGTTGGTCCCACCGTTGGGCAACGCGATCACCGAGGCGAACGTGTGGAGGGTCTGGGTGGACTCCACCCGGATGTTGGCCGGGACCTGCGAGTCCACGAGCGCGGCGTCGGCGGTGGCGTGCTGGTGCACCGACTGGTGCCCGGCGCTCTCCACGGAGTCCGGACACACCGTGGTGGGGTCGGTCGTGTTGTCGACCAGGGTGGTGTAGATGAGGAAGGTGTCACCGGCGTCGTTCTCGATGCCGCCCACCTCGCCACCGGTGTTCTTCGTGATGGTCGAGTTGAACACCGAGATGTCGCCCTCGCCGTCGTTCGCGATCGCGCCGCCGTCGTCGGTGGTCGTGTTGCCGGAGATCGTGGAGTAGGCGATCACGGTGTCGTCGTGGACGTGGATGCCACCACCGTTCCCGCAGGCGAAGTTGCCGACGATCGACGAGCCGTAGATCGTGAGGTCGCCGGCGTCGGCGTAGATGCCGCCGCCACCGGAGAACGCGACACCACCGGTGATCGTCACGAAGTTCACGGTGAGGGCATCGTTGGTGTAGAGCACGCCGTCGTTGCAGGTCTGCTCGATCGTGGCGCCGTTGCCGTCGATGGTCACCGCGGCGTCGATCTCGATGTCGCCCGCCGAGCAGTCGTCGAGCACGTAGGTGGCACCGGCCACCAGCGTGACGGTGTCGCCGTCGGAGACCTGGTTCTCGAGCACGTCGCGCAACGTGTCGGTGCCGGTGTCGGTGGTGTTGGTCACCGGGAAGTCCTGCGCGCCCGCGGGCTGCACGCCCATGGCCACGACGGCTCCGGTCAGACCCGCAGTGGCGACCGTGAGCGCCGCGACGGCCCGCCCGACCCGGTGGTGCAACCTCGTCGACCGACGACCCATGCTGATGTCCTCCTGCGTGCGGTGCTCGTACCGCGATCTGGATCGAGACCCTAAAGGGTGCCCCAACCCGAACGCCACCCCGGGGATCCCCCGAATGCCGCCCGGGGCAGGTCGAAACAGGAACGTCACATTCACGCCAGAAACCCGCGCGGAAGGCCGCGCGAGACTCCGGCGGTGGAACGGGGCGTCTTCAGCGACTACGAGCCGGAGGGCTTCTTCGACGAGGCGTTCGTCGGGCCCGGGCAGCCCCGGCCCCACTACGAGCGCCTGATCCGGTTCATCGAGCAGCTCGGCGACGACGAGCTGGCCCGCCGGGCCCGGCTGCGGGACGCCTCCTTCCGGACCAAGGGCATCACCTTCACCCTCAGCGGCGACGAGGACGGGCTCGAGCGCACCTTCCCGATGGACCTGCTGCCCCGGATCATCCCGGCCGACGAGTGGTCGGTGGTGGAGGCCGGGCTCGCCCAGCGGGTCCGCACCCTCAACAAGTTCCTCGACGACATCTACGCGGGCGAGCAGGCCGCGATCCGCGACGGCGTGATCCCGCGCCACGTGGTCACGTCGTCCGACGGGTTCGCCCGCGAGGCCGTGGGCATCCACGTGCCCCACGGCGCGCGCTGCGTCGTCGCCGGCATCGACCTCGTGCGCGACGCGCAGGGGATCTACCGCGTGCTCGAGGACAACGTCCGCAACCCGAGCGGGATCTCGTACGTGCTCGAGAACCGCGCCGCGACCGCGCGCATCCTCCCCCGGGTGCTCGGCGCGCACACGGTGCGCCGGGTCGACGACTACGGGCCGATCCTGCTGTCCGCGCTGCGCGCGATCGCGCCGTCGGGCGGGTCGCGGCCCCGCATCGCGGTGCTCACCCCCGGGCCCTACAACTCCGCGTACTTCGAGCACGTGTTCGCGGCTCGTCAGCTCGGCGCCGAGCTGGTGGAGGGCCGCGACCTCGTGGTGGACGACCACGTCGTCTACATGCGCACCACC
The DNA here is from genome assembly GCA_041659105.1 of Acidimicrobiia bacterium. GTDB lineage: Bacteria > Actinomycetota > Acidimicrobiia > IMCC26256 > PALSA-555 > CAIUKV01. The sequence goes on from JBAZYX010000084.1 coordinate 8,294, forward strand.
AACGGGCTCGAGCGCGTCGACGTCATCTACCGCCGCATCGACGACCGGTACCTCGACGCGGTCGGCTTCCACTCCACGACCATGATCGGGGTGTCGGGCCTGCTCGCCGCGGTGCGCGCCGGCAACGTCGCGCTCGCCAACTCCATCGGCAACGGCGTGGCCGACGACAAGCTCGTGTACGCGTTCGTGCCCGACCTCACCCGCTACTACCTCGGCGAGGAGCCCATCCTGCCGAACGTGCCGACGTACCTCCTGTGGAACCCCGAGCAGCGGGCCGAGGCCCTCGCCCGGCTCCACGAGCTGGTGGTGAAGCCGGTGAGCGGCGCGGGGGGATACGACGTGATCATCGGCCCGCGCGCCACCGAGGCCGAGCTCGACGAGGTGCGCAAGCGGATCGAGGCCGACCCGCGCGGCTGGATCGCCCAGGAGGTGGTGTCGCTGTCGCGGCACCCCACGCTCATCAACGGCGTGCCCGAGCCGCGCCACGTCGACCTGCGCCCGTTCGTGATCACCCGCGGCGACGACATCGACGTGATCCCCGGCGGCCTCACCCGCGTCGCGCTGCGCGAAGGGTCGCTCATCGTGAACTCGTCGCAGGGCGGCGGCTCGAAGGACACCTGGGTCCTCGTGGGCGACGGAGCGCGCTGATGCTGGCCCGTCTCGCCGAAGACCTCTACTGGGCCGGCCGCTACCTCGAGCGGCTCCAGCACACCGCGCGCGTGCTCGACGTCACCACCGAGAGCGTGTTCACCAGCCCGCGCGTCGACCAACGCGAGATCTGGGAGCGCGCGCTCGCGACGCTCGTGCTCGACCACACGTTCACGGAGCGCTACGACACGGTCGACGGCACCACGGTGTCGGGCTTCTGTGTGATCGACACCGAGAACCCGGGCTCGATCGCGTCGCTGATCCGCGCGTTGCGGGAGAACGTGCGCCGCGTGCGCGAGCTCGTGTCGTCGGAGCTGTGGGAGTCGGTCAACGACCTCTACCTCCGCTTCTTCGCCACCAACGTCCGGCGCGACCTCGACGACCATCCGGCCCAGCTCTACGCGTTCGTGAAGAGCGCCGCGCACGCGGTGATCGGCGTCGCGGTGGAGACGATGACGCGCGACGACGCGTCCCGGTTCTTCGAGCTCGGGATCCACATGGAGCGGGCCGGGACGACCACACGCGTCCTCGGCACCCAGGCCGCGGCCCTCGAGATCCGGGCCAAGACCGGGCTCGAGGCCTGGGCGCCGGTGCTGCGTACGTGCGCGGCGCGGGAGACCTTCGTGCGCACCGGCCGGCAGGCCGACGCGACCGCGGTGGCCACCCTGCTGCTGTTCTCGCCGGTGTTCCCCCGCAGCGTGCGCTACTCGGTGAGCGTGGCCGACGAGCACGTCGACCTGCTCCTCGACGAGGCCGCCCACCACAACATCACCGGGGAGTCGGAGGAGCACCCGCTGGTGGCCCGGCGGATGGGGCGGCTGCGGGGCCGGCTCGACTACGGCGACATCGGCGAGGTGATGACCACGGGCCTCGCGGCCACCGCCGTGTCGCTCGAGGCCGATCTGCGCGCGGTGCACAAGGCCACCGCCGAGCGGTTCTTCCACCACGTGCCGGTCGGCGAGCTCCAGGTCCAGGAGCTGCGGTCGATGGAGCCGGAGCTCCGATGATGGCCGCAGCACCGACTCGCGCCGGCGGAGGAGCGCAGGCGACCATGGTGATGGAGCCGGAGCTCCGATGATGGCCGCAGCACCGACTCGCGCCGGCGGAGGAGCGCAGGCGACCATGGTGATGGAGCCGGAGCTCCGATGATGGCCGCGCGATGAGGTTCGACATCCGTTACCGCACCCGGTTCACGTACGACCCGGCCGTGTCCGAGTCGCACAACGAGCTGCGGGCCTGCCCGGTGACCGACGAGCACCAGCGGCTGGTGACGTACCGGGTCGGTGTGGCCCCGGCCGCCCGGTCGCTGTCGTTCACCGACTACTGGGGCACGCGCGTCGACGCGTTCGGCGTACGCCTCCCCCACCGGGCGCTCGAGGTGGTCGCCGAGGCCACGGTGGAGACGAGCCCGCGGTCGCTGGTGGAGTCGCACGCGATGATCGGCGACCTGAGCGATCCCGACTTCGTCGCCCGCCACCACGAGTACCTCCAGGCGACGCGCCACACCGACTGGGACGAGAGGCTCTTCGAGCTCGCGACCGAGTGCGCCGAGGCAACGGGTCCCGACGTGATCAGCGTCGCGTTCGGGATGCACGACCTCGTGCGCGCGTCGTTGCGGTACGAGAAGGGCACCACGGAGGTCGGCACGCCGGTGGCCGAGGTGCTCGCCCTGGGTGCCGGCGTCTGCCAGGACTTCGCCCACCTCGCCGTCGCGCTGTGCCGGGCCGTCGGCCTCCCCGCCCGCTACGTGTCGGGCTACCTGTTCTCGGCCGACGACGCGACCGCGGAGCGCACCGACAAGCCGGTGGTGCACGTGCAGACCCACGCGTGGATCGAGGTCGCGGTGCCCGACCTGGGCTGGTTCCCGCTCGACCCCACGAACGGCCGCCAGGTCGGTGAGCTGCACGTGAAGGTCGGCCACGGCCGCGACTACGACGACGTGTGCCCCTTCCGGGGCGTGCACCACGGGCACACCGACGTGCAGCTCGAGGCCGCGGTCGAGATCCGCAAGGGCGAGGCGATGCTCCCCGGCGGGCTGTTCACCCTGATGGACTCGTGGAGCGACACCCCGGGCTCACCCCTGCGGGTGACGCTCGGCGCCCGCGCCCCGGTCTCCATGCCGGCGCTCGAGCAGGAACAGCAGCAGCAACAGCAGTGATCCGGCCGCGGCGATAGCGTGCCGCGATGACGTTGCTGTTCGAACCCGACGGACCCGGCCCGCATCCCGCGCTCGTGCTCGGGATGGAGGCCACCGGGATCAACCACTTCATCCGCGACATCGCGGCGAAGCTCGCGGCGCTCGGCTACGTGACCGCCGTCCCCGACTACTACCGGGGCGGCGGCCCGGCCGATCCCGAGGACTACGACGACATCGAAGCGATCATGCCGCACACGTTCTCGCTCGACTTCCCGCAGGCGGCGCGCGACCTGATCGCGGTTGCCGACGAGCTGCGGGCGCGCGACGACGTGGACGCCGACCGCGTGGGCTACTGGGGCTACTGCACCGGCGCCACGGTCGCACTGCTCGCCGCGTGCCTCGACCGGCTGAGCGCGGTCGCGGTGGCCTTCTACCCGAGCCAGCCCGAGTTCACCGAGCTGACGCCGCAGCGCCCCGCGCACCTGATCGACCTGCTGTGGATGCTGACCTGCCCGCTGCTGCTGATCTACGGCGACCAGGACGTGGTCATGTCGACCGAGCAGCTCGGCGACGTGCGCGAGCGCCTCGAACGCTGGCGCGTCGACCACGAGGTGCGCGTCTACGCCGGTGCGGGCCACGCGTTCGGCGCACCCACGCCCACGTTCCATCACGCCGAGGCCGACGCCGCGTCGTGGGCCGACGCAGTGGAGTACCTCACGACGCGCGTGCCACCATCGCAGGCATGAAGGACGCGCCATGAAGGACACGCTCCAGGTGGGGCTCGAGCACACCACCACCCACACCGTCACCAGCGACGGCGTCGCGCCGCACCTCTCGGTGCCCGTGCTCGCGACCCCCGCGATGATCGGGATGATCGAGTACTGCTGCATGGACGCGACGCTGCCGTACGTGGACGATGGCGAGGTCACGGTCGGGGCGCACGTGTGCGTGAGCCACGAGCGGCCGACGTTCGTCGACGAGGAGTACACGATCCACGTGGTGCTGACCAAGATCGACGGACGCCGCCTCACCTTCGCCGTCGACGTGCAGAACGAGCGCGGCCGGGTGAGCACCGGCACGCACGAGCGCGGCGTCGTCGACTTCTCCCGATTCGGGAGAGCCTCGGCGACGACCTCCGCGCGATCGCGGACCTGCTCGCGACGGGCGCGGTCGACGGGTCCACCGCCGACGCCGTGGCCACGCACCTGGCGGCGGCGCGGGCCGCGCTGGAGGCCGCGCCCCGAGAGCCCCACCCGCACACGATCGACCCCACCGATCGCGGCGCCGCGATCGCGCACCACGACCGGTTCGGGCCCGTGCGCGGCCGGGACAACGTCGTCGCCCCGCCCCTGGTGTTCGGCGAGCCGGTGACGCGTGACGGCGTGGCCGTGGTGAACGCGGTCGCCCGCTGCGGACCGCGGTACGAGGGCCCTCGGGGCCTCGTCCACGGCGGGATCGTGGCCGCCTGCTTCGACGAGGTGCTGGCGATCGCCCAGCGTGACGCCGGGTTCGGCGGTCTGACCCGCGAGCTCAACGTGCGCTATCGGAAGCCCGTCCGGATCGACGAGCCGTTGGTCTTCACGGCGTGGATCGAGCAGAACGACGGTCGCCGCGCGCTCGGCCGGGCCGCGTGCCACGCGGGCGACGAGCTGCGCGCCGACGCGGCGGCAGAGTTCGCGAAGCCCCGCTGAACGCGGGGTCAGCGGAGGATCGTCACCGCGGTCGCGGTCGCGCCCTGGCGGACCAGCGCGTCGGCCACGAGCACGTCGAGGTCGTCGGGGTCGAGCACGCACGCCTCGCACTCGCCGTCGGGCCCGGCCACGTACTGGAGCGTGAGGCCGCCCTCGCCGGCCGCGACCACGTCGAGGCGCGCGCCGTCACCCTCGAGCATCCGGTTGAACCGGTCGACCACGAACGCGACGGCAGGCTCCAGGTCCACCGCGTCAGGTTACGGTGCGGGCGTGGAGCACCTGGCCGACGAGCTCACGATCCCGGGGGTGGCCGAGCGGGCGGCGCATCGGTTCTCGGGCGACGACGCGCTGGTCGGTGAGGACGGGGCAGTCGTCGGCTACACCACGCTCTGGTCCCTCGCCCACATCGCCGCCGCCGCGCTCGTCGACCAGGGGGTGCAGCCGGGTGACCGCGTCGCGCTGCTGGCCGACAACTCGCCCGCGTGGGCCGTTGCGAACCTCGCGATCCTGTCCACCGGCGCTGCCGTCGTCCCGCTCAGCACCCGCTGGCGCGACGCCGAGGTCGACGAGGTCCTCGCGCGAGCACAGTGCCGTGTGGTCCTCCGAGAGGACGACGGGGCGGCGCTCACCCAGACACGCGCGTCGTCGGGCACGCGTGCCGAGGTCGACCGCCGCCTGCGGGCCCTCTCCCCCGACGACGTCAGCCACGTGCAGTTCACCGCGGGCACGACGGGCCGGCCGAAAGGTGCGCTGCTCACCCATCGGGGCATGGTCTCCACCACGCAGGAGTGGGTGGAGATCGTGGGACTGCGGCGACACGACCGCTACCCCGTGATCAACCCGTGCTCGCACATCGGCGGCCACAAGACCGGCCTGCTCGCGTGCCTGTGCGCGGGCGCGACCGCCTACCCGATCGCGCGCTTCGACCCCGCGAAGATCCGCATGCTGATCAAGTTCGACGAGATCACGTTCCTCCAGGGTCCGCCGGCGATGTTCCACGGGCTCCTCGACGCGATCGACGCGAGCCCCGAGAAGCCGCCCGACTCCGTGCGCGTCGCGGTCACCGGCTCGGCCAACATCCCGCCCGCACTCGTCACCCGCATGCAGGAGACGCTCGGGCTCCACGCCGTGCACGCGGGCTACGGCCTCACCGAGGCCACCGGCGTGTGCACGATCACCCGGGCCGACGACCCGCGCGAGGTCGTCACTCGCACGTCGGGCCGACCGATCCCCGGGGTCGAGGTGCGCATCGTCGACCCCCACGACCCGGTGGCCACGCCGCTCCCGACCGGCGTCGAGGGCGAGATCCGGGTGCGGGGCGCGGGCGTGATGCGGGGCTACCTCGACGACCCCGCCGCGACCGCCACGGCGATCGACCCCGACGGGTGGCTCGCCACCGGCGACGTCGGTGCGTTCGACGCGGAGGGCAACCTCGCCATCCGCGACCGCCTGAAGGACATGGTCATCGTGGGCGGGTTCAACGTGTACCCGGCCGAGGTCGAGCGCGTGCTCGGCGATCACCCCGCGGTCGCGCAGGCGGCGGTGGTGGGCGTGCCCGACGACGCGCTCGGCGAGGTGCCGGTCGCGTTCGTGGTGACCGCCGGCGCGGACGCCGCGGCCGAGGCGCTCGTCGCATTCGTCCGCGAACGCCTCGCGTCCTACAAGGTGCCGCGATCGATCTGGTTCGTGGACGCGCTCCCGCTCACCGCAGTCCCCAAGGTCGACAAGGTCGCGCTCGCGGCCCGGGCCCGGGAGCTCAGCGGCCGCTGAGCAGCTCGACCACGGGCGCGAACTCGTCGAGGAAGCGCGCGCTCACCGTGACGGACGAGATGCCGGTCTCGTCGCGCAGGCGCAGCAGCTTGTCGGCCATGGCCTGCGCCGGTCGCACCAGCACGTGGGGTGAGGTCGCGGCCTCGGCCCCGAGCGGCGCGGTCACGTCGTCGCCCTCCGCCGCGAAGACGCGCGTGTTGAGCACCAGCGCGTCGAACCGGTCGCTCGCCGCGGCGCGGATCCAGCCGACCTTCTCGCGGGTGGCCGCGAGGGTGGCGTCGCCCCCCAGGCCCCCGGCCACACCGTCGCGGTTCGCGGTGACGATGCTCACGATGTCGGCCTCGCGGGCGGCGAGCTCGAGCATCCGCCGGCCGCCGCCGCCGAGCAGGAACGGCATGTCCGGCCGCAGCGCGACGCGCAACGCGCGCACCACCTCGGCGAGACGCGCCATCCGCACCGGCGCCGGCTCGAACGGAATGCCGGCCTTCTCGTAGTCGGCCGCGTTCCAGCCCGCGCCGAGGCCGAGCTCCATGCGGTCGCGCGAGAGCTCGTCGAGCGTGTCGATCTCGTTCGCGAGCACCGCCGGATTGCGGAAGTCGACCGCGAGGACCGTGGTCGCGAGCCGGATGCGGTCGGTAGCGCGGCCGCGTACCCGAGGGCCACGAGCGGCGCGAGCCGGCCGTCGAGGTGGTCGGGCATCGACAGCACGTCGTAGCCGTAGTCCTCGGCCCGGCGGGCGACATCGGCCCAGGCAGGCTCCGTGGCCGCGGGAGCACCCTGCACCCCGAATCGAAAGGCTGACATAGGGTGGAGAGCGTGACCGCTCGTCTCACGATCGTCAATCCGATCGCGATCCCGCAGGGCGACTCGCCCACGGCCGTCGCCTTCGCGCTCGCCCCCCGGCCCACCTCGCTCGACGGCTTGCGCATCGGCCTGTTCTGGAACGGGAAGAACCAGGGCGATGTCGCGCTCGCCCGCACGCAGGACGCGCTGGCCAAGCTCTACGACGGGGCGACGTTCCGCTCGTACCTCGGCGACAAGGGCGGCCTCACCCGCTACGCGTCCGAGCCGCTGAAGCAGCAGATCCTGGCCGAGTGCGACGTGCTCGTGGGCACCACCGCCGACTGCGGGTCGTGCACGTCGTGGCTGATGCGCGAGATGGCCGCGTTCGAGGAGCGGGGCCTGCCCACCGTGAGCTGGGTGGCCGTCGGGTTCGAGGAGGACGCGCGGTTCAGCGCCGAGGTGTTCGGCTGCCCCGACCTCCCGTTCGCGGTGGTGCCGCTCCCGTTCACCAACGGCGACCCCGTGCGCATCGCGCAGATGGTCGACGACGCGGTCCCCCCGGTGATCGAGGGCCTCACCACCACGCCCACGGCCGAGCGGGCCCGCCCGGCCTTCGAGCACCTCACGCTCTGCGCCGACGAGTCGCTCACGTTCGAGGGCGACGACCTCCTCGCCTGCTTCGACGCGATGAACGCGCAGTTCGTCGCCAACGGCTGGAGCGACGGCATGCCGCTGGTCCCGCCGACGCGCGAGAAGGTCGACGCGATGGTCGCCGCGTCGGGACGCGCGGCCGACGACGTGATCGGCGTGTTCGCACCGGGCATGGGGATCGGCACAGTCGAGAAGATCGCGGCGAACGCCGCGATGGCGAGCGCGGCGCCGAACGCGATGCCGGTCATCCTCGCGATGGCCGAATGCGTGCTCGACGACACGATCGGGCTGCGCACCTTCGCGATGTCGACCGGCCCGCAGGCGCCCATCGTCATGGTGAGCGGGCCGATCGCCGACGCCATCGGGATGAACCACGGCGTGTGCGCGCTCGGGCCCGGGTCGCGCTCCGCGGTCAACGTCGCCATCGGCCGCACGCTCCGGCTCCTCATGATGAACGTCGGCCACTCGTACCCCGGCATCTCCGACATGGACACGATCGGGTCGTCGATGAAGTTCAGTGCGTGCGTGGCCGAGAACGAGGCCCGCAACCCGTGGTCGCCGTTCCGGGTGATGGAGGGCTACGGCGTCGACGAGTCGACCGTCACCGTCAACGTGCCCTACGGCGTGTGCGAGCTGTTCGACTTCCAGAACCACGACCCCGAGCTGCTCGTCGAGAGCTACGCGACCGTGACGCGCAACGTGGCCGGGTCACCGAGCCCCGGCGTGTGGCTGGTGAAGGAGCCTGCCGACCCGTCGGCCGGCTACCCGTTCAACGGCGTGTACCACAACGTCATCATGATGTGCCCCGAGCACGCGGCGGCGTTCGCGAACGCAGGCTGGACGATCGAGGACATCAAGCAGGCGCTGCACCGCCACAGCACGCTGCCGTTCCGGACCGCGATGGTCAACAAGCCGATGCCGCTCTTCGCGGCGTCGCACCCCGAGCTCGCGCACCTGCTCGACGACCCCGACGCCGAGGTGAACCTCTACCCCAGCGCGGAGTGCTTCCAGGTGTTCGTGGTCGGCGGCGTGGCCGGCCGCAGCCTCTACTTCCACGGCGGCACCGTCTCCGTCACCCGCCCCGTCCTCACCCCCCCAGACCCTGATGCGTTGCTCGCCGTCGCTCCGTGACGGTGAACGACGCCTCGTGCGTCGAGGCGTGGCTCACCGTCGGAGGGCGACGGTGAGCCACGCATCAAAGGGGTTCACGTCGGCGTAACAATCCGGCAATGCAGGGACGGCCGGCCCGACGTAGGTTTCAGTCATGCAGCTCGTCGTCGCCGTCATCAAGCCGTTCCAGCTCGACACCGTGAAGGAGGCCCTGCAGACGCTCGGCCTCGCCGGCATCACCGTGACCGACGCCCAGGGCCACGGCCGCCAGCGGGGGCAGACCGCCGTCTACCGCGGCTCCGAGTACACGGTCGACTTCGTGCCCAAGGTGAAGCTCGAGGTGCTCGTCGACGACGCGATGGTCGACGCCACCATCGACACGATCGCCGACGCGGCCCGCACCGGCAAGATCGGCGACGGGAAGATCTGGGTGGTCCCGGTGGGCAAGACCATGCGGATCCGCACCGGCGAGACCGGCACCGACGCCCTCTGAGGGCTCGGCCGCGCCCGTCGCCGCCGCCTCTCACCGCTTCTCGCCCCGTCACCTGAGGGACGGCTGAGAGCGTTCACAGATCGCGAGCACCACAGGGACCGCGAAGCGGGCACTCTCGTTCTCGTCGCAGCCGACGCCGCGACCGACGAGAGGACGAACCGTGAGCGACGAGACCCCCACCCCCCACCCCGCCCAACCCCCCGCCGGGACGCCCGAGCCCGCAGCCCCGGTTGCACCGGTCACCCCCGAGGCGCCCGTGACCCCGACCCCGGCTCCCGCTCCCGCGGCCGCCGCGGTGACCGAGCCCGAGATCCCGGTGACGACACCGGCGACACCGGTCGAGCCCACGAAGACCACCAACACCGTGTCGGTCCCGATGTGGCTCCTCGCCAGCATCGCCGCGCTGATCGGCGCGGTCGTGATGTTCGGCGTCGGCTACGCGGTCGGTGACGGGAGCAACGACGGCGGCACCACCGCCGTCGGCACGCCGTTCAACGGCGGCAACAACCCGTTCGGCAACCAGGGTGGTACCGGCAACCAGAACGGCACGCCGCAGGTGCCGAACCTGCCCAACCTCCCGAACCAGGGCAACGGGAACCAGGGCGGCACGCAGCAGACCCCGAACCGGCAGACCCCGAACCAGCAGACCCCCAACCAGACCCCCAACCAGACCCCGAACCAGACGACCTCGACGGCGTTCCTCGGGGTGGCCACGCAGCAGACCGACAGCGGCCTCGAGGTCACCCAGGTGGTCTCGGGCAGCGCGGCCGACGACGGCGGGATCGAGGTGGGCGACGTGATCACGTCGTTAGATGGCAC
>JBAZYX010000085.1:0-18293 GCA_041659105.1 Acidimicrobiia bacterium
CCCAGCTCGCGATCGTGACCCAGGGCACGATCCCCCGCGACGACATGGAGCAGATGCTCCAGACCGTCGTCACCCGGATGGGGAAGGCCTGATCGGCCCGGGCACCTGGGCTCAGGCGTCGTAGCCCGGCCGCCCCGCGGCTTCCCTGCGCTGGTAGAAGTCGAAGAAGTCCTGGCCGAACGGGTCCTTGCCCCGCGCGGGCATGGAGCCGCGCTGGATCGTCCAGTCGTCGGGCGCGAGCTCGAGCGCGCGGCCGAGGTGCGTGTGGCCGAGCTCCTCGTGGCCGGCGCGCAGGAGGTACATCGCGAGGCGGCGCTCGGCCCGGGCGAGCTGGAGCTGCGGGTCGGGCGGGTTGCGCCGGTCCTGGATCTCGGTGTCGGCCATCGGCGCGACGTCCTCGAGCACCCACTGTCGCAGCGCGTCATGGTGGGGCTCGGCGCTGAACTTGGTGAACTCGATGAACTTGTCGTCGGCCGGCGCGATCGACGGGGGCCGAACGATGCGGTCGTGCTCGTCGATCCAGATCGTGGTCGGCACGTTGATCACGCCGTACGCCTCGGCCCACGCGTGGTCGCGGTCGACGAGGACCGGGTACGTCAGCGGGACCGTGGTCTCCTCACGGGCGCAGGCGCGCGCAGCGACGAGATCCTCGTCGAGCGAGATGGCGATGAGCACGAGGCCGCGCGGGCCGAGCTCCTCGTACAGCCCCTGCCAGACCGGCAGGTCCCAGCGGCAGCCTCACCACGACGACCACGCGAGCAGCAGCTTCTTCTTGCCCGCGAAGTCGGCCAGGGCGACGGCGTTGCCGTCGAGGTCCGGAAGGGTGAACGCGGGCGCGACGCCCTCGGCGATGGTGGTCGCGAGGTCGTCGGAGGACTCGGCGAGCACCGCGATCGACGCCGCGGGCTCCAGCGCGACCGGGCGGCGCAGCGCGGCGCCGAAGGCGGCGACGTCGACCAGATCGTCGACCGCCACACCGTCGAGCGCGTGCGTGGGCACGCACACGTCGCCGCGGCACAGTCCCTGGGGCTGGAGCTCCCAGCCGGTCGCCTCGTGCAGCGCGGCGGGGGTCAGGAGCACGGCATCGCCGCGCACTTCGCCCTCGACGACGTGGGCCTCGCCGTCGAAGACCAGGGTGACCGTCACGGCCCCTTGTCTACACCAGGAGCTCGGCCAGCTGGACCGCGTTGAGCGCGGCGCCCTTGCGCAGGTTGTCGCCGGTGACCCAGAGGTCGAGGGTGTTGGGCTGCGACTGGTCCTCGCGGAGGCGGCCGACCAGCACGGGGTCGATTCCGGCCCCCTCGAGCGCAGTGGGCGCACCGGCGCCGCCGTCGACGAGCGCGACCCCCGGCGCGGTGGCGAGCAGGCCCGCGGCCTCGTCGACGGAGAGGGCGCGGTCGAACTCGACGTTCGCCGCGAGTGAGTGGCCGACGTACACCGGCACGCGCACGCAGGTGGCGGTGGCCCGCAGCTCGGGGGCGTGGAGGATCTTGCGGCTCTCGCGGACGAGCTTCCACTCCTCCGACGTGTAACCCGCGTCCTTCACGGATCCCGCGAGCGGGATGACGTTGCCGGCGATGGGCTTGCTCCACACCTCGCCCGGCTCGATCGTGCCGGGGGTGGCCGCGGCGCGGCGCAGCGCTTCCTCGTGGCCCGAGCCCTTCACCCACTGCTCGGCCAGCTCGTGCATGCCGGGCTGCCCGGCGCCGGACACGGCCTGGTAGCTCGCGATCACCATGCGCCGGATCCCCGCGGCGCGGTGCAACGGTGCGAGCGCGGTGAGCAGCACCATCGTGGTGCAGTTGGGGCAGGAGATGATCCCCTTCGGCGCGTCGTGCACGTCGGCGGGATTGACCTCCGAGATCACGAGCGGCACGTCGGGGTCCATGCGGAACGCGGCCGACTTGTCGATCACCGTCGCACCGGCGGCCGCGGCCTCGGGTGCCCACTCGAGCGAGAGCGGGTCGTCGACGTCGAACACGACGAGGTCGAGCCCGTCGAAGCAGCCGTCGCGCAGCACCTGACAGGCGACCTCGCGGCCGGCGAACCCGAGCTTGCGGCCCTCCGAGCGCGGGGAGGCGAACACCCGCAGCTCGTCGACCGGGAACGCGCGCTCCTCGAGGATGCGCAGCATCTCCGTGCCGACGAGGCCCGTCGCGCCGACCAGTCCGACGTTCACGGCGTGTCCTCGAGCGTTCACGGCGCGTCCTCGAGCTCGAACGCCCGGTGCAGCGCGACGACCGCGCGCGGCACGTCGGCCTCCGCGACCATGCACGAGGTGCGGATCGTGGACGTGGAGATCATCTCGATGTTGATGCCCTCCGCCGCGAGGGTCTCGAACATCGTCGCCGCGACCCCCGGGTGCGACTTCATGCCCGCGCCCACGATCGAGACGCGGCCGACGTCGGCGTCGTGGGTGACACCCGCGGCCTCGATGTCGTCGACGTGGTCCTCCATGACCTTCAGCGTGCGGGCGAGGTCGGCGTGGGGGACGGTGAACGAGATGTCGGTGTGGCCCTTCGACGACACGTTCTGCACGATCATGTCGACGTTCACCGCTTCGTCGGCGAGGGCGCGGAACAGCCGCGCCGCTACGCCCGGGCGGTCGGGAACCTGCTCGACGGTGACCTTGGCTTCGGAGGTGTCGTGGGTGACCCCCGAGATGATGGCCTGCTCCATGCCTTCCATTTCCAGCTCCTCGTCGGGCACCACCCAGGTGCCCGGCTCCCAGGTGAAGCTCGACCGGACGTGCACGCGCACGCCGTGGTTGCGGGCGAACTCGACGGACCGCAGGGCCAGCACGCGGCCCCCGGTTGCGGCCATCTCCAGCATCTCGTCGTACGAAACGCGCTCCTGCCGGCGTGCGTTCGGCACGACCCGGGGGTCGGCGGTGAACACGCCGGTGACGTCGGTGTAGATCTCGCACACGTCGGCGTCGAGCGCGGCGGCCAGGGCCACCGCAGTGGTGTCGGAGCCGCCGCGCCCGAGCGTGGTGACGTCGGCATCGGTGGAGACGCCCTGGAACCCGGCGACCACCGCGACGTTCCCCGCCGCCACCGCCGTGCGCAGGCGGTCGGCCTTGACCTCGAGGATCTTGGCCCTCGTGTGCGTGGTGTCGGTGAGGATCCCGGCCTGCGACCCCGTGAAGCTCACCGCGGGCTCGCCGCCCTCGATGATGGCCATGCACAGGAGGGCCATCGAGATGCGCTCCCCGGCCGTGAGCAGCATGTCCATCTCCCGCTCGGCGGGCGTGGACGAGATCTCGTGGGCGAGGCGCACGAGGTCGTCGGTGGTCTTGCCCATGGCCGAGACCACCACCACGACGTCGTTCCCCTCGCGTCGGGTCGCGACGATGTGCTCGGCGACCGCCTTGATGCGATCGGGGTCGGCGACCGACGAGCCGCCGTACTTCTGGACGACGAGACCCACGGGAGACGAAGGTACCAGCGGGGTTTCCCGGGATTCCCGGCGGATTCGGCCCCGGCAGCGGCCATCGGGGGCCGCAGTCCTAGACTCCGCCGCCGTGGCCAACTCGTCCTCCAAGGCAGCGAAGCGCGAACGGCAGCGGCAGAACCGGCAGGCCAAGCTCGAGTACGAGGCCGCGCTCGAGAAGCGGCGGAGGTTCTGGCGCTCGGTCCGGAACTTCGTGATCATCCTGATCCCGATCGCGATCCTGTTCGCGATCTTCGCCTTCCGCGGCAACGACTCGTCGTCGGACAAGAGCTCCTCGTCGAAGAAGTCGTCGCTCCCGGCGCCGAGCGGCATCACGATCGACCCGACCAAGACCTACACCGCCACGATCAAGACCACGCAGGGCACGATCGAGATCGCGCTCGACGCCGCCAACGCGCCCACCTCGGTCAACAACTTCGTGTACCTCACGAAGGCGAAGTTCTACGACGGCCTGCTGTTCAACCGGGCAGCGACGGACTTCGTCATCCAGACCGGCAGCCCGAACAACACGACCGTCGGTGACGCCGGGTACACCGTGCAGGCCGAGCTGCCCACGTCCGCGTACGAGATCGGCTCCGTGGCCTGGGCCAAGGGGGGCAGCGAGCCCGCGGGGACGGCCGGCTCGCAGTTCTTCATCGGCACCGGATCCGGCGTGATCCCTCTGCCGACGGACTACGGCTACATCGGCAAGGTCACCAAGGGCCTCGACGTCGCACAGAAGATCATGGGCTACGCGCCCAAGTCCGGCGACGGCAAGCCGACGAAGGACGTCACGATGACCAAGGTGACGATCACCGAGTCCTGATCTCCCGGAGGCGGGGCCGCGCCGAGCTCGCGCACGACGCCTGACCGAGATCCTCGGCGCCGCCGCTCACGGAACCCCGTTCCGGAGCCGCTCGAGCTCCTCCAGGTGACGCACGCTCAGGCGCGCGAGCGTCTTCGCGGCGGACGACGTGAGCGTGAGCCGCACGATCCGGTGATCGTCGGGGTCCTGGTGGCGCTCGACGGAGCCGGCGGCCGCGGCCCGGTCGACGAGACCGACCGCGCTGTGGTGGCGCAGCAACAGCGATTCGGCGACGTCGCCGATGGTCGGTCCGAGGGGATGGCGTGACCCACGGATCGCGAGCATGAGCTGGTGCTGCGCGGGAGTGAGGCCCTCGCGGTGAGCCTGCTGCTCGCTCCACTGGAGGAACCGACGCAGCTCGGTGCGGAACGCGAGCAGCCGCTCGTAGTCGCCGTCGGTGAGGTGCGGACGGGCGGGCACAAGATAGATCGTACTACGATGTATTCTCCATGAGCCGCCGTCCGCCCCTCGACGCGCTCGACGAGTACTTCCTCGGCCTGCGGCCCCGCCTGGTCGGGCTCGTGCTGGTGGTCGGCCTGGGCTCCGGGATCGTCGGCGCGCTGTACCTCCTCGTGCTGCACCTGCTCCAGCACGTGCTCTGGCCGACCGAGTGGAGCGGCCTGGTCGGGTTCGCCGTCCTCGGCGGGGTCGGCCTCGTCGTGGGTCTGATCACCCGCTTCGTGGGATCGCCCGGCGACGTCGAGCTCATGGTCGACAACATCCACGTCTCCGGGAGCGCCACCGGGGTCCGGGCTCTCCGCTCGCTGGTGCCGATCTCGTGGCTGTGCGTGGCGTCGGGCGGCGCGATGGGCCCGGAGGCGCCGCTCGTGCAGACGACGGGAAGCCTCGCCTCGTGGGCCGGGCGGCGGGCCGGCCTCGAGGTCCGCGACGCCCGGATCCTCACCATCGTGGGCATGGCCGGCGCGTTCACCGTGCTCTTCGGAGCGCCGCTCGGCGCCGCCGTGTTCGCGCTCGAGATCCTGCACCGCCGAGGGCTCCAGTACTACGAGGCGCTGCTCCCGGCGGTGCTCGGATCGCTGGCGGGCTACGTGGTCTACGTCGGGGCCACGGGCGCGGGCCTCGCGCCGGTCTGGCACCTCCCGTCACCGGACGGCATCCACATGGCCGATCTCGGATGGGCCGTCGCCGCGGGCTGCGTCGGCGCGCTGATCGCGGTCGTGTTCACGTACGTGAGCACGGCGCTGCGCTGGGGAGCCCGCAAGCTGCGCCCCGAGGTCCGCCCGGTCATCGGGGGACTCGTCCTCGCCGCGCTGGGACTCGCGTCCGCGTACTCGCTCACCTTCGGGGAGGCGCAGATCGGCGAGATCCTCACGCGCCACGGGGGCACCGTCGCCTTCTTCGCGCTCGCCGCGTTCGCAAAGCTCCTCGGCACGTCGGTGACGCTGTCGTCGGAGTGGCGGGGCGGCTTCATCATCCCGCTGTTCTTCATGGGCGCGTGCCTCGGTCGCGCGTTCCATCTGATCGCTCCGGGCACCGACGAAGCGGTCATGGTCGCGGCGATGATGGCGGCCGCCAACACCGGGGTCACGAAGACGCCGCTCGGCTCCACGCTCGTGGTCAGCGAGATGGCCGGGTTCGGCCTCCTGCCGACCACGCTGATCGCGACCGTGGTCGCGTTCGTGCTGACGAGCGAGGTCGGACTGATCGACACCCAGCGCGAGCGCGACGCGGTCGGCGAGCCGCCCGCCTGACGCTTCGGGACGCGGCCGTGACACCGGTCGGCTTCGTCCCTATGCTCCGGTGATGCCGGATCCGAGCACTGCTCAGGCCATGGACGCGATCTTCGGTCGGCACATGGACGCCGAGCTGGCCGGCGATCTCGACGAGACACTGGCCACGATGACCGCCAACCCCCACCTGGTGAACGTCCCGACGATGGTCGGGGGAGCCGGTCCCGAGGGCGTGCGCGACTTCTACGCCAACCGTCTCATCGGGCAGTTCTTCCCTCCCGACGCCGAGTTCGTCACGGTGTCGCGCACCTTCGGTGACGGGCAGCTGGTCGACGAGCTGGTCATCTCGTTCACGCACACGATCACGATGGACTGGATGCTCCCCGGCGTGGAGCCCACCGGGCGACCGGTGTCGGTGGCGTTCGTGGTCATCGTCGGCGTGGACGGAGACAAGATCGCGTACGAGCACATCCACTGGGATCAGGCGACCGTGCTCGTCCAGCTCGGGCTGCTCGACCCGGCTGGTCTCCCGGTCGCAGGGCGAGAAGCCGCGGCGAAGCTCCTGGATCCGACGATCCCGGGGCCCCACTTCTCGGCGAGTTCTCCGAGGCCCCCGCGATCTCAGAGATCCACAACGTCGTTCCGCGCTGACCCGCCCGCCGGGGAGTGAACGTCAGACGAGGTCGGTGACCACGTCGCCCGAGGCGAACACGCGCGCTGCGCGGCCTGCGTAGACCGTCACCACGCCCACCCCGGCCACCCGCCAGGAGCCGTCGCGGTCGCGCACGAGGGCCGTCTCCTCGTCGATGCCCACGAGCTTGGCGCTCGCCGGCAGGAGGTCGATCGACCGCTCGCGCAGGTGGTCGGCCGCGGTGCCGTGGTACGGGAACACCGCGAGGTTCGCCACGAGGCCGAGGCCCACGGTGTACGCACCGCCGCGCGGGTCGACCATCGGGTCGCCCACGAGCGTGGCCCCCGCACCGGACGCGGCGAGCGCCGCACCGCCGTGGTACGCCGCGACCACGGCCTCGAACACTGCCGAGCCCTTGAGCACCGAGCGCAGGTGCAGCGGCGAGCCGTCGGCCAGGTAGATGAACTTGGCCCGGCGCACGATCTCGGCGATCTTCGGGTCCTCGGCCTCGGGGCGGTGGACCACCGGGACGGTGCGGGCCCTGATGCCGAGAGACTCGAAGTACGTCGTGGCCCGCCCGGCCACCCGCTCGGGGTGCTCGTAGGCCGCGGCCGCCGGGATCACGACCACCTCCCGCGCCGCGGACGCGGCGATGAGCTCGGCGTCGAGGTCACGGCAGCCGTCGCGCCACTCGCCGCCACCGAGCAGAGCGAGGGTGCCGCCGCGTCGCGGGGTGGCCATCAGACCGCCACCGCCGAGCCGAGCCGGAACGGCAGGATGATGGACGGGACGGGGCGCGGCTCGAGCACGCGGATCTCCTCGGGTTGCAGGTCGGCGGCCGCCAGGGATTCGGCCACGTTTCGGGTCAGATGGCAGCCGGCGTTCACGGCCGACCACACGCCGTCGAGCCGGCGCTGCCACTCGGCCCGCTTGCCGTCGGCGCCGCCGTGCTCCAGGAACACGAAGCGGCCGCCCGGCTTGAGCACCCGGCGCACCTCGCGCACGGCCGCGACAGGGTCGTCGACCGAGCACAGCACCAGGGTGGACACGACCGTGTCGAACTCGCCGTCGGCGAAGGGCAACGCCTCGGCCGGGGCGTCCACGACCTCCACCGGCACCCGGGCCTGGCCCACCCGGCCGATCAGGCGGCGCCGCATCGGCTCCTCGGGCTCGCTCGCGACCACCCGGTCGACACCCGCGTAGCGGGGCAGGTTGAGGCCCGTGCCGGCGCCGATCTCGAGGACGCTGCCCCGGGCCGACCCGATCACCTCGTCGCGCAGGCGCCCGAGGGCCCCCCGCTCGGCCGGCTTCATCATCGGGTCGTACAGGGCGGCGAACGCCCGGTTCCGCAGACACGCCAGAGTGGACACGGCGGGAGCCTATCGGCGGGCTCGGCATTCCCGACCTACCGGTGGGTAGCCTCGTGCGCCGCCCGGGGAACCCGCCCGCGGGAACGATGCACCGAGGAGCACCAGCATGGCCGTCGAGCAGATCGGGATCGTCGGATCCGGGATCATGGGATCGGGCGTGGCGGAGGTGGCGGCCAAGGCCGGGCACACCGTCGTGCTGCGCAGCCGCACCCAGGCCGGGGCCGACGGGATGGTCGCCGGGCTCGAGAAGTCGCTGGCCAAGCAGGTCGAGCGGGGCAGGCTCGAGGAGGCCGACCGCGACGCCGTGCTCGGCCGGGTCCGCGGTGTCACCGACCTCGGCGAGCTCGCCCCGTGCGACCTCGTGCTCGAGTCGATCGTGGAGGACCTCGCCACGAAGAAGCACCTCTTCAACGAGCTCGACCGCATCTGCGGCGACGCCACGATCCTCGCGACCAACACGTCCACGCTGCCGGTGATCGAGCTGGCCATGGAGACCGGCCGTCCCGATCGCGTGTGCGGCGTGCACTTCTTCAACCCCGCGCCCGCGATGGCGCTGGTGGAGATCGTGCGTGCGCTCACCACGTCGGAGGAGACCCTCACGGCCGCGCGCGACTTCGCGAGCAGGTGCGGCAAGACCGTGGTCGACGTGAAGGACCAGGCCGGGTTCATCGTCAACGCGCTGCTGTTCCCGTACCTCAACAACGCGGTGAAGATGTTCGACGCGGGCGTGGCCACGCGCGACGGCATCGACGCCGCGATGAAGGGCGGCTGCAACTTCCCGATGGGCCCGCTCGAGCTGCTCGACCTCGTGGGCCTCGACACGAGCCTGTCGATCCTCGAGGCGCTCTACGCCGAGTTCAACGACCCCAACTACGCGCCCGCACCGCTGCTGCGCCGCATGGTCAGCGCGGAGCGGCTCGGGCGCAAGGCGAGCGAAGGGTTCTACGACTACCACAAGAAGTAGCGCCGTACGCTGCGCTCACGCGGCGCCGCGCGTCGGCACGAGAGAGGGCCTGTGATGAGTGCGACGCTTCCCTCCCCTGACCACCCCTGGGTGATGCGGACGTACTCGGGCCATTCGTCGGCCCGGGCGTCCAACGAGCTCTACCGGACCAACCTGGCCCGCGGGCAGACCGGCCTGTCGGTCGCGTTCGACCTGCCCACCCAGACCGGCTTCGACCCCGACCACCCGCTCGCGCGCGGCGAGGTCGGCAAGGTCGGCGTGCCGGTGCCGCACCTCGGCGAGATGCGCGCGCTCTTCGAGGGCATCCCCCTCGAGGACATGAACACCTCGATGACGATCAACGCCACCGCGGTGTGGCTCCTCGCCATGTACGTCGCGCTCGCCGAGGAGCAGGGAGCCGACCCGGCGCGCCTCGCGGGCACCACCCAGAACGACATCGTCAAGGAGTACCTGAGCCGCGGCACCTACATCTTCGGCCCGGAGCCGTCGCGGCGACTCACCGTCGACCTCGTGTGCCACACGGTTCGCCACGTGCCGAGGTGGAACCCGATCAACGTGTGCTCGTACCACCTCCAGGAGGCGGGCGCGACGCCGGTGCAGGAGATCGCCTACGCGCTCGGCACCGCGATCGGGGTGCTCGACGCCGTGCGCGAGTCCGGTCAGGTGACCGACGACGAGTTCCCCGAAGTGGTCGGGCGCATCTCGTTCTTCGTGAACGCGGGCATCCGCTTCGTCGAGGAGATGTGCAAGCTGCGGGCGTTCGGCCGTCTGTGGGACCGCATCTGCCTCGAGCGCTACGGCGTGACCGACGAGAAGCTGCGCCGGTTCCGCTACGGCGTCCAGGTCAACTCGCTCGGGCTCACCGAGGCCCAGCCCGAGAACAACGTCCAGCGGATCGTGCTCGAGACCCTCGCCGTCACCCTCTCGCGCGACGCCCGGGCCCGGGCCGTGCAGCTCCCGGCCTGGAACGAGGCCCTCGGCCTGCCCCGGCCCTGGGACCAGCAGTGGAGCCTGCGGATCCAGCAGGTGCTGGCCATGGAGACCGACCTCCTCGAGTACCCCGACCTCTTCGCGGGCTCCACGGTGGTGGAGGCCCGGACGGCCGAGCTGGAGGAGGCCGCCGACGCCGAGCTGGCCTGGGTGCTGGAGGGCGGCGGAGCCTTCTCGATGATCGACGCCATGAAGGGCCGGCTGGTGGGGAGCCTGGCCGAGCGGGTCCGGCACATCGAATCGGGGGAAATCCGCGTCGTAGGGGTCAACTGCCTCACCGAGAGTGCCGAATCACCCCTCGTGCGAACTCTCGACGGCGAGGCCAACATCCTGGTGGTCGACCCCCGGCACGAGATCGAGCAGCTGGAGCGGCTGGCCGCCTGGCGGGCCGAGCGTGACGCCGACGCGGTCGACCGCGCACTCGACGCGTTGCGGGCCGCGGCCTGCGGCACCGACAACCTCGTCCCGGCCAGCATCGACCTCGCCCGGGCCGGCGGCACCGTCGGCGAGTGGGCCGGGGTCCTGCGGGAGGTCTTCGGCGAGTACCGGGGCCCCACCGGCGTCGGGTCGGCGGCCGTGCCCGGCGCGGGCGGGCTGGCCGAGATCGCCGCGCGCATGAAGGCCGCGGCCGAGGAGCTCGGCGGCCCGACCCGTCTGCTCGTGGGCAAGCCCGGCCTCGACGGTCACTCCAACGGAGCCGAGCAGATCGCGCTCGCGGCGCGCGACGCCGGCTTCGAGGTCGTCTACCAGGGCATCCGGCTGACGCCCGAGCAGATCGCGGCCGCGGCCCGCGACGAGGACGTCGACGTGATCGGCCTGTCGATCCTCTCCGGCTCGCACCTCGAGCTCGTCCCCGAGACCCTGCGGCTCGTGCGGGCCGCCGGCGTCGACGCGCCCGTCGTGGTGGGCGGGATCATCCCGCCGGCCGACCAGGCCGAGCTCGCCGCGGCCGGCGTCGCCCGGTGCTACACGCCCAAGGACTTCGAGCTCTCCCACATCATCGGCGACCTCGCCGACCTCGCCATCGCCCACCGGCGCACGACCGCGGCCCGGGCCGCGGGCGGGTCGTGAGCACCACGCTCGCCGTCGTCGTCGCGGCGCTGGTCGCGGCCGTCGTGGCCGGTGGCGGCGTGTACCTCGTGGTGCGCGACCGGGTCGAGCGGGCCGAGCGGGCCCGGTTCGAGGCCGAGCGCTCGCGCGACAAGCTGCGCCACGAGCTCGACCAGCTCGACCGCGCGTTCGCCGGAACCCGCGTCCCGGCCCGGGCCACGGGCAACGGGCGCGCCGACGAGCTCGCCGGCGACGCGTTCGACGAGGTGTCGGGACTGCTGCGCGAGCGGTTCGTGGCGGTGCTCATCCAGCAGCGGGTCGCGGGCGCGCGGCGCCGCCTGCACCCCGTGGCCGTGGTCGCGCTCGAGGCCGACGGCGTACGGGGCAAGGACCGCGCCAGCGTCGACGCCGCGATGCGGTCGCTCGGGGGCGTGATCCACGAGACCCTCCGCGAGGCCGACTGCGCGTGCCGGGTGGGCGACGTCGTCGTGATCGCCGCGCTCGACGACACGACCGAGGACGGCGCCCGCCGCGCCATCGAGCGGGTGCAGGCCGGCCTGCGCGTCGCCACCGGCGACGTCGGGATCACGGTCTCGGCCGGGATCGCCTGCTATCCGACCCACGCGCTCGAGGCCCCCGAGCTGGTGGCCCGGGCCGGCGAGGCCCTGCTCGAGGCCCGGGGCGCCGGCATCAGCCGCGTCGCCACCGCCAGCACCGAGGCCCGCCCCGGCTGAACCCCGCCTCGGGGTTTTCCACAGGATTGTCCCCCATTCGCGCCCCAGCATGTGGACGACGTGTGGACGAGGGTGTGGAGATCCACCCGGTGAAGTGGAAAACCGGGCGCAGATGGTGGAAAATGTGCCCGTCGCGTCCCGAGGAAGTCGTTGGGGCGCCCGACGAGGGCAGTCGTCGGGCCTTCTCTACGCCGAACCTTCCTCGGGGCGTGTCGCGTCCGACCCCCCGCCCCCCGGCGCGGCGCGGGGCGGCTCGGCCAGCACCTCACGGAGCACGGCGTCGGTGTCGGCCCCGAGCGGGCGACCCGCGTGGCGCACCTCGCCCGGCGACCGGCCGAGCCGGGCCACCGGGCCCGGCATCGTGACGCCGTCGACGTCCACGAAGGTGCCCCGGGCCTGCACGTGCTCGTCGGCGAGGAGGTCCTGCATCGTGTACACGGGCGCGATCGCGGCCTGCGCCTCCGTGAACGCGCGCAGCACGTCCTCCGAGGGCCGGGCGCCGATCCACGCACCCACCAGCTCGTCGAGCTCGCGCCGGTGGTGCACCCGTCCGTCGAAGTCCCCGAAGCGGGGGTCGTCGGCCACGCCCACGAGCGCGAGCACGCGCTGCGCGATCGACTCCGCCGACGCGGAGACCGCGACCCACACGCCGTCGGCGCAGCGGAACGTCCCACGCGGCACGGAGTACGGGATGCCCGACCCGAGCCGGGGTTGGAGCTCGCCGCGCTGGGCCCACACCGCGGGGAGCGGCCCGATCATCGCGATCATCGACTCGAGCAGGTTGACGTCGATCACCTGCCCCTCGCCGGTGCGGTCGCGGTGGTGCAACGCCACCATCACGGCGAACGCTCCGACGAGCGCGGTCACCTCGTCGGTGAGCGCGACCGGGGGCAGGAGCGGCGCGCCATCGGGCTCGCCGTTGAGCGCGGCGAACCCGCCCATCGCCTCGGCCAGTGTCGCGAATCCGGGTCGCATCGCGTAGGGACCGTCCTGTCCGAAGCCGGAGACGCGCAGGATCACCAGGCCCGGGTTGCGTGCGAGCAGGTCGGCGGGGTCGAGCCCCAGGCGCTCGAGCGTGCCCGGACGCAGGTTCTCGACGAGGACGTCGCTGCGGTCGAGCAGGCCGCGCATCGCGTCGAGCCCCGATGCGGTCTTGAGGTCGAGCACGACCGCGCGCTTGTTGCGGCCGATCTGCTTCCAGAACAGCGCCTCGCCGTCGCGGGGGTCGGGCCATCCGTAGTTGCGGCTGCCGTCCCCGCCGGGCGCCTCCACCTTGATCACCTCGGCGCCGAAGTCGGCCAGGTACCGCGCCGCGCCCGGGGCCGCGATGAGCGTGGCCATGTCGACCACGCGGAGGCCGTCGAGTGCGCCCATCCCCGCCGCCTCAGAAGCGCTGCGTGAAGCAGCGGTGGGCGAGCGCACCCCGGGCGAGGTCACCGTAGAAGCCGAGGTACTGGTGGCGCGTCACCTCGGCCCAGTCGAACGCGGTGGGCGCGGCGACCCGGCGAACCACCTGTGTGTACCCACCCTCGTGGACGCGGTACTCGGCCCAGGCTCCCGGGTAGTCCTTCGTGCAGCCCACCTCCGCGAACGGCACGTCGCGCGCGGCGGGCGAGCGCCACACGTTGTTGCCGTGCGTGTGACCAGCGAAGTAGCCGACGATGTTGTCCCGCCGGGCGACCACCGAGACGAGGGCCTCACTGTCGGCCGGACGGATGCCGAAGAAGTCGTGGGGGCGGGTGGGCGCGTCGAGCGGCCACACGTGGTGGTGGCCGAACACCATCACCGGTCCGGTTGCCTCGGTGGCCACGTCGTCGAGCCACTGCACCTGATCGGCCGTGAGCTGCCCGCCGGCCCGGCCCGGCTCGACGGTGTCGAGGATCGCGACCGTGAGCGGCCCCAGCTCCACCGTGTAGGGCGCGTCCTCGATCGCCAAGGTCGGGTCGACGATGGCGTCGTGGTTGCCCCGCACGAACGCGAGCCGGTCGCCGAACGTGCCGTACGCGGCGAGGAACGCGGCGAACTGCTCCTCGGTCCCGCGGTCGGTGAGGTCGCCCTTGACCACCACGGCGTCGGGGTCGAGCGCGCGGATCTCGTCGATCACCGCGCCGTTCATCGTCTCGGGATACGGCGGCGCGCCGGGCGGCACGGAGAAGAACGGGCCGATGTCCTGGTGGGGCGGGCCGAGGTGGCCGCACTCCACCTCGCCGAAGTGCACGTCGTTCGCGGTGGCGAAGGTGGTGAGCAGCCGACCCGGCGGGAGGTCGAGCGTGCGGAACGCGGCGGGCAGCGCGGCGGTGGGCTCGACGCCCTCCACCGCGAGCGCGTGCTCGGTGCCCGGCTCCAGGCCGGTGACCCGGACCACGTGACGAGGACCGGTGCTGCGCACCTCCTGTCCCCCCACCAGCGTGACCGCCTCGAGGCCGGGCGCCGACGCGAACATGACCACCGCTTCGTCGGGGCCGACGCTGAAGAGCTCCGCGTTCTCGATCGCCATGGGAGGGCCGCGGTCAGACCCGGGAGCGCCGCCCGATGCGGCCGGAGAGCCGCCACGGGCCGCGCTGGAGGCCCGAGCGCCGGGCACCGAGGCGGGCGCCGCGCACCCACTCGTGGAGGGCGTCGTCGGCACCGCCGCCAGCCCCCGGCGCGCCCGAGAGCGACGCGACCGCGGCGAGGATCGCGGCCACCTCCTCGTCGGTGGCTCCGGGGCTGACCACCCGCAACACAGGCCGCGTCATCGCCGATCCCCTAGAGCGGCATGTTGCCGTGCTTGCGCTGCGGCAGCTGCTCGCGCTTCGTGCGGAGCATGTTGAGGGCCTTCACCAGGACGATGCGCGTGTCGCGCGGATCGATCACGTCGTCGACGTAGCCGCGCTCCGCCGCGATGTACGGGTTGGAGAAGCGCTCCGTGTACTCCTCGATGAGCTCGGCCCGCCGGGCCTCGGGCTCGTCGGCCGCGTCGATCTCCTTGCGGAAGATCACGTTGACCGCGCCCTGCGGCCCCATCACCGCGACCTCGGCCGACGGCCACGCGAACGCGAGGTCGGCGCCGATCGACTTCGAGTTCATGACCACGTACGCGCCGCCGTAGGCCTTGCGGGTGATGATCTGCACCCGCGGCACGGTGGACTCGCAGTACGCGTAGAGCAGCTTCGCGCCGTGGCGGATGATGCCGCCGTACTCCTGGTCGGTGCCCGGGAGGAAGCCCGGCACGTCGACGAAGGTGACGAGCGGGACGTTGAACGCGTCGCAGGTGCGCACGAAGCGGGCGGCCTTCTCGGCCGCGTCGATGTCGAGCGTGCCGGCGAGCACCTGGGGCTGGTTGCCCACCACGCCGACCACGTGCCCGTCGACGCGGGCGAAGCCGCAGACGATGTTCATCGCCCAGAACTGGTTCACCTCGAAGAAGTCGCCGTCGTCGACGACCTGCGCGATCACGGCCTTGATGTCGTACGGTTGGTTGGGCGAGTCGGGGATGAGCGAGACGATGTCCTCGCAGCGGCGCTCGGGATCGTCGGTCGGCTCGAAGTAGGGCGGGTCCTCGAGGTTGTTCTGCGGGAGGAACGACAGCAGGTAGCGCACCTGCTCGATGCACGACGCCTCGTCCTCCGCGACGAACTGGCACACGCCCGACTTCGACGCGTGCGTCATCGCGCCGCCGAGCTCCTCCTGGGTGACGTCCTCGCCGGTGACCGTCTTCACGACGTCGGGCCCGGTGATGAACATGTGCGACGTGCCCTTCACCATGAAGATGAAGTCGGTCATCGCGGGCGAGTACACGGCTCCGCCGGCACACGGGCCCATGATGACGCTGATCTGCGGGATGACGCCCGAGGCCTTCACGTTCCGATAGAAGATGCCGCCGTAGGCGTCGAGCGACACGACGCCTTCCTGGATGCGGGCGCCGGCGCCGTCGTTGAGCCCGATCATCGGCGCGCCGACCGACTCGGCGAGGTCCATCACCTTGTGGATCTTCTCGGCGAACACCTCGCCGAGCGCCCCGCCGAACACGGTGAAGTCCTGCGAGAACACGAACACCTTGCGCCCCTCGACTGTGCCCCACCCGGTGATGACGCCGTCGGTGAGGGGGCGGTTGGCCTCGATGCCGAACCCGTGCGCCCGGTGCCGGGCGAGCATGTCCAGCTCGACGAACGAGCCGGGGTCGAGGAACTTCTCGAGGCGCTCACGGGCGGTGAGCTTGCCCCGGGCGTGCTGGCGCTCGACGGCGGCGGGGCTCCCTGCGTGCAGGGCCTCCTCGCGCATGACCGCGAGCTGCTCGAGCCGTTCCTCGATGGGGTGCGGGGTCAGCGGGTTCTCGATCGCCACGCCGGGCAGCGTACCGGGACCGGGCCGGGCTCGGCCCGTCCCGCTCAGCCGCCTACGGCGACCGGAACTGGACGACCAGCATCTCCACCGCGCCGTTGCAGGTCACCCCGATGCCGATCCGCTCGTACGCCGGATTGACGATGTTCGTGTAGTGGCCCGGGCTGTTGAGCCACATGTTCCACGGCACGTTCGCGTTGTCCGGGCACCCGGACACGCAGGCGATGTTCTCCGCGGCCGAGAACCCGGCGTAGGAAGCCCCGATGTTGCTGTGCTGCAGCGCGCCGCAGTCGTTCCCGGGCTTGGCGAGCCCGTCGGCCCAGGCTTGCGCCCGTGCGCTCATCGAGTCGTCGAGCACCAGCTCGGGCAGATGCCGAGCGGCCCGGAGCACGAAGTGCTTCGCGTAGACGTCGTTCTCCACCACCGAGAGCGACGGCGACGGCGGCGGCGCGCACGCCGCGACGAGGAACAGGGCGACCAACAACCCGAAGAGCGGCAGCAGTCGACGGGTCCGGCGGTTGCGCATGCGGTCTCCCCTGGGCGCGAACGGTCGACACGGTCGAGCCGACTCGACGAACACGCCGCGACGCCCCGAAGGGTTTGGCGGCGCCCCGACGGATCGACAGCGTCAGCGTAGGACGGGCGCGGTCAGTTCTCCTGGACCAGCTCGATGAGCGTCCCGAATGCGGTCTTCGGGTGCACGAAGGCCACCGTGGTGCCCCGGCTGCCGGGGCGGGGGGCCTCGTCGATCACCTTGTGGCCCTGGGCCTTCACCCGGTCGAGCGCGGCCGCGCAGTCGTCGACCCGGTACCCGATGTGGTGGATGCCCTCGCCCCGCTTCTCCATCCACTTCGCCACCGGCGAGTCGTCGCGGGTGGGCGTGAGGAGCTGCACGTACGAGTCGGCGACGCGCAGCAGCGCCTCCTCCACCCCGTCGCGCTCCACGACCTCGCGGTGCTCGACGGCGACGCCGTAGGTGGCGCGGTAGTACTCGACGGCGGCATCGAGGTCGGCGACGGCGATCGCCACGTGGTCGATCTCGGTCAGGACGGAATCGCTCATCGGGTTCTCCTGATCGCTACTGGTGGCGGCGGAACATGGTGATCTGCGGGAGCAGGCGCGCGCGCATCTCGGGATCGGTGACCCCGAGGCCCTCCTCGGGCGCGAGCACGAGCACCCCGAGCTTGCCCTCGTGCTGGTTCTTGTGCACCTGGTACGCGGCCTCGGCCGTCTGCTCGAACGGGAACACCGCGCTCAGCGTGGGGTGGATCTTCCCCTCGCAGACCAGGCGGTTGGCCTCCCACGCCTCGCGGTAGTTCGCGAAGTGGCAGCCCTTCAGCTGCTTCTGGTTCATCCAGAGGTAGCGGTTGTCGTACTCGATCAAGAAGCCGCTCGTGGCCGCGCAGGTCATGATCTGCCCGCCGCGCGCGCACACGAACACCGACGCGCCCATCGTGGACCGGCCGGGGTGCTCGAACACGATCTCGGGGTCCACCCCGACGAGCTCGCGGATCTTCTTGCCCAGGCGGCGCCACTCGGCCGGGTCCTGGGTGTGCTCGTCGGACCAGAACTCGTAGCCCTCGGCCTTGCGGTCGATGACGTGCTCGACGCCCATCTCGTGGAGCAGCGCGGCCCGCTCGGGCGACGACACCACGCCGATCGGCGTGCCGCCGCCGTTGAGCACGTACTGGCACGCGTACGCGCCGATGCCGCCGCTCGCCCCCCAGATGAGGACGGTCTGGCCCTGGGTCATCTGCGCGCCGTTCGGGCTCACCAGCATCCGGTAGCTGGTGGAGTTGGTGAGCGCGTTGACCGCCGCCTCCTCCCAGGTGAGGTGGGCCGGCTTCGGCATGAGCTGGTTCGCCTTCACGACCGCGATCTCGCCGAGACCGCCGTAGTTCGTCTCGTAGCCCCAGATCCGCTGGTTGGCCGCGAGCATGGAGTCGTCGTGCGCCGTGGGGTCCTGGTCGTCGACGTGGTTGCAGTGCACGGTCACCGCGTCGCCCGGGCCCCAGCTGCGCACCGCGCTGCCCACCCGCAGCACCACGCCGGCGGCGTCACTGCCCACGACGTGGAACGGCTGGTCATGGCGCGCGCCCCACACGCTCTCGCGGCCGAGACGCTTCAGGAACCCGAAGGTCGACATCGGCTCGAAGATCGAGGTCCACACGGTGTTGAAGTTGATCGACGACGCCATCACCGCGACGTACGCCTCGTCGGGCGCCAGCTCCGGCAGCGGTACG
>JBAZYX010000086.1:0-18167 GCA_041659105.1 Acidimicrobiia bacterium
GGCGGCCGGAGCCGCCGACGGCGCGCGGATCAACGTCGAAGTCGCCGAGTAGCCCATCGGCGCCATGACGGGCGCGCCTCCGGGCCACCTCGAGATCGGGCGGCTGGGCCGTCCGCACGGCCTGCGTGGTGAGCTGATGGTCTCGCTCGTCACCGACCGAACCGAGCGCGTCGCGGTGGGCACCCGGTGGTGGGTGGCCGGGCGCGAGGTGACCGTCGAGGGCTCGCGGCCGCACCAGGGCCGGTACCGGGTGAAGCTCGATGGGATCGACGACCGCGACGCCGCGGCTGCGCTCACCGGCGCGGTGGTGTACGCCGCGCCGCTGGCCGACACCGGGAGCGACGACGACGTCGTCTGGGTGCACGAGGTCATCGGGGCGGAGGTGGTCGACCGCGCCGGACGCGGCCATGGCCGGGTGGTCGCGGTGGAGGCGAACCCCGCCCACGACCTGCTCGTCCTCGACGGTGGCGGCCTGGTCCCGATGGTGTTCGTCGTCGAGCAGACCGCCGGCCGGGTCGTGATCGACCCGCCCGAGGGCCTGCTCGACTGAAGGGCGGAGCGCCGGTGCGCATCGACGTCTTCACGATCTTCCCCGAGTACCTCGCCGGTCCGCTGGGCGCGTCGCTGCTGGGCAGGGCGCGCGAGCGGGGCCTGCTCGACCTGCGGGTCCACGACATCCGCGACTGGACCGACGACCGGCACCGCAGCGTCGACGACGCGCCGTTCGGTGGCGGCGCGGGCATGGTGATGACCCCGGGACCGCTGTTCGCGGCGGTCGAGGCCGTCGAGCCGCCCCGGCCGCTGCTGCTGTGCTCGGCCGCGGGGCGCCGCTTCGCCCAGCCCGTGGCCCAGGAGCTCGCGGCCGGCGGGGGGTTCTCGCTGCTGTGCGGGCGCTACGAGGGTGTCGACCAGCGGGTGGCCGACCACCTCTGCGACGGCGAGCTCTCGGTGGGCGACTACGTGCTCGCGGGCGGCGAGGCGGCTGCGCTGGTGGTGATCGAGGCGGTGGCCCGGCTGGTCCCCGGGGTGATGGGCAACGACGAGTCGGCCGACCAGGAGTCGTTCTCGGGGGCGTCCGCGGCCGGCGGTCTGCTGGAGTACCCGCAGTACACCCGGCCGGCCGAGTTCCGGGGCTGGCCCGTCCCCGAGGTGCTCCGCTCGGGCGACCACGGCCGGATCGACCGGTGGCGCCGGGCCCAGGCGTTGCGGCGGACGCGCGAGCGGCGTCCCGACCTGCTCGACCGCCCGCTCACCGCCGACGAGGAACGGCTCCTCGGCGAGTTCCCCGACTGACCGCGGCGGCTCGAGCCCGCCTGCGGGGGCCGGGCGGGCGATTGCCGGGGCCGGGGACTACCATGACGGGTCCGCCCGGAGCCGTCTCGCCCGGGTGACCCGCCGGAGGATCCGATGAACGCAACCGATCTCGTCGACCGCGCCCATCTGCGCACCGACATCCCCGCTTTCGGCCCCGGGGACACCCTGAAGGTGCACGTGCGCGTGGTCGAGGGCACCCGTGAGCGTGTCCAGGTCTTCCAGGGCGTCGTGATCCGCATCAAGGGCAGTGGCGTCCGCGAGACGTTCACGGTCCGCAAGGTCAGCTTCGGCGTGGGCGTGGAGCGCACGTTCCCCATGCACTCGCCGATCATCGCCAAGGTCGAGGTCGTCACCCGGGGTGACGTGCGCCGGGCGAAGCTGTACTACCTGCGCGACCGGATCGGGAAGGCCGCGAAGGTCAAGGAGAAGCGCGTCTGATCGCCCGCCCCGCCGGCCTCGTGCACCGGAGCGACTGGTGAGCAGCGAAGACCTCGAGCGGTACGAGACGGAGATCGAGCTCCAGCTCTACCGCGAGTACCGCGACGTCCTCCCCATGTTCCAGTACGTGGTGGAGACCGAACGCCGCTTCTACCTGGCCAACGAGGTGAAGGTGGAGGCCAAGGGCGACGGTGGCCACGTGTACTTCGAGATCGAGCTCCGCGACGCGTGGGTGTGGGACATGTACCGCCCGGCGCGCTTCGTCGCGAACGTCCGCGTGCTCACCTTCCGCGACGTCAACGTCGAGGAGCTGGCCGGCAAGGACCTCTGAGCCGCCCGCGCCCCGTGCGACGTCCGGTGGCTCAGGGTGACCGACCCCCGGCGCCGACTCGGCGCGGTCGGGGAGGACGCGGTGGCGCGGTGGTACACCGCCCGCGGCTACGAGGTGGTGGCCCGCAACTGGCGTGTACGCGAGGGCGAGATCGACCTCGTGCTCCGGCGTGGTCGCACCCTCGTGTTCTGCGAGGTGAAGACCCGGCGGGGTGACGCGTTCGGCTCGCCCTTCGACGCGGTCACGGCCGCCAAGCAGCGGCGGCTCCGCACGCTGGCGTTGCGGTGGCTCGCCGAGCACCGCATGCGCGCGGCGGAGATGCGCTTCGACGTCGCCGCGGTGCGCGTCCCGCGCACCGGGGCCCTCGCGATCGAGGTGCTGGCCGGCGCGTTCTAGACGTCCGATGCTGGCGGCTCCGCCGCCGGGCCGCTCGGGCCGCGGCCCGCCGGGTGAAGCGACGCCGGGTCGGGGCTCGCGGCTAGCGCTTGGCGCGCTTGGCTTGACGGTGCCAGCAGCCCGTGTGCCAGTGGCGGCGCGACGCGGGGTCGTCGAGCGGCACGACCACCTCGTGGCCCTGACCGGGCGGGATCTCGTGGTCGCACCCGGGGCAGCGGTACGCCTTCACGGCCTGGTACGGCTGGACGTGCCGCACCTCGATCGCGTCCGGGTCGTCCTCGGTCCAGCCGTGGTCTGCCACGTCACCCGCCGAAGACGGCCCAGATCACGAGCGCCGCGATCACCACGAACGCGGCCGCGACCACGATCACGTCGGTGCGCCGGTTGACGCGGCTCCGGAACGGGTTGAGGCCCACGCGGCCACCGTACCGGGCCATGCTCCGGTGCCGAGCGGGCGGCGCGACGGGAATTGCCCGACGCCGACGCGTTCGGGTCGAGCATGCTGCACGCATGGAACCGGTGACGACCGCTGCGCTCGGCGCCGCGTCGGCACACCTCCTCGCGTCGCCCCGGGACGCCGGCGTGATCGAGCTGATCGTGGCCCGTCCCGCGCCCGGTGAACGCGCCGTGCTCGCCGAGGCGGTGCTCGACCCGGATGCAGGCCTGGTGGGGGACTGCTGGCTCGCGCGGGGGAACCGCCACACGCCCGACGGCTCGGCGTCGCCGCTCATGCAGCTCACGTTGATGAATGCGCGCGTCGCGGCGCTCGTTGCCGGGCCGCGCGACCGGTGGGCGCTCGCCGGCGACCAGCTCTACGTCGACCTCGAGCTCGGCGGCGACAACCTGCCGCCGGGCACACGCCTCGCGGTCGGCACCGCGGTGGTCGAGATCACCGAGCAGCCGCACACCGGCTGTGCGAAGTTCGCCGAGCGCTTCGGCATGGACGTGGCCCGGTTCGTGAGCTCGCCGGTCGGGCGGGCGCACAACTTCCGCGGGATCAACGCACGCGTCGTCGAGGGCGGGTTCGTCCGGCCCGGCGACGTGGCCGCCAAGCGCGGCTAGCCGTCCGCGGTCACGAAGTCGATCAGCTCCTCGACGGCGCGGACCAGGGGCTGCTCGAGGTCGGTCCAGTCCGTCACCGAGGCCAGGATCCGCCGCCAGAAGGCGCGGGGGTCGTCGACGTCGAGCGCGGCGCACACGCCCGCCTTCCAGTCGGTCCCCTTGGGGATCTCGGGCCACGCCGCGATGCCCACGGCGGCCGGACGGACCGCCTGCCACACGTCGACGTACGGCGTGCCGGAGACCAGCACGCACGGGTGCGCGACGGACCGCGCGATCCGGTCCTCCTTGCTGTTGGGCACGAGGTGGTCGAGCAGCACGCCCACCCGCCGGCCCGGCGCGGGACGCAGCTCGGCGAGCACGTCGGCGAGGTGGTCGGCGCCGTCGAGCCGCTCCACCACCACCCCCTCGATCCGCAGGTCGTCGCCCCACACGTGCTCGATCAGCTCGGCGTCGTGGACGCCCTCCACGAGGATGCGCCCGGCCCGGGCGACCCGGGCGCGAGCGCCCGCGACCGCGCGGCTGCCCGATGCCGTGCGGGCGTCCGTGACGCGGGCGCCGGCCAGGTGGGCGGGTGCCGCTGCCCCGGACCCCGGATCGGTGCCCGCGACCACCAAGCGGACGGGGACGCCATCGACCGCGAACGCTCCGGGCTCGGAGCGGAACCGCCGCGTGGAGCCGCGGGTGTCGCGCACGACGACGTCGGTGCCGTCGAACGTGAGGAGCGTGCCGACGAAGCGCGACTTCCGGTGCAGCACGGTGAGCCCGACGCGCGCCGCGACCGCAGGTAGGTTCCGCGTGGCGGCTCCGGGGTCATCGACCGGGCCGGCGAGGATCCCGCGGCGGGGAGGGGAGGCGCCCGACATGCCGCCCGACGGTACGGCGCGGCGCGTCGCGGGGCCGGGATCGTCAGCGCGGCCACACGAGGCCCTTCGACCACGTGACCCAGCCCGCGTGCTCGAGCGCGCCGACCGCGAGTGCGATCTGGTCGGGCGCGAGACCGGTGCGGTCGATGAGCTGCTCCGGCGCCGCCGGCTCACCGGCCAACGCGGCGAGGACGGCGCGGCCTCGCTCGTCGGGCGCGGGGCGTGCGTTCGGCGTCCGCCGAGCCCCCGGCGTCATCCCGAGCATGAGGACCACGTCCTGCCAGTCGGTGAGCAGGTGGGCGCCGTCGCGCAGCAGCGCGTTGGTGCCAGCCGCGGCGGCGTTGCGCCGGGAGCCCGGGACGGCGAGGACCGGACGGTCGTACTGGAGCGCGTGTTCGGCGGTGATGCGGGCACCGCCGGTCTCGGTGGCCTCGACCACCACGACGAGGTCGGAGAGCGCGGCGATGATCCGGTTGCGGACGGGGAAGCGCCACGTCGTCGGCCCGATGCCGAAGCCCGTCTCGCCGAGCACGAGTCCGTGCTCGCGGACCCGGTCGTAGAGCGAGCGGTGCCGCCGCGGGTACTCGATGTCGAGCCCGGTGGCGACGACGCCGACGGTGAGGCCGTCGGCCTCGACGGCGCCGGCATGGGCGGCACCGTCGATGCCGAGTGCGAGCCCGCTCACCACCGTGATGCCGTTGTCGGCGAGCGTGGCGGCCAGCTCGCGTGCGTCGGCCAGGCCGTGCGGGGTGGCCGAGCGCGTGCCCACGATGCCCACCCGGGGTGCGCCGAGCGCATCGACTCGCTCGCCCTCCGCGAACAGCGCGACGGGCATCCGGGGGAGCGGATCGGGAACCGGGAAGTCGGGATCGCCGTCGAACCAGACCCGGGTGGCCCGTTGGATCATGCGACGACGGGTGGCGTCGACGTCGAGCTGCTCCGGGAAGCGCGCGCACGCTGCGGAGAGTGCCTCCTGCCGCGACGGCCGCACCGACCGGCGGAGCACGGTGGCCACCTGCCCGCGCTGCACCGCCTGGAGTGCCGCCCCGGCCGAGCCGAAGTGCTCCACGAGCAGGCGGAGCCGGGTCGGCCCGAGCGGCTCGAGTCCGGCCAGGGCGAGGACCGCGACCTGCTCGTCGGTGGGCGGGGGCACCGCGGGCGCGCTCACGGCACGTCCTCGCGCAGCATCGCGGCGAGCGCGACGTGCGCGGCGCCGATCTCGGCGACGTCGTCGAGGTCGGCGAGGGTGCGGGCGACCCGGCGGATCCGCGCCGCGCCCCGCCCGGTGAGGCGGCGGGTCTCGGCCTCGGCGTGCCACGCGTCGCGGGCGTCGGCCGCGAGCGGGAGGCAGGGCTCGAGCATGCCCGCGGGCACGTGCGCGTTCCGGCCCCAGGGCTGGTGGCGGTACCGCACCGCCTGCCGGTCGACGGCGGCGTGCACCCGCGCTCGGACCGCGGCCGACGACTCGCCGGGGAGCGCGCCGGGCTCCGGCGGTCGGACGGCGACGCGCAGGTCGAACCGGTCGAGGAGCGGCGCGGACATGCGCCGGCGGTACCGCGCGCGTTGGACATCCGAGCACGCGCACCACGGGGGTCCGAGCCCGCACGGGCAGGGGTTGGTGCACGCGACGAGCTGGAAGTCGGCGGGAAACGTGAGCGACACCGCCTGACGCGAGATTCGTACGACGCGTTCCTCGAGCGGCTGGCGCAGCGCGTCGAGCGCGCCGGGGAGGAACTCGCCGAGCTCGTCGAGGAACAACGCTCCCCTGTGCGCCAACGTCACCTCCCCCGGGCTCGGGCGCCCGCTGCCGCCGCCTACCAGCGCAGGGATCGAGGCGGTGTGGTGCGGAGCCCGGAACGGCCGCCGTGTCGCGAGGCCACCCACGGGCGTGTGTCCCGCGGCCGAGTGGATCCGCGTGACCTCGAGCGCGTCGTCGGGCCCGAGGGGCCCGAGGATGGTGGCGAGCCGGCGTGCCAGCATCGTCTTGCCTGCTCCGGGGGGCCCGCTGTAGAGCAGGTGGTGCCCGCCGGCCGCGGCGGCCTCGAGCGCGCGCCGGGCCCACGGGAGCCCGCGCACCTCGGCGAGGTCGACGTCGTCGTCCTCGGTGGGCCGGGGCGGGGGGAGCGGCGGCCAGTCGGGCCACGGTGCCTCGCCCTTGCAGCAGTCGCGAAGCTCGCCGAGGTGGGCGGCCGCCCGCACGTGGATGCCGCGCACCAGCGCGGCCTCCGCGGCGTCGGCGACCGGTACCACCACCCGCTCGATGCCGCTGCGGGCAAGGGTGTCGACGAGCGCGATCGTGCCGGGGACCGGGCGCACCGAGCCGTCGAGCCCGAGCTCTCCGAGCACGGCGGTGCCCTCGACGGCATCGGCGGGGAGCTCGTCGGTCGCGACCAGGATGCCGAGTGCCACCGCGAGGTCGAGCCCCGCGCCGTGCTTGCGCACCGCACCCGGCGCCAGGTTGACGGTGATGCGGTGGTTCGACCAGACCAGGCCCGACGACAGGATCGCGGCGCGGACGCGT
This sequence comes from Acidimicrobiia bacterium, assembly GCA_041659105.1. Lineage (GTDB taxonomy): Bacteria > Actinomycetota > Acidimicrobiia > IMCC26256 > PALSA-555 > CAIUKV01. Next base: position 6,926 of record JBAZYX010000086.1, read on the forward strand.
TCGCGGGACTCGCGCACGGCGGTGTCGGGGAGCCCGACCACGGTGTAGGAGGGCAAACCGGACGAGACGTGCACTTCGACGGTGACGACCTGGCCCTCGACTCCGAGCAGGGTGGCGCTGGCGACGGACGCGAGCACGGCGACCTCCATGAACGAGCGCGTGCGGGACGAACGGTCGACTCGGCGAACGAGGAGCGAACGAGGAGCGAACGACGCGCACGACGTGCGGGTGTCGGCCGGGACCGCGGCCACGACGGTGCGGGCGAACCTAACGGCGGGGTGTGACGTCTACAGCGGGGCCGGGCTGTCCCCGGGCTCGCGCCGAGTCGCGTGTACCGTCACTGCATGGCGTGGGACGTCGCAGGGTTCACGGCATCCCTCACCGCACGGAGCGAGCACACGAGGCGTGCGTACGAGCACGACGTCGCGGAGTTCGTCGCCTGGGCCGAGCGCGGCGGCTGTCCGGAGCCGGCCGACGCCGACCACCGGGCGCTGCGCCGCTACCTGGCCTACCTCGACACCCGGGGCTTCGCGACCCGCACCATCGCCCGCAAGGCCGCCGCGGTGCGGGCCTATCTCCGCTACCTCCGTCGTCACGGCACGATCGCGACCGACCCCGGGCGCAGCCTGCGCACGCCGAAGGGCGACGCCCGCCTGCCCCGGGTGCCCCGGCGGGACGAAGCCGCCGCGATGCTCGACGACGCGTCGGCCCGCTCGGTGGCGCTGGCCGCGGGCACCCACGACGAGACCGACCTGGCGGTCGCCCGGCGCGACGTCGCCGTCCTCGAGGTCCTCTACGGCGCGGGCCTGCGGGTGTCGGAGTGCTGCGGCCTCCGCTTGTCCGACTGCGATGTCGACCGCGGGTTCGTGACCGTGCTGGGCAAGGGCGCGAAGGTGCGGCGGGTCCCGTTGGGCGAACCCGCGTGCGACGCGCTGCTCGAGTACCTCGCCGACGCCCGTCCCGCCCTCGCGCGCGCCGACTCGCCCGAGGTCGTGTTCCTCAACCGCCGCGGCAACGCCCTCGGCACGCGAGACGTGCGTCGGGTGGTCGCGGCACTGCCACTCGACGACGGGCGCCGCCTCCATCCGCACGCGCTCCGCCACGCGTACGCGACGCACCTGCTCGAGGGTGGGGCCGATCTGCGGGTCGTGCAGGAGCTGCTCGGGCACACCGATCTCGCCACCACGCAGATCTACACGCACCTCACCCGCGACCGGCTCCAGGCCGTGTACGAGGCTTCGCATCCCCGTGCCTGACGACGAATCCGTGGACGTCGTCGCGCTGTTCTGGCGCGAGTACAAGGCCGATGGGACGGTCGAGGCGCGCGAACGTCTCATCCTCCACTACTCGCCCCTGGTGAAGTTCGTCGCGGGACGCGTCGCGGCCGGTCTGCCGCAGAGCATCGAGCAGTCCGACCTCGTGAGCTACGGGATCTTCGGGTTGATCGACGCGATCGACAAGTTCGATCCCGGTCGCGGCTTCAAGTTCGAGACGTACGCGATCTCGCGCATCAAGGGCGCGATCATCGACGAGCTGCGCTCGATCGACTGGGTGCCGCGGTCGGTGCGGGCCAAGGCGCGCGCCGTGGAGCGCGCCTACTCGAAGCTCGAGAACGAGCTGAAGCGCACGCCCGACGACAAGGAGGTCGCGGCGGAGCTCGGCATGTCCGAGGCCGAGCTCGACACCGTGCTGTCCCAGGTCTCCTTCACCGGTCTCGTCGCGCTCGACGAGCTGCTCTCGGCGGGCAGCGCCGACCGGAGCGGCTCCGCCAGCGTGGGCGACACCATCGCCGACCGCGCCCACGATCCGGTCGAGGCGTTCGAGGTCGACGAGATGAAGCACCTCCTCGCGGATGCCATCAACCGCATGCCCGATCGCGAGCGGCTCGTGCTCACGCTCTACTACTACGAGGGTCTCACCCTCGCCGAGATCGGCGGGGTGCTCGGCGTGACCGAGAGTCGCGTGTGCCAGATCCACACCAAGGCGATCCTGCAGCTGCGCGGCCGCCTCGCCGATCCTCCCGGATAGACCGCAATCTGACCCTTTTCCCGGCGGTACCGGGACGATAGGGTCACGTCCCTTCCTCGCCGCCTGCGTCTGGCGCGGCGCGCTTCCCCGTCCCGACGCCCGTTCCGGGCGTGACCGAGGAGGCGACGGTGGGAGGCATCCGTCCCACGGACGCGCGCGGCGCACCCCGCGCGCGCTCACGAGCCCTGCGGTGGTGGCCGGCGCGCGTCGTCGCCGCTGCCACCGTGCTGGTGCTGGCCGGCAGCGGGGCGTGCGCCGCCCCACCGGCCCACGCGGCCGAGTCGGGGCCGGGTTGGCAGCGGCCCGTCCCCGGCGCGGTGGTCCGGCCGTTCGCCGAGCCCACCGCCGCGTTCGGGCCCGGCCACCGCGGGGTCGACTACGCCGCGGCGCCCGGCGCCCCGGTGGCCGCCGCCGGGCGCGGCACGGTGGTGTTCGCCGGCGACGTGGCGGGCTCCTTGCACGTGGTGGTGCTCCACCGCGGCGCGGTGCGCACGTCCTACTCGTACCTGCTCGACGTGACGGTCGCGGTGGGCGACACCGTGGACGCGGGCACGCCGGTCGGCCACGCGGGTGGTGCCGATCCCGACGGGGGTCATGACGCCGGCGTGCTCCACTTCGGGGTGCGCGTCGGCGAGCGCTACGTCGATCCCCAGCTGCTCGGCCGTCCGCACGACCTGCGGGACCTCGTCCGGCTGGTACCGCTCGCGGACGCCGATCCCGGGGTCGGAACGTCGTGGGCTCGGGCCCGGGCCGACGAGCCCGTCACGTTGCAGCAGGGCCTCGGGCGGCTCGCCGGGGCCCCGCCGGGTGCCGGCGCGCCCGGTGACGGCGGCTGCGGCGGGGGCATCCCGGTCCTCGGGTCGGCGGTCGACGCGGTGTGCGCGGGGGTCGACTGGGCGGCAGGGCAGACCCGGCAGGCGCTCCGGGCCGGCCTCGTGGTCCTCGCCGGGGCCGGGCGGGTCGGGCGGGCGCTGGTGGCGAAGCTCGGACCGGCACTCGACGACCTCCTGGACCAGATCGCCCGCGGCGGCGCGCTCCTGCGCGACCGGCTCCTCGACTCGCCGCTGGGCCGCTCGTTGGCCGACGTCGTCGAGATCGGCGAGCGGTTCCTCGAGTGGACGCACCGGGAGTGCGCGACCGACGCCCCCGCGGCCGACGGCACCGGCGGCAGCGGCCACGTCGTGATGGGGGTGGCGGGGATCGACAGCGCGTCGCCCGGGGCCGACCGGCGCAGCTTCGGCCTCGACGTCGACGCGCTCGGCTACCAGCACGACGAGGTCCACTGGTTCTCCTACGCGGCCGACGGCGGCGCGTACGAGAAGGACGACACGCACGGTGACCTGCGCACCGCGGCGAAGCGCCTGGCTGCCCAGCTCCGCGCGATCGACGCGGCCGAGCCGGGTCGCGAGGTCGACCTCATCGCGCACTCGCAGGGGGGCGTCGTGGTCGAGCGGTTCCTGCGCTTCGAGTACGACGCGTCGGATCCGTCGTTCCCGCCGCTCGGAACGGTGGTCACGCTCTCGTCGCCGCACGAGGGGGCGCCGATCGCCACATCGGCCCGCGAGCTCGCCGAGCACCGCAAGACCCGGCGTGCGGTCGAGGTGCTCGACCGCGTCCTGCCCGGACCGCCGGTCGACGCGCCGTCGGTCCGTCAGCTCGCGGAGGACTCGCCGTTCATGGAGCGGCTCCACGCGGCCCCGTTCCCGGACCACGTCGAGCTCACCACCGTGGGCGGGACCGACGACCTGATCGTCCCGGCGAACCGCATCCACGTTCCCGGCGCGACGGAGGTGGTCGTGGGGGTCGACGGCCTCTCCGACCACACGGCGATCCATCACGACGACCGTGCCCTGCAAGTGGTGCGGTCCGCGCTCGAGCACCGGCCGCCGCCGTGCACGTCGTTCCTCGAAGGCGTGCGCGGGGCGGTCGAGCCCGTGCTCCTGAGCCGGGTCGAAGGCGACCTCGGCGAGTACCTCACCACCTACCTGGAGGTCGGACGTTGAACCGGAACCGAACCCGAACCCGAACTGCTGCACTGCTCGTGGGCATCGTCGTCCTGCTCGGGGTCGGCGCCCTGCTCGTCGCCGGGGGTCGCGACGACCGAAGTGAGACGGAGGCCGTGCGCTTCCTCCCGACCCGCCCCGTCACCCCCGGCCCGGCCGACTCCGTCATGTGGTGGTCGCCGGTGCACGGCGAGCCGCTCGGCCTCGCCGTCGACGGTCCCGACGTCGCGGTGGCGGCGCTCGACGAGGTGCGCCTCATCGACGGCGACGACGGGCGCACCCGGTGGAAGGCCACCTTCCCCGGGGTGCGGCGGTACCGCCCCGCGCTGGGTGCCGACCGGGTCGCGGCCACGAGCGAGACCGAGCTCGCGCTGTTCGACCGGGCTGACGGGGCCCGCATCGCCACCGTGGCGTTCGCGGGCCCCGGGCCCGCTGCGGTGCTCCCGGCCCCGGGCGGGGGTCCGGTCGTGGTGGCCGGATCGGAGACCGGCGCAGTCGTCGCCGTCGATGCCGGGTCCGGTGCGGTCCTGTGGTCGGTGAGCAACCCCGGTGCGGTGACGGTGGCCCCGCGGGCGACGCCGGGACAGTCGTGGTGAGCTGGCACGACGGCACCGGCGCCACCGTCCGGGCCTTCGACGCCCGCACCGGGACGTTGCGCTGGGAGACGCCGGCCGGGGTGATGGGCAGCGCGCCGGTGCTGGCCCCCGGGACCGTCCTCTTCGCCGAGGGCGAGGGCGTCCACGCCGCCCGGGTCCGGGCCCTCGACCTCCGCACCGGCCAGGAGCGGTGGCAGGTCCCGCTGGCCGGCTGGTGGGACGACGAGCTGGAGGCCGCGGTCGACCCCACCACTGCCTACCTGCTCGACGGGATGGGCACCGTGGTGGCCCTCGACCTCGAGACCGGGGCGGTGCGCTGGCGCCGGGAGACCGGGCGCCCCTTGGTGGACGGGCGGGTCGTGCTCACCCCCGACGGGGTGGTGTTCGCCTCCTACGACGACGAGCTGCTCGTGATCGACCGCGAGACCGGCCGGCTGCGGGCCGTGGAGCCCCAACGCGGGGTCCCGGTCGACATCGCCGCCGCCGGCGACCGCCTGGTGGTGGCCCTCCGCCTGGGGGCGCCGAGCCGGGTGGAGGCCCGCCCCGAGCCCTGAGCCGAACGGCCGCGAGGCTCGCCCCGAGTCCTGACCGGCCCTCCCGGTACACTGGTCAGCCACCCGGGCCCCAGGCCCGGGAATTCACACGCCCGCACTCCAAGGTCGCTCGGCCCCTCTCCGGAGGCCTCCCGGGCGTCGCGGGCGGAGGACCCAACCGAGGAACCCACAGAGGAGACGCGCGTGGCCGTCGTCACCATGAAGCAGTTGCTGGAGGCCGGAGTCCACTTCGGTCACCAGACCCGGCGCTGGAACCCGAAGATGCGCAGGTTCATCTTCGGCGAGCGCAACGGCATCTACATCATCGACCTGCAGCAGAGCCTGGAGCGGATCGACACCGCCTACCGGTTCGTCCGCAAGACCTCCGCCGAGGGGGGCACGATCCTCTTCGTCGGCACGAAGAAGCAGGCCCAGGAGCCGATCCGGAACCAGGCCGACCGCTGCGGCATGCCGTACGTCAACTTCCGTTGGCTCGGCGGCATGCTCACCAACTTCCAGACGGTGCACGCCCGCGTGGCCAAGCTCCACGAGTTCGAGCGCATGGTCAACTCCGGCGAGGCCGACCAGATGATCAAGAAGGAAGGGCTCAAGCTGCGTCGCGAACGCGACAAGCTCGAGCGCAACCTCGGCGGCATCCGGCGACTCGAGAGGCTCCCCGACGCGATCTTCGTGATCGACACCAAGAAGGAGCACATCGCGGTGACCGAGGCCAACCGCCTCGGCATCCCGGTGGTGGCCGTGGTCGACACCAACTGCGACCCCGACCTCATCGACTACGTCATCCCCGGCAACGACGACGCCATCCGCTCGGCCAACCTCATGTGCCGGGTGATCGCCGACGCGGTCGAGGAGGGCAAGTTCATCGCGCAGAAGAAGGGCGCGCGTCCGGGCACGAAGGCCGAGGACGTCGCGCCGAAGCCTCCGAAGGTGCTCACGCCGGAGGAGCAGGCCCAGCGCGAGGCCGAGCAGGCCCGGGCCCGCGACGAGGCCGCCAAGGCCCAGCGCGAGCGCGAGGCACGGCTGGCGGCGGCGAAGGACGCGAAGAAGGACGAGCCCGCGGCCGGAAGCGAGCCGAACGGCGACGCAGCGGAAGCCGACGCGGCCACCGAGACGACCAGCGGGGCGAGCGAGTAATGGCGGAGATCAAGGCGGCAGACGTCGCGGCGCTGCGCAAGGCGACCGGCGCCGGGATGATGGACTGCAAGGCCGCGCTGAACGAGACCGACGGCGACATGGAGGCGGCCAAGGACTGGCTGCGGTCCAAGGGCCTCGCCGGCGCATCGAAGCGGGCCGGTCGAGCGGCCGAGCAGGGTGCGATCGACGTCCTCGTGGAGGGCGGCGTGGGCGCGCTCGTCGAGCTCACGGCCGAGACCGACTTCGTGGCCAAGAGCGCCGACTTCAAGGGCGCGGTGGGCGACCTCGCCAAGCTCGCGGTGCAGGAGGGCCAGGCCGAGCTGGCCGACCTCGCGTACGAGGGCGGCACCGTCGGCGAGCACGTCACGCAGATGGCCGCCAAGCTCGGCGAGAACGTCGCGATCGGGCGGGTGGTGCTGTTCGAGACCACCGACGGCCTCCTCGACGGCTACGTGCACACCCAGAACGAGCGCGGCGTCATGGGCGTGCTCGTGGAGCTGGGCGGGGTCGACCCGTCCGACGCCACGGCGCAGGAGGTGGCGCACGACATCGCGCTGCACATCGCGTCGGCGGCACCGCAGTACGTCGACCGCGACGACGTCCCGGCCGACGTGATCGAGCGGGAGCGGGCGGTGTTCGAGGAGCTCACCCGCAACGAGGGCAAGCCCGAGCAGGCGATCCCCAAGATCGTCGAGGGCCGGATCGGCGGCTACTACAAGGAGAACGTGCTCCTCGAGCAGGGTTTCGTGAAGGAGCCGAAGACGACCATCGCCCAGGTCCTCGCGACGCTGGGCGCGGATGCCACGGTTCGGCGGTTCGCGCGCGTCAAGATCGGCGAGTAGCCGTTCTGCTCGCACACGAACGTCCGCGACCCGGGGGAGACGAATGACCCAGAGCCAGTACCGACGCGTGGTGCTCAAGCTCTCGGGCGAGGCCTTCGCCGACGAGGCCGCCGGCTTCGGGATCGACGCCGCGGTGGTGCAGCGCATCGCCGAGGAGGTCGCGGCGGCCCGCCGCGACCTCAACGTCGAGATCGCGGTGGTGGTCGGCGGCGGCAACATCTGGCGGGGTGCGAGCGGCGAGCACCGGGGCATGGACCGCGCCCGGGCCGATTACATGGGCATGCTCGCGACGGTGATCAACGCCCTTGCGCTCCAGGACGCGCTGGAGAACTGCGGCCAGCCCACCCGGGTGCAGACGGCCATCGCGATGGCCCAGGTCGCGGAGCCGTTCATCCCGCTGCGGGCGATCCGTCACCTCGAGAAGGGCCGGGTCGTGGTGTTCGCCGCGGGCACCGGGAACCCGTACTTCACCACCGACACCACGGCCGCGCTGCGCGCCGCCGAGATCGGGGCGGAGGCGATCCTCAAGGGCACCCACTCCGGGGTCGACGGCGTGTACTCCGCCGACCCCCGCCTCGACCCCACGGCGGTGAAGCTCACCGAGGTCAGCCACTTCGAGGTGCTGAACCGCCGCCTCGCGGTGATGGACTCCACCGCGATCACCTTCTGCATGGACAACCACCTCCCGATCATCGTGTTCGACGTCACCGCGCCGGGGAACATCGGCCGCGCGCTCGTGGGCGAGCCGATCGGCACCGTGGTCAGCACTGCCGGATGACGGGAGATCTCGACGATGAGTGACCAGGGCCAGGAGATGCGCGAGATGGTGGTCACCGACTGCCACGACAAGATGGCGAAGGCGATCACCCACTTGAAGGACGAGTTCTCCGCGGTGCGCACCGGCCGCGCGTCGTCGAGTCTCGTCGAGAAGCTGCTCGTCGACTACTACGGCAGCCCGACGACCCTCCAGCAGCTCGCCGGATTCGGCGTGCCGGAGCCCCGGGTCCTCGTGATCACCCCCTACGACAAGGGGGCGATGAAGGCGATCGAGAAGGCCATCCAGTCGAGTGACCTCGGGATCACCCCGGGCAACGACGGCACCGTGATCCGGCTGGTCTTCCCGGCGCTGACCGAGGACCGACGCAAGGAGCTGGTCAAGGTGGTCAAGCAGCGGGCGGAGGACGCCAAGGTGGCGGTGCGCAACATCCGCCGCCAGGCGCGCCACGAGCTCGAGGCCCTGGAGAAGGACGGCGACCTGTCGCGGGACGAGCTCGACCGGGCCGAGAAGGAGCTCGAGGGCTTCACCCACAAGGTCGTGGCGGACATCGACGAGCTGCTCCACCACAAGGAGCAGGAGCTCCTCGAGGTCTGAGGGGTTCGAAGGGGGGCCCCGAGGCCTCCCGCCCGGGGGCGGAGCCGGGTTCTAGCCTGGTGCGGGGACGAGGAGGGACCGTGTCCGATTGGCGCGACGACGAGTTCGATGAACAACCCCGCCGGAGCCGCGAGGCCACCGGCGAGGGCGTCCGGATCCTCGGCTCCGAGGCCGGGGGCGGAAGCCGCCCGAGCTTCGCGGCCGGCGACGACGAGTACGACACGTGGTCGGCGTCGGCGGAGGGGGTGGCACCCCGGGCCGCGACCGGTGAGCCGAGCGGCTCGATGCCGCTCCCGCACTGGACCGAGCCACCCACCGGCGAGGTGCCGCGCATCCTGGAGGACGACACCTCCGACGACCTCGAGTCGTGGTCCGCGCTCACGGGCAGCGCGCCGCGCTTCCGTACCGACGCGGGCGACTGGGCCGCGGGCGACTTCGAGGCCGGTGAGCTCGACCACGACGACTCGACGCTCGTGGGCGCGCTCGACGAGACGCCGAGTGCGAACCCCTACGCGAGCCCGTCCGCCGACGAGCCGCCGATGAGCCGCAAGGCACGGCGCGAAGCGCGCGAAGCGGAGCAGGCTGCGGCCAAGGGCCGCGGGAAGCGCACCCGGCGCGAGATCGAGGACGAGGTCGTCTTCGGCGCGGGGGTCTACCCGGCCGAGGACCAGCCGGCGGCCGCGCCGGCCGGCGCCACCGGGTCGCTCGAGGGACCGCCGCCGCGTCCGGCCGATCCCTCCCGCAGTGGCGGCGGCCCGTCCGGGGCCGACACCTCCCAGCGCGTCATCACCGGCGCGATCGCGGCCGCGGTCGCCGTGGTCGCGTTCTTCCTCGGGGCCGTGCCCACGCTGATCCTCGCCACCGCGGTGGTCGGGATCGCCGCGGCGGAGCTGTTCGAGGCACTGCGCCGGTCCGGGTACCACACCGCGACCCTGGTTGGCCTGCTCGGGTGCGTGGCGATCGTGCCGGTCGCGTACGACCGCGGCACGGAAGCGTTCCCGATGATGATCTTCCTGGTCGTCGCGTTCACCATGCTCTGGTACCTGTTCGAGGTGATGCGGGCGCGCCCGGTGGTCAACATCGCCCTCACGCTGATGGTGTTCACCTACATCGGCTGCTTCGGTGCGTTCGCCGGCCTGCTCCTCGCGGCCGACAACGGCGTGGGCTACATCCTCGGCGTCGTCCTCTGCGTGATCGCGTACGACATCGTCGGCTGGTTCGTGGGCTCCACGATGGGCCGGTCGCCGCTGATGCCCCGCGTCTCGCCGAACAAGACGATGGAAGGCCTCCTCGGCGGCATGGCCGCGGCGTTCGTGATGGGCATCCTCGTCGTGCAGTTCGTGAACGGCTGGAAGGCCGGAGGCATGTTCGACGGCGTGATCCTGGGTGTGGTGGTCGCGATCACGGCGCCGCTCGGCGACCTCGTCGAGTCGATGCTCAAGCGCGACCTCGGCGTGAAGGACCTCGGCACCCTGCTGCCGGGCCACGGCGGCGTGCTCGACCGCTTCGACGCGCTGCTGTTCACGCTGCCGGCGGCGTACTACGTCGCCATCCACATCGTCACCTGATCCCGGATGGGTCGATGAAGCGCGTCGCGATCCTGGGGTCCACCGGCTCGGTCGGCACCCAGGCGCTCGACGTCGTCCGCTCGCACCGCCACGAGTACGAGGTCGTCGCGCTCGCGGCCGGGCGCAACGCCGAGCTGCTCGCCGCGCAGGCCGCCGAGTTCGGTGTGGAGCCGAAGTGGGCGCGCACCTGTGGCCACGACGCCGACGCGCTCGCCGAGCTCGCTGCCCACCCCGACGCCGACGTCGTGCTCAACGCGGTGGTCGGGTTCGCGGGCCTGCCCGTCACGATCACCGCGCTCGAGCACGGCAAGCGTCTCGCGCTGGCCAACAAGGAGAGCCTCATCGCCGGCGGCCCGGTGGTGAACGAGGTGCGCACGCGGGGTGGGGGCGAGATCGTGCCGGTCGACTCCGAGCACAGCGCGGTGTACCAGTGCCTCCGCAGCGGCACGGCGCAGGAGGTGCTGCGGGTGCTGCTGACCGCGAGCGGGGGTCCGTTCCGGGGGAAGACCCGGGCCGAGCTCGAGCTCGTGGGGGTGGAGGACGCGCTCAAGCACCCCACCTGGGACATGGGCGCCAAGATCACGATCGACTCGTCCACGCTCATGAACAAGGGGCTCGAGGTGATCGAGGCCCACGAGCTCTTCGGCATGGACTACGACCACATCGACGTGATCGTGCACCCACAGTCGGTGATCCACTCGATGGTGGAGTTCACCGACGGCGCCACGATCGCCCAGCTGTCGATGCCCGACATGCGGCTCCCGATCGGTCTGGCCCTCGGTGCGCCGGATCGGCTGGACGAGCCGTTCGGGGCGATCGACTGGACCACCCTGTCGTCGCTGACGTTCGAGCCGCCCGACCTGGAGGCCTTCCCGTGCCTGGCCCTGGCCTACGCGGCCGGCCGGGCCGGCGGGGGCGCGCCGGCCACGCTCAGCGCCGCCAACGAGGTCGCGGTCGAGGCCTTCCTGGCCCGGCGCATCCCCTGGCTGGCCATCGCCGACGTGAACGGCGAGGTCCTGGCCACGGGGGGCGGGAACGTAGCCTCGGTTGCCGACGTTCTGGAAGCAGACCGGGCCGCTCGCGAACGGGCTCGGGCCGTCGTCGACCGATTGGCCAGGACCCTGTGAAGGACCCGCTCGAAGACG
>JBAZYX010000087.1:0-17712 GCA_041659105.1 Acidimicrobiia bacterium
ACCCGACCTAGAGGCGAAGGTCCCCGAAGCCCGGGCGAACGACACGCCGTGCTCACCGACGTCGAGGCGCACCGCCGGCCGAGGCCGAGGCATCCCGGATCGGACGCGTGCGCGCGGTCCGGTTCGCGCTGGCCCGTGGGCTCCCGGCCGAGCAGAATCGGCCGTCCGAGCCCGACCAGCCGCCAGTCCCCGGGAACGCCACCATGACCGAGATCGCACGCCTTCTCGACGCGAACGAGGGCTACGCCGCCGCCCGGGCGAACGTGACCGATCCGCGGCCCAGCCGTCGCCTCGTGATCCTCACCTGCATGGACGCGCGCATCGACGTGTTCGCCGCGCTCGGTCTGCACCTCGGCGAGGCGATGGTCCTGCGCAACGCGGGTGGGCGCGTCACCGACGACGTGCTGCGCAGCCTCGCACTCTCGATCCACGCGTTCGGCGTCGACTCGCTGGTCGTGATGCAGCACACGAAGTGCGGGCTCGCGGGCCGCACCGACGAGGAGCTCCAGCAGCTCACCGGTGCGGACCTCGGGTTCTTCCCCATCGCCGACCATGCGTCGGCCCTGGAGTCCGACATCGACAGCCTCGCGAGCAAGTCGTACCTCGACGGCCTGCGCGTGATCGCCGGGTTCGTCTACGACGTCGAGAGCGGTGAGATCGCCGACGTCATCCGCCGGGAGCGCGCGGAGTAGACGCCGGCGCTCGACTCAGTCCTCGGCGAGGAGGCCGTACAGGCGCTTGCGCGCGTCCCGCACGATCTCGACCGCCTGGAGGATCTGCTCGTCGCTGCCGGAGTGGATGAGCATGGCGGCGGCGCGCATCGTCTGCGCGGCGTTCTCCTTGAGCTGCCCGCGGGGCGTCTTCGCCCGGTCGACCCCCTCCCAGGGGTCGCCGCCCGCCGCCGCCGAGCGTCGCTCGAACTCGGCGCGGCCGGCATCGGTGATCTCGTACACGCGCTTGTCGTCGCGCTCGACGGAGCGGACGAGGCCCTCGTCCTCGAGCATCTGGAGCGTCGGGTACACGGAGCCGGGGCTCGGCCGCCAGGCCCGCCCGCTCTTCTCCTCGAGCCGCTGCATCAGCTCGTAGCCGTGGCCGGGGCCCTCGGCGAGCTCGCCGAGGAGCGCGGTGCGGATCTCGCCGCGGCGCATCCGCCCGCCGTGCTCGAACGGGCCGTTGCCGCGCATCGCTCGTCGCATGGCTCTCCTCCGGCTCTTCGCCGAGTGCTCGTGCGGGTGGTCGTGGTCGTGGATCCTGGAATCGAGCTTGCTGGAATCGAACCGCATCGGGTCCCTCCCGAATCCAACCCGGCCGAGCGTCTCCCGACCGGTTCCGTGCCATCACGATATATCGGAATGCATCGCAAGTGCAACCGCGGTCCGAACCGCTCGCCCATCAGGCGTGGCAGGCGCCCGCGGTCGGGGGCAGGTCGAGGGTCGGGTTGCGGTCGAAGAACCCGTAGGGGCTGAGGAGGAAGCCGGTGTACTCCACCGGCATCACCGGCCAGTCCTCGGGCCGGACGAAGTGCGTCACGCCGAACGTGTACCAGAGCACCACGTCGGTGTCGACGATCGACCGGTCGGCGGCCGTCCACGCGGGCAGGCCGTCGCCACCCTTCGACTGGTTCGGGTACTCGCCGGCCGCGCGGCGCTCGTCGCGCGCGTAGGGCGTGACCCAGAGGTTGTGCCGCGCGAACCCGGCGCGCCGCCCGACGCTCGAGTCGGGGTCGGCGAGCATCGTCGGCGTGCTCATCGTGGGGATGAGCTTGTACGCGACCGGGTTGCCGAGGCGGTTGCGCGAGCCTTCGTTCACGACGCGCCACGTGCGGCTGGTGGCTGCGTCCATGTCGCGCTTGGCGGCCTGCTCGGTGTCGAGGCGGGTGACCTTGGGCCGGAACGCGTTCTTCCACGGGTTGTCGGGCCCGGGCGGCACCACCTCGGCCTCCACCTCGTACACGGAGTTGACGGGACCGTCGAGGTCGAAGTCGAGCCGGGCGCTGAAGAGGTGCTGGTGGTGCGGTGCCGCGAGCCCGGGTGCGATCATGTTGGCGAACGGTGGCACCTCGCCCGGCGCGACCGCCATCGGCGACACGATGCCGGTGAGCTTCACCTCGAGCTGGATGTTCCCGTCGAGGTAGAGGTACCAGTAGAAGCCGTACTCGTAGTTGCCGACGGTGGCGATGAAGCTCACGACGAGCCGCCGCGACCGGCGCACCTCGTTGGTGCCGCCGTGCATGTCGTTGTGCTTCCAGAGGATCCCGTAGTCCTCCTCGTGCATGCAGATCGCGTGCTCGAGGGTGTACGGGTCGCCCTGCTCGGTGGCGAGCGTGGCGTCGAAGTAGAAGATCTCGCCGAGGCAGTCGCAGCCGAGCTTCAGCGAGTTGGCCATCCGGCCGAGTCCCCATTCACCGGCGTCGAAGGCGTTCTTCCACCCGTGCATCGGGCCGGGCTCGCCGTACGGCACCACCATCTCGGTCACCGACGCGCGGTGCAGCACGCTCCGGGCGCGGTCGCCGTCGTGGTAGGTGACCTGGTGCAGGACCAGCCCCTCGTACGGGTCGAAGCCGACCCGCAGCGACCAGCGGCCCCACTGCACGAGGCTGCCGTCGACGGTGAAGCTCGGGCCCTCGGGCTGCACGATCTCGAGCGGCTTGAGGTCGGTGCGCAGCGGCGCGTTGTCCTCCGGGAGGTACGAGCCGCGCTCGGGCGGCATCGGCACCACGCCGAAGTCCACCACCTCGAGCACCTCGTTGTTGGTCCCGTCGAAGAACACGACCACGCCCTCGACCGGGCGGGCGTACCCGTTGTCGGTGGTCGACTCGCGGACGTAGGAGATGCAGCGGCTGATCCGCCGCCCGGCCTCGTGCGGGGAGTCGAACGTACCCGCGGGCCACGGGTCGATCTGGACGAGGTCGAAGTCCTCGATGCCGCGCTTGCGCATCGCGGCCTGCCAGTCGGGATGCTCCTTCACCGCGATGATCGCGTGCATCGACTCGGTGAACAGGAGCGCGGGGTGCACGTCCTCGTGCACGTCCCACTGCGTGATCTCGCCGGAGGGAACCCGCACCACCACCTCGATCGCGAGCAGGTCGCCCGGCGGGACGACCAGCGCCTCGACCGCGCGGTCGACCGGTTCGCCGTTCCACGCGGCCAGCTGCTCCTTGTCGGGCTCGTGGAGGCGGAGGTGGGCGAAGAACGCGCCGGCCGGGAACCGCGCGTCGGCCTTGACGGCCGCGGCCGCCTGGCTGATCTCGTCGGCGGTGATCATCTCGAGGGGGTGGGTTACGCTGCTCATGGTCAAGGACCATAATTCGGCGCCTCGAGCCACGGCCGCAGGTCAACCTTCCGACGGCTGCTCCGCCGGCTGGGACGTCACTGCGCCACTGAACTCCGCGAGGGGGCGGCCGCTGAGCGTGGGCCCCGACGTATGGAGGTGGCAAGCCACGGTGCCGCCGTCCACAATCGGCGTCGGTTCGGGAGCGACCGTGGTGCAGATCTCCATCGCGTACGCACACCGCGGGTGGTAGCGGCAGCCCGACGGCGGGTCGAGGGGGCTGGGCGGGTCGCCCGCGAGGACGACGCGCGTACGGGTGCGCTCGGTCTGCGGATCGGGTACGGGGATCGCCGAGATCAACGCCTCGGCATACGGGTGGCGCGGCCGCTGGTAGATCTCCTCGGCGTCGCCCACCTCGACGATGGTGCCGAGGTACATCACCGCGATCCGATCACTGGCGTGATGGACGACCGAGAGGTCGTGGGCGATGAAGAGGAACGCGACACCGAGGCGTTCCTGCAGGTCGAGGAGCAGGTTGACCACCTGCGACTGGGTCGACATGTCGAGCGCGCTCACCGGCTCGTCGGCGATGATCAGCTTGGGTTCGAGTGCGAGTGCTCGTGCCACCGCGATCCGCTGCCGCTGGCCGCCGGAGAATGCAGCCGGGAAGCGACGGAGGTGGTGCGAGCTCATGCCGACCTGCTCCAGGAGCGCCACGACCTTTTCGTCGCGCTCCTTCCGGGTCATGCGGAAGTGCACCTGGAACGGCTCGCCCACGATGTCGGCCACCGTGGCCAGCGGGTCGAGCGACGAGTACGGGTCCTGGAAGACCATCTGCATCTCGCGGCGGACCGTCCGGAGCTTCTCGCCCTTCAGGGCGAGCACGTCCTGGCCCTCGAGCTCCACCGACCCGGCGGTGGGCTCGATGAGGCGCAGGATCAGCCGGCCCGTCGTCGACTTGCCGGATCCGCTCTCGCCCACGAGGCCGAGGATCTCACCCTTGCCGATGTCGAACGACACGCCGTCGACGGCGCGGACGTGTGCGACCGTCCGGCGCATCAGGCCCTTCTTCACCGGGAAGACCTTCTCGAGCCCGCGCACCCGCAGGAGGGGCTGATCGTCGGCGGTCATGTCGTCGCCTTCAACGTGAGGTCCGCATGACGCATGCAGCGCACCATGCGCCCGCCTTCGACCTCCTCGAGGTCCTGCGGCGTGGTCGTGCACTCCTCGAGCGCGTAGCGGCAACGGGGGTTGAACCGGCAGCCGACGGGGAGCCGGTTCGGCGGTGGGACGGTCCCCGCGATCATTCGCAGGCGCTCGCCCTTGGCCACGGACTGCGGCATCGAGTCGAGCAGGCCGGCGCTGTACGGGTGCAGCGGGTCCGCGAAGAAGTCGTCGACCGGGGACTGCTCGATGACCTGCCCTGCGTACATGACGGCCACCTGGTCGCACACGCTGGCCACCACCCCGAGATCATGGGTGACGAAGATGATGGCCATGCCCAGCTCGGTCTGCAGGTCCTTCAGGAGCTCGAGGATCTGACTCTGGATCGTCACGTCGAGCGCGGTGGTGGGCTCGTCGGCGATGAGCAGCCTCGGCGAGCAGATGAGCGCCATCGCGATCATGACCCGCTGCCGCATGCCGCCCGAGAAGCTGTGTGGGTACTCCCCGAGCCGGCGCTGCGGCTCCGGGATCCCGACGAGGCGGAGCATCTCCGTGGCCCGGTCCTGCGCGGCCTTCTTGGCCCCGCCGCGATGGTTGCGGTACGCCTCCGCGAGCTGGTTGCCGATGGTGAACGAGGGGTCGAGGCTCGTCATCGGCTCCTGGAAGATCACCGACATGTCGTTGCCGCGCACGTCGCGCATCTTCCGGTCGGACATGCCGACGAGCTGGGTCCCGTCGAACGTGGCGGAGCCCGTGATCGTCGCGCTGGCCGGGAGGAGGCCGAGCAGCGCGAGCGACGAGACCGTCTTGCCCGAGCCGCTCTCCCCCACGATGCCGAGGGTCTCGCCCGCCCGCACCGAGAACGACACTCGGTCGACAACGGTGACGGTGTCCTTGTGGCTCGTGAACGCCACCGACAGATCGGTGACGTCGAGCAGCGGAGCAGGAGCAGTTCGGTTCGTGCTCATGCGCCGCGTGTCTCCGTGCCGAGCGCGTCGCGCAGACCGTCGCCGATGAGGTTGAAGGCGAGGACGGTGATCGCGATCGCCCCACCGGGGATCCACAGGAGCCACCCGGCGTCGTACACCTGTGAGAAGGCCCGGGTCAGCATCGTCCCCCACGACGCATCGGGTGCCTGCACACCGAGTCCGAGGAAGCTCAGGCTCGCCTCGGCCAGGAGGGCGAACCCGGCAGTGACCGCGGCCTGCACGATCAGTGGCGAGGCCACGTTGTGCAGGACGCGCTTGCGGATGATGAAGAGCGGTTTGGCCCCGATCGAACGGGACGCCTCCACGTAGGTCTCCTCGCGCACGCCGATCACCTGCCCGCGGACCAGGCGCACGAAACCCGGGGCGAACACGATCGCCAGGGCGATCGCGACGTTGGTGGTGCTCGGACCGAGGATCCCCGAGATCACGAGGGCGAGGACGAGGGCGGGGATGACCTGGAACGCGTCGGAGACCCGCATCAGCGTCTGGTCGATCCAGCCCCCCGAGAAGCCGGCGAGGAGGCCGAGCGGGACCGCGATGATGAGTGCGAGCGCGACCGCCAGGAAGCTCGCTTCGAGCGAGACGCGCGCTCCGTAGATCACGCGGGCGAACACGTCGCGCCCGAGGTCGTCCTGGCCGAGCCAGTGCGCGCCCGACGGCTTGTGGTTGATCTCCGTGAGGTTCTGGAGATTGGGGTCCTGGAGGCCGATGTGCTTGGCGAGCAGCGCGACGACGATGAGCACCACGAGGTAGATGGCCGCGACCATCGCGACCTTGTTGCGCCGGAACCGCTTCCAGAAGCCGACGTGCGCGGGCACGGTGTCGTGTGAGGGAAGCGCGCTCGGGGTCCAGAACCCCTCGGTCGTCCGTTCGATCTCGAGCGTGCTGTCGAGGGGTCGGTTGTCGCCGCTCGTGAGGAACGGGTCGACGTCGCGGTTTCGTGAGTCCCAATCGGTCATTCGATCCGCACCTTCGGGTTGAAGAACGCGTAGGCGATGTCGACCGCGAGGTTCACGAGGACCGTCATGATCGCGATGAGCATCACCGAGCCCTGGATGGCCGGCAGGTCGTTGCGCTGGACGGCGGTGAGGACGTAGGTGCCCAGTCCGGCGAAGCCGAAGATGAACTCCACGATCACCGTTCCGCCGATGAGGTAGGCGATCTGGAGGCCCACCACCGTGAGCACCGGGGCCGACGCGTTCTTCAGCCCGTGCTTCCCGACGACCTTGTGCGGTGGGAGTCCGACCGACTTGCTGGTTCGAATGTGGTCGCTCGACATGACGTCGGCCAACGCGCCGCGCAGCTGCCGGGCGATCGTCGCCGCGGTGAGGACGCCGAGGGTGATCCAGGGCAGCAGCAGGTGCCGGAACCACTCGTAGGGCGACTCGCCGAAGGGGACGAATCCCCGGGACGGGAGGATGTTTCGGTAGACGGCGAGGTTGAGGATGAGGATGAGGGCGAGCCAGAAGCTCGGGATCGCGATCGCCGCGCTGGTGCCGATGACCACGGCACGGTCGGCCACGGAGCGGGGCCGGATCCCGGAGATGATCCCGAGCGGGATGCCCACGAGCAGCCCGAACACCATCGCGCCGCCGGCGATCTGGAGGGTGATGGGGATGCGCTGCCAGATCTCGCTGACCACGGTCTGGTTGGAGTAGAGGGACCGACCGAAGTCGAAGTGGAGCGCGTTGCCGAGCCACGTGAGGTACTGGCTCACGAACGAACGGTCGAGACCGAGCTGCTCTCGGATCATCTGGATCCGGTCCGGGGTCGCGTCTTCGCCGCCGGCGAGCGTGAGCGCAGCATCGCCGGGCACGAGCAGGATCAGCCCGAACACGATGATGCTGACGATGAACAGCAGCGGGATGAGAGCGGCGATTCGCCGGAGGATGAAGGTCAGCACGGCCTACCGAACCTGGGTCCGTTCCGCGGGGGCGAGGGCATGGAGGAGCATCGGCGTCACGCCCGGGTGGCCGAGTGCCACCCGGGCGACGCGCCGTCGTTCAGCTTCTCGGCTACTTCTTGGCGGTGGTGATCGCAACCTTCGAGAAGTCGATGCCCTGGCACGCTCCGTAGACCTGCCAGTCGTCGCTCGTCACGTAGGTGCGGTGCACGTTGGACAGCCGGGGGAAGAAGACCGGGACCTCGTACGCGTTGTCCACGATGATGTTGATCGCCTTCTTGTACCCGGCCCGTGCTTCCGCGGGCGTCTGGGCCGCCTGGATCTCGGCCAGGGCCACGGGGATCTCCGGGCTCAGGTTGTTGCCGGCGTTCGTGATCTGGTTCGGCGTGAAGTTACGACCGATCGTCACCGAGGGGTCCGGCCGGGCGGGCCACAGCGTGGTGATGAACTGACCCTGCTTGTTCTGGAAGAACGTCGTGAGCAGGTTCGGCGACGGCGTGATCGACACGTTGATCCCGACCTCCTTGAGCTGGGCCTGGACGATCTCGGCGAAGCGGGAGAAGCCGGGGTTGTTGGCCGGGATCTGCATCTCGACCGCGACCGGCAGCGTGACGCCGGACGCCTTGAGGGCGGCCTTGGCCTTCTTCACGCTGTACGGGTACCGGCCGGCCAGGTCCTTCTGGTACTGGTCGACGAAGGACTTGGGGTACGACTGGGTCGCGACCTCGGCCGTCGGACCGAAGAGGGTCTCGGCGATCACCTTCTTGTCGAGCGCGTAGTTCAGGGCCTTGCGGAAGTCCACGTTGTCGAACGGCGGCTTGGCCGTGTTGAGGTTGAGCTTCCAGTAGTCCGCGCCGGGAGGCGACAGGATCTCGACGTCGGGGTTGTGCTCCGCCGGCTTGTTGACGTCGGCGCCGCCGTCGACCATGTCGAGGTCACCGGCGATGACGCTGTTCACCGCGCTGCCGGTCTCGGTGTGGACCATGTCGATGCCGGCGAGCTTGACGTTCTTCGCGTCCCAGTAGCCCGGGAACTTCGAGAGCTTGATCTCCTGTCCGACCACCTGCGAGTCGAACTTGAACGGACCGGCACCGATCGGGTTGGTGTCGGTGCTGGCGGCCGCGGCGAGCATGCCCTCACGACCGGCGAGGGTCAGGGGCATCACGCCGGCAGTGGGGGTCGACATCCTCAGTGTCACCGTGAGGCCGTCGGCACCCGCTTCGATCGAGGAGATCCCGGAGAGCGTCGGGGCCAGCTTCGAGGTCGAGGCCCGGTTGGCGTCCAGAGAGGCCTTGGCCGCGGCCGCATCGAGCTTGGTGCCGTCCTGGAACGTGAGACCGGGGCGGAGCTTGAACTCGAACGTGTTCGGGTCGACGATCTTCCAGCTCTCGGCCAGGTTGGGAACGGGCTTGTTGGTCGCCGTGTCGCGGCGGATCAGCGTGCCGAAGACCTGGTTGCCGACCGTGGCGTCGCAGATGGCGGTCATCGCCGCGGGCTGGAGCCGCTGGCTGAACCCACCGCCGCTCATGTTCATCCCGTACACGAGCCTCGCGGCGGGATCGATCTTGGCGCTCTTCTGGGCACCGGCTGCGCCGACCCCAACCGTGACGCTGACCAGTGCCATGACGGCGGCCAACACGATCGCAACGGACGTCCGCTTCCTCATCACTTCCCCCCCGGGGCGACGGCCAGTGATCCTGACGTCACTGTCAGCGAACCGCCGCAGCGGTTTCTTAATGCATTCGATGGGAAACGCGCAAGGACTCCGTGGATCATTCGTCGTGTCCGCCTCGCCACAGGGAACGCGACCGACGCCTGCCACCGGTCGTCGCCTACGCTCCCCGCCGCGATGGGTCCCGCCTCCGACGTCCGCGCCGACGCAGCGCCCTGGTGGCGAGACGCCGTCGTATACCAGGTCTACCCGCGGTCCTACGCCGACACGAACGGCGACGGCGTGGGTGACCTGGCCGGGATCATCGCCCACCTCGACCACCTCGAATGGCTCGGGGTCGACACCATCTGGTCCAGTCCCGTCACGGTGTCGCCCAATGCCGACTGGGGCTACGACGTCGCCGACTTCTGCGACGTCGACCCCGCGCTGGGCACGCTCGCCGACCTGGACACACTCGTGGCCGCGGCCGACGCGCGGGGCATCCGTGTCCTGCTCGACCTGGTTCCCAACCACACCAGCATCGAGCACCCCTGGTTCGTCGACGCGCGCGCGTCGCGCGACGCGCCGCACCGGGACTGGTACGTCTGGGCCGACCCCGCGCCCGACGGCGGCCCGCCCAACAACTGGGTGAGCACGTTCCTCGGCCCCGGCTGGGAGCTCGACGACACCACCGGCCAGTACTTCCTGCACAGCTTCTTGCCGGAGCAGCCCGACCTCAACTGGTGGAACGAGGGTGTGCGCGACGAGTTCGACCGGATCCTGCGCTTCTGGTTCGACCGCGGCGTGGCCGGATTCCGCATCGACGTCGCGCACATGGTGGTGAAGGACGCGCTCCTGCGCGACAACCCGCCGGCCACCGAGCAGGACTACTGGATGGAGCAGCTGCGCGGGCAGCGTCAGGAGTTCAACTCGTGCCGCCCGGAGGTGCACGACGTGTACCGCCGGTGGCGCGCGATCGCGGACACCTACGACCCGCCCCGGGTGCTCCTCGGCGAGACGCACGTGTTCGACGTCGAGACGCTCGCCTCCTTCTACGGCGACGACGACGAGCTCGGGCTCGCGTTCAACTTCATGTTCATGCACGACGCGTTCGACCCCGCGAAGCTGCGCGCCGTGGTCGCAGAGACGGAGGCGGCGCTGCCCACCGGCGCGTGGCCCGTGTGGGCGATGTCGAACCACGACATCAGCCGCTTCCCGACGCGCTGGTGCGCCGGCGACGACGCCCGCGCCCGGTGCGCGCTCGTGCTGCTCCTGACCCTGCGGGGCACCCCGGTTCTCTACTACGGCGACGAGCTCGGCCTCCCCGACACCGTCGTGCCCGACGACCGCCTGCGTGATCCGGTGACGATCGCGTACCGCGGCGTGATCGACCGCGACGGGGCCCGTACCCCCATGCCGTGGGCCGACGCGCCCGGCGGCGGGTTCACGGACCCGGCGGTGGAGCCGTGGCTGCCCTTCGGCGACCTCGCTGCGCACAATGTGGCCGATCAGCGCGCCGACGCCGGCTCGACCCTCCACCTCGTGCGCGACCTCCTCGCGCTGCGGCGGGCGTCGCGCGACCTCCGCCGCGGCGCGTATGCCGACCTCGGCGCGACCGGCGCGTGCTGGAGCTTCCGGCGGGGTGACCGCGTGCAGGTGGTGCTGAACCTGGGCGCCGACCCGGTGACGGTGCCCGTGGCGCTCGCCGGCGCACGCGGTGTCGTCTCGGTCGCGGTCGCGTCCGATCGCGTGGGCGAGGGCGACGCGGTGGGTGAGTCAGTCGAGGTCGAGGGTGGCCGCGCCGTCGTCCTGGTGGCCGGCGCCGGCGCCGAGGACTGACGCGCCTTCGCGTCGCAGCAGCACGCGCTTGCGCTCGGGCCCGAAGCCGTAGTTGCCCACGCCGCCGCTCTTCGGAACCACGCGGTGACAGGGGATGACGAGCCCGACCGGGTTGGACCCGCACGCGGTGCCGACCGCGCGCACGGCGCGCGGCGAGCCGATCTCCTCGGCGATCTCGCCGTAGGTGCGCACTTCGCCGTAGGGGATGTGGCGCAGGGCCTCCCACACCCGCCGCTGGAACGCGGTGCCGCTGATGTCGAGCGGGATGTCGACGGGAGCGGGCTCGCCCGCGATCCGCTGGAGCACCGCGTCGACGATCACGCCGAGCGCGTCGTCGTCGCGGGCGAGGGACGCGGCGGGGAACTCCTCGACGAGCCGTTCCTCGAGCGCGGCGGTGTCGTCGCCGAGCTGGATGAAGCACAGGCCACGCTCCGTCGCGGCCACGAGGAGCTGGCCGAGGTCCGACGGCGTGACCGTCCACGCGATCGTCGCGCCGGCACCGCCGGCCCGGTACGACGCCGGCGTCATCCCGAGGTGGGTGTGCACCGACTCGTAGAGCCGGCTGGTGGAGCCGTACCCCGCGGCGAACAGCGCGCCGTTGACGTCGTTGCCGGTGCGCAGCTCGCCCCGCAGCCGCTCGCGGCGCAGCGTGTCGGCGTATTGGCGGGGGGTGACGCCGAGGGCGCGCACGAACGCCCGTCGGAGGGTGTCGGGCGAGGTGCCCACGGCGGCGGCGACGTCGGCGAGCACCACCGCGCCGTCGGCGCCGTCGGCCACCCGGGTCTCGATCCACCGGCAGGCGTCGGCGACGCACTCCCCGGCGGCGGCAGCCGGACGGGTGGTGGGCGCGGCGGCGGTCGTCGTCATGCGTCGTTTCTACGCCACGACCGCCGATGTCGCTATCCGCTTTCCGCGCATCGCGTCCACCGGGGTACGCTCCACGGCTCACGGAGGGATGACCGAGTGGCCGAAGGTGCTCGCCTGCTAAGCGAGTAGGGGGCGTTGAGCCTCCTCGAGGGTTCAAATCCCTCTCCCTCCGCCAGTTTCCGAAAGCGTGGAGGCCATGGGCGGACGTCACGAGTGGACGTCGTGAGTGAATCCGCGGATCCGGGCGTCACGGCTGCCGAGCTGCTGGGGCACGGCGCCGCGACGCTGGGCGAGTGCGGGGCCCGCCGGATGGGCAGCCGCATCCGGCCGGTGTGGCGGGGAGCCGAGGTGGCCGGGCCGGCGGTGCCGGTGCGCTGCACCCCGGGCGACAACCTCGCGATCCACGTCGCGGTCACGCGGGCCGAGCCGGGCGCGGTGCTCGTGATCACGGTGGGCGACGAGCCCGAGCTGGGCTACTGGGGCGAGGTGCTCACCACCGCGGCCGAGGCGCGCGGCATCGCCGGGCTCGTGATCGACGGCTGCGTGCGCGATGTCGACGCGCTCGCCGCGCACGGGTTCCCCGTGTTCTCCGCGGGGATCGCGCTCACCGGGGCCACCAAGAACCGCGCCGGGTCGGTGGGTCACCCGGTGGTCGCCGGCGACGCCCACGTCGACGCCGGCGACTGGATCCTCGGCGACGTCGACGGCGTGGTCGTGGTCCCCCACGCCACGCTGCTCGACGTGCTCGCCGCCGCCCGTGCCCGCACCGAGAAGGAGGCGGGCCTCTTCGCGGCCCTCCGCGCGGGCAAGACAACCATCGAGCTCCTCGACCTCGACCCCTCCCCCGTCGACCACCCATGAGGCGTTGCTCACCGTCGCTGTGCGACGGCGAGCCACGCTTCGACGCACGAGGCGCTCTTCACCACCGCGAACCGACGGTGAGCAACGCCTCTTGGGGTCAGGGCTGGACGAGGTTGGGTGGGGTGTCGCCGGCGAGGACGGCGATGGCGCCGGTGCAGGCGAGGTGGGCCATGCGGGTGCGGGTGGCCACCGACGCGGAGCCGAGGTGCGGGAGCAGCATCGCCCGCGGTGCGGTGAGCAGGCGCGGGTGCACCTCGGGCTCGCGCTCGTAGACGTCGATCCCGGCTGCGAACAGCCGACCCGCGTGCAGCGCGTCGGCCAGCGCGGCCTCGTCCACCACCGGCCCGCGCGCGGTGTTGACGAGCACGGCCGTCGGCTTCATCAGCGCCAGCCGGCGTGCGTCGATCAGGTGACGCGTCGCGTCCGTGAGCGGTGTGTGCAGGCTCACGAAGTCGGATGTGACGAGCAGCCCGTCGAGGTCGTCGGTCCAGCCCGGGAGGCCGGTGTCGTGGCGGGTGTGGTGGAGGACTTCCATGGCGAACCCGCCGGCGCGCCGTGCCACCGCCTGACCGATCCGGCCGAAGCCCACCACGCGGAGGGTCGCGCCGTGGACGTCGACGCCGAGGTACTCGGTGATCTCCCACCCGTCCCAGGTGCCGTCGCGCAGGTCGCGCTCCGCGTCGGACGCGAGCCGGGCCGCGCCGAGGATCAGCAGGAAGGCGAGGTCGGCGGTGGTCTCGTCGAGCACGCCGGGGGTGTTGGTGACCGCGATGCCGCGCGCGTGCGCGGCCGTGACGTCGACGTTGTCGTAGCCCACGGCCACGTTCGCCACCACGCGCAGCCGGGCGCCGCCCGCGTCGAGCACGTCGGCGTCGATCCTGTCGGTGAGCAGGCACAGCACGGCGTCGACGTCGGCCACGGCCGCGCACAGCTCGTCCTTGGTGAACGGCGTGTCGTCAGCGCGCTGCACGATCTCGTGCCCCGCGGCGGCGAGCGGATCGAGCCCGCCGTCGGGGAGACGGCGGGTCACGAGGACGCGCGCCACGGCGATCAGTGCTCGGTGTAGTTGACCTCGCCGGCGTCCGGAGTGCCGACGGCGAAGCAGAAGCAGTGGATCGGGGCGTTGTCGGACACCGGCCGGAGGCTGTGCACGGCGTTGGGCGGGATGTGCACGAGGTCGCCCTGGCGGATCTCGCGCTCCTCGCCGGCGATCGTCATCAGCCCGCGCCCGGCGGTGACGTAATAGAACTCGTGGGTGGGGTGGTCGTGCGGGTCGACGTAGCCGCCGCCCGCCACCTCGAACTCGCTGACCAGCTCGAGGTGCCCGCCCTGGGTGATCTCGAACA
Source organism: Acidimicrobiia bacterium (assembly GCA_041659105.1). GTDB lineage: Bacteria > Actinomycetota > Acidimicrobiia > IMCC26256 > PALSA-555 > CAIUKV01. The sequence goes on from JBAZYX010000087.1 coordinate 13,891, forward strand.
TCTCCCGCGGGTTGACCAGCCACCACACCGGCACCGTGCCGTTGTGCTCGATGACCGGCTCGACGTCTTCGATCGACCGAACGTCCATCCCGCTCCCCTCGCGCGTTCCCGCTCGCGCGGACTCACCTGACCTAGGGTCAGCCTATGCGGGTGGTTCGGGTCACGGCCGGGGACGTGGACGCCGCGGCCTTCGCCCCGTTCGGCTGGCTCCCGGTGGACGACACCGATCCCACCGACGGCACCCACACGCTGACCTACGAGTTGGGTGACCCGCACTGCAACGTGATCGGCCACGGGTACGACGAGGTGGACCACACCCCGGCGGGCGCGGTGTGCGCCCGCATGTACCGCCACGACACCCATACCCAGGTGCTCATGCCGCTGAACGTGGACGCGGTCGTGGCCGTGGCCCCGGCGGGCGTCGACTTCTCCGACCCCGCCCACGTCGACTCGGTGCGGGCGTTCCACCTCCGGCCCCTCGACGTGGTGGTCCTCCACCAGGGGACCTGGCACTGGGGGCCGTTCCCCCTCGGGCCCGAGCCGGTCCGGCTGCTCAACGTCCAGGCCCGCGGCTACCAGGCCGACAATGCCGACGTGGACCTGCCCGGGGCGGCCGGCGCCGTCGTCGAGGTGGTGCTCGAGGTGGTGGCGGAGTGACCCCGAAGTCCGGCCTGGGGCAAGGGGTGCGGGAGGATAGCCGGATTGCCTGGACGGTGGTAGCCCTTCTGTGTCATACTCTTCCCTTCGAGGCGGGGGGCGCTGCGGGAACGTCGCGGCGCCCTCATGCGTTTGACCAGGTGTTCGGACGCCTTCCCCCAACGGCGTCGTCGCCCACGTATCCCCGGAGGATCCCGTGGCAGTCAAGTTCCGTCCGCAAACTTCCGAGACCGAAGACCTCGTTCGGCTGTACCTCGACGACGTCGGTCGTCACGACCTGCTGACCAAGGACGACGAGGTTCGCCTCGCCCAGGCCATCGAGGCCGGCGAGGCCGCCCGCGAGACCCTGGCGGCAGCCAAGAGCGGGCTCACCCGGGCCGAGAAGCGCGAGCTCGAGCGCACCGTCCGCAAGGGCGACTCTGCCCGGCGGCAGTTCGTCGAGTCCAACCTTCGGCTCGTGGTGTCGATCGCCAAGAAGTACCAGTCGTCGGGCCTTCCGCTCCTCGACCTCGTGCAGGAGGGCAACCTCGGCCTCATGCACGCGGTGGAGAAGTTCGACTGGCGCAAGGGCTTCAAGTTCTCCACGTACGCCACGTGGTGGATCCGCCAGGCCATCAGCCGCGGCATCGCCAACACCGCGCGCACCATCCGGCTCCCGGTCCAGGCCGAGGACGAGCTGACCCGCCTCCGCCGTGCCTACACGGTGCTCGAGGAGCGGTTCGGCGCCTCCCCCACGGTCGAAGACCTGGGTGTCGAGGCCGACCTGTCGGCGTCGCGTGTGCGTGAGCTCATCCCCTTCCTCTCCGACCCGGTGGCGCTCGACGCGCCGGTGGGCGAAGACGGCGACACCGAGCTCGGCGACCTCGTGGGTGACCCCAACGCCGAGTCGCCGGTCGACGCCGCGATCCGGGCGTCGCTGCCGGCCGAGGTGGAGCGCATGTTCGCCCTCCTCGACGAGCGTGAGCGTCGGGTGCTGTCGCTGCGCTACGGCCTCGACCGTGGCGAGCCCCGCACCCCGGAAGAGGTCGGCCAGCTGGTCAACCTCAGCCGTGAGCGGATCCGCCAGATCGAGGCTCGGGCGCTGTCGCGGCTGCGCCACCCATCGGCCGACGTCGGCGCACGCGACCTGCTCGCCGGCTGACCGCCACCCCCAGTACGAGCGAACGGCCCCGGCATCGCCGGGGCCGTTCTCGTTGTCGTGTGCTCGTCGAGCCGCTCGCGCGGTCTACCCGAGCACGTCCTGGGTGCGGGTGAGCGACGCGTTGATCGCGTTGTCCAGCACTGTGGTGAACGCGGAGTCGGTCGGAGGGGCGGAGAAGCTGAAGGTGGTCAGGGCCCGCCCGGTGCGCACCGCGAGCACGCCGAGCAGCAGCTGCTGGGCCGTGCCGTCGGTGAGCTGGATGTCGAGGCCGCCCGCGTAGCCGACCGCGTCGTCGCCGACACCCGTGAGCGCGGTGACCGGTTCGATCGACGCGGTGGCGCTCTTCACCGTCCTGGCCGACGCCGGGTCACTGGCGATCTGGGCGTCGAGCACCTTCTGGAACACCGTGGTGAGGCAGTCGGCGACGTTGGTGGCGCCGATCGCCTTCATGGCCTTGGAGGCCGCGGCGTTGCTCTTGTAGACGAACGCCTTGTTGCTGAGGTCGTCGTCACCCAGGGAGAAGTCGCGCGACTCGGCATTGGTGGTGCCCTTGTTCGCCTTCGAGAAGGCGAGGTACTGCTTGCACGACGGCACCTTCGCCGCGATCTTCTCGACCTGCTTGTTGCCCGAGTTGTCGGGCGGCGACGACGTCCAGGTCGTCGGGAGGTCGCTCGCGACGATCACGCCGGCCTTCGCGATCTGGGCGTCCGACGTGGCCGCGGTGGCCGGACCGGCCACCAGGGTGATCGTCAAGAACGCGGCCGCGGGCAGTGCACTGAGACGTGCGAAGCGCTTCATCCCGCGACGATAGGGGCGGCGCGGCGCGTCGGAGGGCACCCGGCGGTGCGGGCGGGCGAATTCGGGACGAGAGTCCCCTGCTGGGGCCGCCTAGAGCGCGTTCGCGGTACGGGTGATCGTGTTGGTCAGCGCGGTCCCGACCACGCTCTGGATCTCGGTCGCGTCGATCGGAGCTTGGATCGAGTAGGTCAGGATGACCCGGTCGATCTGGACGGCGACCAGGCCGACGTCGAGGTCCTGGCTGGTGCCGTCCTTCAGCCTGATCGAGAGAGTTCCCTCGTAGGCAACCGTGGGGACGCCGGTGTTGCCGAGGTCGACCGGTTCCAGGGTCAGGTCGACCCCGCTGATGCTCGTGCGCGCCTTCGGGCTCTTCGCGAGCTGGGTCTTGATCGCCGTGGTGAAGACGTTCGAGAGGCAGCCGGGGACGGCGGAGCTCCCGAACGCGTCGATGACCTTGCCGGCCACGGCCGCGCTCCTGTGGACGTAGGAGTGGTTGCTGATCTGCTCGTCGCTGGACGAGGAGTAGTCGTCGGACACTGCCTCGGTGGTCGCCCTGTTCGCCTTGGCGAACTTCACGTAGTCGGCGCAGCCCTTGGTCTTCGCGGCGACCTTCAGGTTCTTCGCGTCGCCCGAGGTGTCGTTCGGCGACGCGGTCCAGGTGCCGGGCACGTCGCCGGCGACAATGATCCCCTGGTCGGCGATCTGCTGGTCTCCCGAGGCGGCGAAGGCAGGGGCCCCGCCGAGCATGAGGGCGATGGCGGCGAGAGGCAGGGCGATGAGGGCGGGCACGCGGCGCGTCATGGCCCGTGACGTTAGGTGCGCCGTGCCCGGATCGTCGGGGTCGGCGCCGCGATCGTCGCGGATTCCGGCCGAACGATGTTGCCGACCGAGAAGCTCCAGACGAGGGGTACCAGGAGCACCGCCACCGCGCCGAAGACCACGACGAGGGGGAGGCCGAGCTTCCAGCAGTCGCCGAAGCTCGAATCGCTCATGTCCTCGGCCCTCTCCTCGTCGTGGTCGCGGAATCCTCGGGAGCGTTCGCCCCTCGGAGACCGCCCGCTGATCAGGGACTTTCTTCCGGCCAGCCGTCACCGGAGGCCGGCGCGTACACTGTTGGACTCACCACCAGCGCTCGTAGCTCAATGGATAGAGCATCTGACTACGGATCAGAAGGTTGGGGGTTCGAATCCCTCCGAGCGCGCTTACCCCAGAACGAATCGCGGATC